>JAFGLH010000145.1 GCA_016928165.1 Pirellulales bacterium | reverse complement strand
TGCCTGTCCCCTTCACCGCCGAGGGGGACAGTCCCATTTTCGCGGTGAACCGCGAAAATCGGGACAGTCCCCTGTGAACGATTACAATTGGTGAGTACATCGAACATCACAACGCCAATTCCCAAGGTTTTGTTTGGACTGCCAAAGCCAACGCCATTTTGGAAAAAGTTCGCCGCGCCCGCGCGGCATTGGATAAAGTCACATCTGGATGACGCACTACACTAGTCTTTTCGTAAGTCCTTGCTATTATTGAAGGTGCGAGAGGCGGGACTCGAACCCGCACGGGTTTCCCCACTGGATCCTAAGTCCAGCGCGTCTGCCAATTCCGCCACTCTCGCAAAAAATTCGCCTCGGCGACCGGATATTATATAAGGACCTCTTTCAAAACCATACCGTCCTCGCCCCCGGCCCTTTTCACGCTTGCGGGAGAGGGGAGTATTGTTAGAGCCGCAAAATAAATATGGCAGATACGTTCGCGGACGGCAACCTGTGCATCTCGGAAAAAATCGGACCGATGTGATCGGCGCGTTTCACGCACCTTACGCTCCTGAAGCTTGTACTACCCTACGGATTGCGGACGGAAAGGCGTTTGTCCGCGGCGTCTTGCACGACCTTGAACAATTCCTCGGGTTTGATCGGTTTGGTGATGAAGTCGTCCATGCCGGCACGCAGACACCGCTCGCGGAAACCCTTAACGGCGTGTGCCGTCATGGCGACGATGGGCGTGTGGCCGCCGTTGGTTCGTTCCTTTTTTCGGATCGCCGCGGTGGCTTCCATGCCGTCCATTTCCGGCATTTCCAGGTCCATGAGCACGACGTCGTAGGCTTTTCGCTGCAATGCGTCGAGGGCTTCCTTTCCGTTGTCGGCGACGTCGACGCTGTGTCCTTGCATTTCGAGCAGCCCGACGGCGACTTCTTGGTTGACCAGCCCGTCCTCGGCCAAGAGCACGTGGAGCGGTCGGACGCTCTTCGTGGATTTATCGTTGCCGGCCGAATCAGGTCGTCCGCAGCCGAGCAGCGTCGTCGCCGCGTCGATCAATTCCGAATACTTGACCGGCCTGGTCAGGAACCGGACCCCCGTCATTTGGCGGTAGGAATTCGGAATGTCGGCCTTTCCCGCGGGAATCAGTACGATTACCGCGCACTCGTTGGTTGTGCGGCCGCCGCGGATTCGGTCGATCAAGGCGAAGCAATTTTTCCGGCCGTCGTTGATGACCGCCAGCCGGAACGGATTGTTTTCCCGCGCCGCGCGGTCATATTCGGCCAAGGCCGCATCCAGATCGGCGACGGCCGTCGGGGCCATAGAGAATTGGGCCAGCGCCTCTTCGTAGATCGCGAGTTTTCGCGGATGTTCGTTGTAGAGCAGGACGGGCAACGAATCGAGTTCGGCCGGGGGCGCGAACGGACGGCGTTGTTGTTTATCGGCCGTCTCGAACGCGACGGTGAAATGGAACGTGCTCCCTTTTCCCACTTCGCTTTCCACCCAGATATTGCCGTTCATCAAATCGACCAGCTTTGCGGAGATCGCCAGCCCCAGCCCTGTGCCGCCGAATCGCCGCGTGGTCGAGCGATCGACCTGGCTGAACGACTCGAAGAGGCAATCGAGTTTGTCTTGTGGGATGCCGATGCCGGTGTCGGCCACCGCGCAATGGATGACAACGGAGTCATTCGATCGTCGTTGCAGGCGAACGTCGGCGAAGACTTCGCCGTGTTCGGTGAACTTCACGGCGTTTCCGAGCAGGTTGACGATGACCTGCCGCAGACGGCCCGGGTCTCCGAGCAGGGTTTCCGGCACGTCGGGCGCGACGCGGAAGAAGAGGTCGTCGTCCTTTTCGGCGGCGCGGATGGCGAGCAACTGAGTGGCATCTCCCACCACTTCGCGCACGTCGAAGGGGATGTTTTCCATCTCCATTCGACCGGCCTCGATTTTGGAGAAGTCGAGGATGTCGTTGATCAGGCTCAGCAAGGAATCGGCCGAGAGCTTGACGACGTTTAGATAATGTTGCTGTTCGAGCGTAAGCTGGGAGGCCAACGCCAGTTCGGCCATGCCGATGATGCCGTTCATGGGGGTGCGGATTTCGTGGCTCATCATGGCGAGGAACTTGCTTTTTGCGTCGTTGGCGGCTTCGGCCGCCTCCTTGGCCACGCGCAGTTGTTCCTCCGTGCGGCGGAGGTCGTTCGTCTTCAATTCCAACTCGCGGTTGGAGGCGGCCAATTCGCGGGCGCGCGATTCCGCGGCGGCGGTGCGCTCGGCGACTTTCTGTTCCAAGGTTTCGTTCAATTCTTGAAGTTGCCGGAAGCCTTCGGCGTTTTCCAGGGCGGCGCCGGCGATGGCGGCGGTGAAATCCGCCAGCCGTTCTTCGTCGGGGCCGAACAGGTCGTGCACTCGTTCGTGCGCGGCGTACAGGCAAGCGACGGCCCGGCCGCGGACGAGAACCGGCACGCAGAGAGCGGAGCGGTCTTCGTGAGCGTTCGCCGCGCCGGCGTCGTCCTCGCCGGCGGCTTGGGAGAAGGTTATTGCCCTGCCTGCTTTCAAGGCCTCGCGCAGGCGGGCGACGCGGAACCCTTCCACGGGCGGGCCGATTATCGGTTTGAACACTTCGTTGCCGCGTTCCCCGACGATCTCCAGCACCGAACAGTGCTCCACGCGGAGCAGGCGTATCGCGGCTGCGGCGGATTCTTTGAATATGGCGTCGCGGGAAAGCGCCGACGCAATCGACCGACCCGCATCCAACACCGTATCGAACCTGTCGGTCAAGGAAAGGGTGACGGGTTCGGCCGGGCCGGGCTTTCCGGGGTCGATGATTTCCGCCGGGATGGTCATTTCCCGGAGCATGGCCTCGGCTTCGCGGACCTGTTCGTCGGCTTTTACCCAACCGAGTTCTCGGCCTAATTTGCCGCGGATGAACAGAGACTGCGCGTATTCGTATCGAGCGTGTTGCCGTTCGGCGACGCCAAGGCTTTTGTCCAACAAACGTCGGACGCGCCGGGTCTTGCCCTGCATTGCTCGGATCAGGGCCAGCTCGCGGAGCGCATGGGGGAGTTCGTTTTGGAGCCGTTTCGCGATGCGCGCCGCTTGGCGCGCGACTTCCTCGGCGCGTTTCAACAGTAGTCGGCGTCTGGCGGGAGTCGCGCCGTCGTCGGTTTCCGCCAGTCGTCGGAGGGCGGTGGCCAGCCAGGGCCGATTTGAAGCCGTGTAGGCGTTCGCCAGTCCGAGTTGCCGATCGCCGATATCGACGGCCTGCTGGAAGACGGCTGTCGCTTGCTCGTATTGACCGGTTCCCATCAGTTGGACGCCCTTGGCCAAGAGGACTTGGATTTTTCCCTGGGCGTCGGGGCGAGAACGATTCACTTCCTGTTCGAGGATTTTTTCGGGCACCCTGCCGCCGGTGGCCATTGCCCAAACGTCCATGCTTATGCCGGCGGCCTGGGCTTCGCCAAGCTCCATTCCCGACTGGTGCATGTATTGCGCTTCTTGCATCGCTTCGCGCAATCTTCCCAGCCGATAGAGAGAGGCCGCGATTTGGTATCGGGCGATGCTTTCCTCCCAGTGGTCTCCGGTGCGCTCCAGCAGGCGAACGGCTTGGCGGCATTTTTCGATGCAATCTTCGAACCGGGAAGCGGCGTAAAACGCGCAGCCGTGGAAGCTGAGCGATTGTCCTTGCCCCCACGTATCGCCCAAGGAACGCCGAATCTCCAAGGATTTTCTCGCATAGGAATAAGCCCGGTTGAACAGTCCAAACACCGTCATGCCGAGCACGTGTTCGGAATAGAACTGCGCCAATTCCAGAGTGGGGCAATAACGCTCGGCGAGATTCAATCCGCGCAGATGCACGAGGAAGGTCATCACCTTGCCCTGCGTGAACCAATATGTATACCCCAATCGCGTGTGCAGGCGGAGCTTGAGCAAGACCAACTCCGAAAGCCCTCGTCGTTTGCGATGCAAAAAGAGGCGGGGGAAAAGCGTATGCGCGACCTGAACGATCCCTTCCCACAACAAAAGCGCCTGTGCCCACGGAAAGCGCGGCGGATACGATTCGCCTAGAACGCGCAGCGCGTCCTCCAAGGTATGGGTCGCCTTGGCCATTTCTCCTTGTTTGAAGTTCAATTCCCCCAGTTGGCCGGTGATTTGGGCAATCGCGTATTTTCCCTCGGCAACTTCCGCTGCGGAGGCGAGCGTTTTTCGGGCTTCGTCGTATCGCCCGCGAAGCATCAGCACTTCGCCGAGTCCCTGCAATATTATGTACCAAGTGGCTTTGTCGACCAGGCTTTCGGCCCGTTTCGCGATCAGGAATTGCTGTTCGGCGATTTCCAGGGCGTGTTGTTTGCGGGATTGCTCGGCCGTCGTCAGCGCGTAGGGGAGCGCTTGTGCTATTTCGCCGGCCGCGTCGAAGTGATAGGCCAGATCGAATATCCTATCCGGGGCTTCTTTTTGTAGAAGGTTCGCTATTTCGCGGTGCAGCTCTCGCCGGCGCGACGGTTCCAGCCGAGACAACAAGGCCTCGCGAATTTTGTCGTGGACGAAGTTGCATTTCGAGCTTTCGTGCTGCGACCAGATAAAATGCCTGGCGCGGGCCTCCTCCAGCGCGTTTTCGACTTGATCGAGAGGCATCTTGGCGATCTTCGCGACTAGATCGAGATCGAACTCTTTGCCGATGATTGCGCCTTTGGTCATCAGATCGAGCGTGTCATTCGGCAAGAGATCGAGACGCCGGGAGAGGAACCCGGCGGCCTGGGATGAGGAGCGCAGGTCGGCCAGGGCGCGCGGCTCGATGCGCCAGCCCGCCGGTTCGGCCACCAGCGCGCCCGACTCCACCATTCCGCGAAGCACCGCGGAGGCCATGAAAGGACTGCCGTCGGAGAAACGCGCGACGACGTCGATCGCCTCGGCGGGCAACGGTCCGGCCATCGATTCGATCAGGTGTCGCACCTCATCGTCGGTAAAGGGGACCAGCGTAAGGTGCAACCACGATTGCAGCTTGCGCAAGGGATGTTCGTTAGGCACTTCTTCCGTGCGATAGGCCACGATCATCAGGACCGCCGAGCGGTCTTGATGCGACGACGCACGATTCGATTGCCAATGGGCCAAGACCCTGATCGTGACCTCGTCGGCCCACTGGCAGTCGTCGAGGGCAATCATTACCGGCCGCCCGCTCAAGCCGAGCAACTCGAACAGGGCGGCCAGCGCCTGGATGCTCCGGGTCTCGGCGAAATCGGCGGGGCCGAGCACTTTCGAGGTCTTCCAGCCCAGCTCCTCGGCCAGTCGCGGCAGCGCGTCGGCAAGGGAATTGACGTGGTCGCCCAAGCCGTTGTAAAGGAATTGCGACAAGGCAGGGTCTTTTTTCGACTCGGCGACGAGGTTGTCAACGATGCCGCTGAAGAGTCGATACGGCTGCTGGCCGATTTGTTGCGACCCCTGTCCGCGGAGCACCCACATTTCCGCCTCTTCGCCGCGGAGAGCGACTTCCTCCATGAGGCGCGACTTTCCGCCGCCCGATTCCGCTTCCAAGACGACGGCGCCCGATTCCCCGGCAATGGCACGGCTCATCTGCGTCTCGATTCGCGCCAGTTCCCGTTGGCGGCCCACGAAGGCCGGCTCGGTCAAAGTGGACCTGTGGTCGCTGATCCCCACGACCAGGGTGGGGTCGGCCGCGCCGCCTTGCACGGCCTCCGCGATGGCGTTCAAATCGGTCAACACCGCTTCGGCGCTCTGGTAACGGTCGCGCGGATCTTTGTGCAGCAGCCGTTGCACCAGTTCGTCCACGACGCGGGGGATATGCCAGCCGATCGTGCGCAGCTCGGGGACGCGGGCCGTCATGTGCCGCAGCAAGGTGTCGCCGACGCTGTCGCCGCGGAACGGCGGTTGGCCCGCCAAACACTCGAACAACACAATCCCCGCCGAATACAGGTCCGAGGCCTCGGTGATTTCGTAATTCAACGACCCGGCGTACTCCGGCGAACTGTACAAAGCGGCTTCCATCGAGTCCTGGGCCGTCGCTTTGCCCGTGGTCGCTTGATAACCCAAACCGAAGTCGGTCAGCACGGCCACGCTCAGCGGTTCACCTTCGTCGACGATCACGTTTTCCGGCCGGATATTGCAATGCAACACCCCTTGCGAATGCGCGTCTTTCAAGGCGGAAAACAAGCAGCGGCCGACGAGAAATACTTCCCGCAAGTCGAGCGGTCCGCGAATCAGACGTTGGCCGAGCGTAATTCCCGGCAAATAGGGGCGGACGAGAT
The DNA here is from genome assembly GCA_016928165.1 of Pirellulales bacterium. Taxonomy (GTDB): domain Bacteria; phylum Planctomycetota; class Planctomycetia; order Pirellulales; family Thermoguttaceae; genus JAHIKV01. The sequence continues at coordinate 11,865 of JAFGLH010000145.1, read as the reverse complement.
ACAGTTGGTCCGACTCTTGGCCGGTTCGCAAAGGGCCGCCCAAACATGGGTTGCTCAGTTTGGAAAGCAATTCGGCGTCGCGCTCCAACCGGGTCCGCGCGCCGGGTGGAAGCGTGGAGATCGGCAACAAACGGATCGCGACCGAGTCGCCGGTGACGGAGTCCAAGGCGAGCAGGTGTTCCGCGGCGGGGTCCGGCTTGAGCGTTCGGGCAACGAGGTAACGCTTGCCGATTAACCGCTGCTCAATCGGCGGGACGGGCGGCAATGCCGCGGAGGCGGATTCCGTGCTGGTGTGGATGGTGCTTCCCATGCGAAAACTTCCTTCGTAAACATAGCTCTTCCGATACTCATTGAGCAACTCCAGCTTCGCATGGTTGGGATGGTAACGTCGATTGAACGCGGTGCGGTTGTGCCGCATGAAACAGTTATTCGGGCGAGGCGCCGCGCGTAAAAGCGTCGGTCGGATGATTATTCGCGCGCCGAGTATTCCGCACAATTCCCATGGACGATGGACGCGCCGAACGTCGTCCGACGCGGGGAGAAAAGACAGGCCCGAACCGCGAACAGGGGCGCCTGCCATCGCCTGCTATAGGTTGCTCCTTCGCTCGCGCCTTGGCCGGAGCGAGTTTCGTGGCACAGGCGAATTATGCCGGAGCGCCGACAGGCTCGGGCGATTCGAGCCGGCGTAGTCGCTTCAGGCGGCTGGGGCTGTCCACTCGCAGGCGCTTGCCGTCCGATTTAACGGCCATGCACATGGTTATCAATCGCATTGGTTCATGTTCGCAGACGACAATCTGCCAGCCGGCGTTTTCGACCTCGGTTTCCAATTCTTTCATGCTTCGAAGCCTCATCCGCCAGCACAATCCGCGCTCCACGAACCTTACGCGATCGTGAAAGTCGGTGTGACTGATGATGAGATTTCCCTCGGTCCGCATCCCGTCGAGGACCGCCCTCAACATCCGCGCGAGAGTGTCGTTGCCGCGGGTCTCAAGGTCCATGTATTCGGCGATGCCGTGGCATACGGCAATTCCGATTCCATCGAAAGGAATGTTGAAGCGGCGCCTGGCGGCTTCGAGGACCGCCTGCAAATCGCCTTCCCGGGCAGCGTTTCCGGTGAAGACGAATCCCCGTTCGTCCAAGCCGTGTAGTCGCATGACCCGCCGGTTCTCTTCCACGGCTTCCGCGTCTTTGTCCAAGGAACAATAGTAGACGTTCCGCCTCGCCGAGCGAGAAATGGCCTCGGCTTCGATGCGGCCGTCTCCGCCGCCGAGGGCCAGCACCAGGATGGGCGCGTTCGCCGGTTGATTATTCAGACATTCTTCGAGCAATCGTTCGGCGATCAAGCGGCGATTTCGGGCCGCCTTTGCCGCCGGCGACCTCATCAACAGCCGGTTGAGGACGTCGCCGCGCCGTTGCGGATCGGCGAATTCGTACATCGCGCGAAGGGCCCGATACGATCCGCCTTCCATGTCGACGCACAGCCTTTGCGCCAATTCGCCACGGCTGAGGGCGAACAACCGCCTCGTCGCCCGCGGAAATGCGTTCAGCAACGGGCCGACGATGCGTCGGTTGAGCTGGTCGCGCAGCCAGGAATCGTCTTCCAAGGCACGATCGACGCGATACCGCTCACTCCAAAATCGAACCAACGGTTTCATCTACGCGCACCCCGAAAAAAGACGGTTTGGCATTATTCATCACGTTTACCGACGACGTTTCGCTTTGCTCGCAGACGTCCGCCATTACTTCGATCAGCGGTTCTCGACCCGGGCCGCGGCCGAAATGATCGATGTCGTAATAATGCACCACGGCGTGAGGAATGATTTTGCGGACTTGGCGCTCGTAGCGCTGGCGCCCTTCCCGCGTGTCGAGTTTCATGAAAGTATCGCGTAATCCGACGAAAAGATGGCAGGGGATGGAGCGTGGCACGCCGACGTTGTCGAAATACCGCGACTGCAAAAATTGCAAGAGCGTACTTTCCAAGTCCAATCGCTCGTACGACAGTTCCTCGAACGATTCCCGCGTTACCTTCAATTCCGGAAACACGTCCGTCAGGTATTCGGTCAGCGCTCCCCTGCAAGCCGGACCGTTCCAGTCGAACTTGTGCTCGATCAAACCCGTCAACAACGACGACCGATCCAGTTCGATCCCAAGATTGCGCGACAGGTACGAAACGAAATCGTCGATTTGCATGATTTGGTCCATCTGGACCAGCGCGGAACCGAGACTAATCGATTTAAAAACGACTTCGCAGTCGCCCCCTTTGAACTGGGCAAGCAGCGGAACGGTGCCGTAGCACTGCGTCAGGGCGTGCAGGGGCAAACCGCGATCCTCGGCGTATTTCTTCGCCCAATGCATCGAGTATTCCGTATCGACGACGCTCGAATCGAGATCGAAGACGCCCGAGCAATGGGGATGTCCTCGATATTGGAAAGAGAGCAGGATGCAGCCGTGGCGGGTCATGTTGCGAAACGTCACCGGGGCTTGCGCGGCGCCGGCCCCGATCAGGGGCGGCATGAAAACCACGCGCCGCGGCTGCTTCGGCATCATTGCCACGGCATACAGGAAGTTCTTGCCTTCGGTGGGGATCGCGTATTCCTCGTACAACCGCGACTTTGGTCTCATGGCGAATTCTCGAATAGAATGGTGATTGATGGATCAAGAGAAGACTTCATGGCCATAGATGCTAGCGGTTGCCGGCCGAAAATACCAGTATTTTTACTGTAATTACCCCCATTTTTTTCGGTTTGCGAGCTAATTATGCGGATGTGCGAAGGTTTTCCGCCTGCGCAAACAGTTTTGAAGGCGGAAGGAGGCAGCTTCCGCGAACCGATGCCGATTTTGGCGATCATCAGCGTTCGGGCATGAAATTGGCCTGTTTTTTGTCAAAAAAACGCGAAAAAACAGCGTAATTGGGGGAAATGCACCCGATATCAGACACCTTTGGGGGGAGGTGAAAAAATCCGAAAAATCCGCAAAAATCGCTCTCGTTTTACAATTTGCGGCGACGATATTCGACGAAGAGTTTGACTATATTCACGCCCCCCCCGCCAATAAAAATCAAGCTTATCAGGAGAGAGCCGTGGTCAAGCCGACAGCCCTATTTGGAAGCGTGTTTTTCGCATCTATACTGGTGTTCACGTTGGCGGCGGGGGCATCCGCTCAAGGACTCGCCTTGGATGGCGCGGGGCCGATCAACCGGGCGATGGGAGGCGCGGCCACGGCGGCGCCGATTGATTCGATAGGCGCAGTGCTCTGGAATCCCGCGTCGATCAGCGGACTGGCGTATTCCGAAGTCGCCTTCGGGTTGGAGTTGCTGCTTCCCACCGAGAACATCGCGTCGACGATCTCGCAGGGCGCTTTTGGCCCCGGCCTGCCGTCGGTGAACCTGGGCGGATCGACGAGCGGCGAACCGGGCGTTGCGCCCATCCCCAGCATGGCTTGGGTGCATAAGTGCGATTGCTCCCGTTGGTCGTACGGCATCGGCATGTTCGGGATCGCCGGATACACCGCCAATTATCCCGCCGACCTGAGCAATCCGATACTGGTTCCCCAGAGCAATCAGCCCGGCGCTATCGGCGGGTTTGGACACGTCTTCGCCGACGTGCAGTTTTACCAAATTGTGCCGACGGTCTCCTACCAGTTGACCGACAAGCTCTCGGTCGGGTTCAGTCCGACCATCATGCTGGCCCGGCTGTCGGCCGATCCGTTGAGTTTCGCCGCGCCCGACGACGGCGACGGCAGCGGGGCCGCCAGGTATCCGGCGGGTTGCGCCACGAGATATTCCTGGGGGGGCGGCTTCCACGTCGGACTGTACTATGCGGCAAACGACCGATGGCAATATGGGCTGAGCTTCAAGAGCACGCAATGGATCGAGCCGTTCCGTTACAACACCTGCACCGAGGCCGGACTGCCGCGCTTGGAAAAAGTCAACGTCGACTACCCGATGATTATTTCGTTGGGGACCGCCTACACCGGCTTCGAGCGATGGTTGCTGGCCCTAGACGTGCGTTACTTTGATTACGGGAATACGGCCGGGTTTGGCGACCCCGCCGGATACGACGCCGCCGGCGCGGTGACCGGATTGGGGTGGAACAACATCGTTTCGGCCCATTTCGGGGCCCAGTATCGGGCGACCGAGCGGCTCTTGCTGCGGTTCGGATATGAATTCAACGAGAACCCGATCGACACCGACGTAGTATTTTTCAACGCCGCTTCACCCTTGATTTGCCAGCACATCGCCTCGACCGGTTTGACGTTCTTCCCGACGGAACGGTTGAGCCTTTCGCTGGCCTATCTGCACGGTTTCGAGAACAGCGCCACCGGCCCGATGAACCTGCCGGGCATCGGCGCGGTCGCCGGCACGTCCGTGACCAGCAGGGTGTCCGCCGACGCCTTGGCCTTCGGCGCGAATATGCGCTACTGATAAATTGGTGGGACTCGTTCGATTCAGTCCCTGTTCGCGTCCTTGCCGGCGGTGCGGGCCGGCCCGGCCGCCAGCCGCTCGGAAAAACGGTTGACGTAGTGGATGCTGCTGGCGTCGCCGCGGAAGCCGACGACGTGCTTGTCGGTTTCCATCAGTTGCCGCAGCACGCGGCCGGCGTCGATGTCGAACCACACCCGGCCGGCGCTTTCCCGCTGGACCAACTGCGACTCGATCGCCGGATCGTCGATCGGGGTGAGCACGTCGGTCGAGACGCGGATCGTGGCCACCGACGTTTTTACCTCTTCGAGGGTGAATCGCTGCACGGCCTTGATCCGTTTGACCGCCCCGCTGGGCACGGGGATGTCGATGTTCTGCGGGACCGTCCAGGTGTGCCCGATCGGCACAGGCTCCTCGGGCAAGGGGATTGAAATGCAGCTTTCGTGTTTCGGGGTTTGGTTTTCCGTTTCTGGCGCGGCCGGCGGTCGCGGCTTCGCATCTCGTCGCTCGACGATCTTGCCGCACGGGTCCATCGTGACCACGGACAGGGGCACGCCCACCGATTTGGCGGCTGTCTCGAATCCCGGCGGCGGCTTTTCGTCGCGGCGGCTGTCGTAGCGGACCTCGCTCCGTCCGGTCAGTTTTTGCCGCATGTCGACCCATTCGACGCGGTGCTCGAAGGTGGCCGTGCCGTCCGGATTGACTTTGGAAACGCGCCACGCCTTCATCGAGATGCTCAGCGTCTCGGTGGATTGGGTGGAGCCGGAGACGGTCGCGCGGACCTTCGAGCGGTGTTCCACCAGCCAGCGGACCGTCTCGCCCGGCTTGTAACGGTAGCGGAGCGTATAGGTTTTTTCCGCTTCCTTGGCGAAAGAGTTTAGGACAAACAACATTGGCAGCGCCGCGGCCGCCGCAATGAATAGCCTTTTCATTCTCGCTTCCTTTCGAGCTTTGCAGGGTGCGTTTGCGACGCACGCTTTCGCTGGGGCGGCCGTTGAACTGCAGCCCCAGCAGTGGTGATTTTTCGCCGGTCGGTAAACCGGCCATCCCTCGCCCTCCGCCCCTCGCCCCTACTCTTTCAGTCTCAACCTCCCGCCCCAGCCGAGCTTTTCCCGCAACGAGCGGTAATAGGTGTGTCCCGGATAGCTGACCAACTTGAACTTCGGCTCGGCCCGCTCGACCCGCACGCGGTCGCCCGGCTGCAAGCGGCATATTTCCTTTCCATCGACCACCACGGCCGTTCCCTCGTTGGGCCGGTCGACCGCCATTTCGTAGACGCGGTCGGCCGAATCGACCACCGGTCGCATGGTCAGCGTGTGCGGATTAAGCGGCAGGACGACGAACGCCTGGAGGTCTTTGCGCAGGATCGGCCCGCCCGCCGAAAGACAATGGGCGGTCGATCCGACCGGCGTGCCGACGATCAGGCCGTCGCAGCTATAGGTGGTCACCAGGTCCGAATCGACGTACAGATCGACGTCGATCAGCGAGAAAGGCGTGCCGGCTTGGACCGCCGTCTCATTCAGCCCGAGGCGGCGAAAACGTATCTCCTCGCCGTGGGCGACCGAGCAGTCGAACATCAAATGCTCGACGACCTCCAAATTTCCGGCGGCGAAGTCTTTCAGCACTTCGGGCAGTTCGTCGGGTGTGATGTTCGCCAGGAAGCCGAGTTTGCCGAGGTTGACCGCGGCCACGGGCGCCTGGTTGCGGCCCATCTGGTGCGCCGCCCGCAGGATCGAGCCGTCGCCGCCGAGGACGATGGCCAGGTCGGCATCGAGTTCGGAGAGGTTCTCGGCGCCGGCGAAATCGTCGCAAACGATCTCGGCGAACCGTTCGATCGTCGGCCGCAGCCGCTTGGCCCCTTCCAGGACGTTGGGCCTACCGGCGGCGCCGAGCAGGAAGACGCGCAACGGTTTTGATTTATCGGTCATAATGTTTATTGTTGGGGTGGCAGTTTAACTGCCGCCCCAACGGGATTTTAACGGCTGCCCCAACGTTTCAACATGAAAGCTAAGCACTGGCGCGGGTTCCGCCGGCGGTTTTGCGAATTTGCCCGAGCCATTTCCGGCACGAGCGGACGATCCCTTCGGCGTCGAGGCCGAGATCGGCCAACAGTTCATTGCGGTCGGCGTGTTCGATGAAGCGGTCGGGTATGCCGATGCGGCGTATTTTTCCGGCGTTCAGACCGGCGTCGGCGGCGGCTTCGAGGACCGCGCCGCCGAACCCGCCCTGCAAGGCGCCCTCCTCGACCGTAATCGCCAGCGGCGACTCGCGCACGGTCCGCAGGATCGCCGCTTCGTCCAACGGCTTGACGAATCGGGCGTTTATCAGGCCGAAATCAATGTCCATTTCGGCCAGCCGCGCGGCGGCCTCGGCGCAGGCGGCCAGCGGCGCGCCGCAGGCGACGAGCACGCCGTCGACGCCGCTCCGCAACACCTCGGCCTTGCCGCGGGCGATCGGCGTGGCCGGCCGGTCGGCGTTTTCGGCGGGCGCTTTCGGGTAACGTATCGCCGCCGGTCCGTCGTGTTCCAGCGCCCAGTCGATCATCGGCGCCACGTCCGCCGCGTCGCCCGGCGCCATGACGGTCAGGTTGGGCATCGAGCGCAAATAGCACATGTCGAAGACGCCGTGGTGCGTGGGTCCGTCGGGGCCGACCACGCCGGCGCGGTCCAGCAGCATCAGCACCGGCAGGTTTTGCAGGGCCAGCTCCTGGAAAATCTGGTCGTAGCCGCGTTGCAGGAACGTGCTGTAGATGTCTACTATCGGTCTGAGTCCCGACTTGCACAGGCCGGCGGCCAGGGCCAGCGCGTGCGATTCGCAGATGCCGACGTCGAAGAAGCGGTCGGGAAACTCGTCGCGGATCGGCTCGAGCATGTTTCCCTGGCACATGGCGGCGGTGATCGCGACGACGCGCCGGTCGGCGCGCATCCGCTCGAGCACGGCGTCGCGGATCAGTCGTGTATAAGGGGGCAAGCCGGCGGTCTTTTTCATCGGCACGATCGAGCCGTTCTCGCGTCGGAACGGTTTTGGCGCGTGGAACGACGTCGGGTCTTCGGCGGCGGGAGCGAAGCCGTGCCCCTTCTCGGTCACGGCGTGCAGGAGGACCGGTCCCTGAAAGTCGCGGACCATGCCCAGATATTTTTGCAGTTGGCGGATGTTGTGTCCGTCGACCGGACCGATGTAGCGGAAGCCGAGGTCCTCGAAGAGCATCCCTCCCAACAGGCCGGCCTTGACGGCGTCCTTCATCTGGCTGAGGAACCGCTCGACCGGATCGCCGATGACCGGCATGCGGTTGAGCATTTTTTGCACCTCGGCCTTCAAGCCGGTGTAGAAGTGGGCCATCCGCAAGCGGTCGAGCGATTCGGCCAGCCCGCCCACCCGGGGACAGATCGACATCTTGTTGTCGTTCAGCACGACGGTGAGATTTTTTTTCAGCCCTCCGGCGTGGTTCATGGCCTCGAAGATCAGCCCGCAGGCGAAGGCGCCGTCTCCGACCACGGCCACGACGCGCCTGTCTTCGTCGGGTCGGAGCAGGTCGTCGCCGCACTTCATTCCCAGCGCCGTTCCGATGCTGCAACCGGCGTGCCCGGTCATAAAGAGGTCGTAATCGCTTTCGGCCGGATTGGGGTATCCCATCAGCCCCCCCTTCGCCCGCAGCGTGAGAAATTCGTCGTAGCGGCCGGTGACCATTTTGTGGGGATATATTTGATGGCCGGTGTCCCAGATCAGCCGGTCCTTGGCGAAGTCGAAGGTGGTGTGCAGCGCCAGGGTTAATTCGACCACGCCGAGGTTCGAGGCGAAATGTGCCGTCCGAGTGGACGCCAGCCGGCAGAGGGCCTCCCGCATCTCGTCGGCCAGTAGCTCTAACTCTTTGTATGACAAGAGTTTAAGATCGGCAGGCGAGCGGATTTTCGAGAGGATTTTGTCCATTAATGATTCCTTTCGAGGACAAATCGGGCCAGTGAGCGAAGTCCCTCGGCGTCCGGTCCGAACCCGGCCAAGGCCTCGCATGCCTCGGCGACTAATTGTCGAGCATATTGCCTGCTTCGGTCAAGTCCAAGAATGTAGGGAAAGGTGAGTTTTCCGCGGCGGGCATCCTTGCCTGTTCGTTTTCCCATCTCGGCCTCAGTGCTTTGTTCGTCCAACAGGTCGTCGGTGATCTGAAAAGCCATGCCGAGCCGCCGGCCGAATTGCTCCAGGGCCTCCATTTCCCGCTTGTCGGCGGCGGCGACGATCGCGCCCAATTGGAGGGCACACTCGATCATCGCTCCGGTCTTGCGGTGGTGTATTGATTCCAAGAGGTCGATATCGCTGATTTCGCCGGCCGCCGAGGCGGTTGCCCCGCGACCCTCGTTTCCCACGTCGTCCGCTTGTCCGCCGGCCATGTTGCAGGCCCCGGCCGCCTTGGCCAGTTTCGAGCAACACGCCACGGCGACCTCCGGCGGAGTGATCTCGCCGGCCAAAATTTCGAAGGCCAACGGCAACAGGGCGTCGCCGGCCAGGATCGCCGTGGCCTCGTCGAACGCCTTGTGACAGGTCGGTTGGCCGCGCCGCAGGTCGTCGTCGTCCATCGCCGGGAGGTCGTCGTGAATCAGGGAATATGCGTGGATCATCTCGACCGCGCAAGCGGCGGGCATGGCCTCCTCGACCGATCCGCCGCACGCCTGGGCGGCAAGCAGCGCCAGCAGCGGCCGAATCCGTTTGCCGGGCGCAAGCAGACTATAGCGCATCGCCTCGCGGAGCCGCGCCGGGCAACCCTCGCCCAGTTGGGTCCGGGCATCGAGAGCAGCGTCAATCAGCGGGCCGAGCGATTGGGAGATTTCGGAGAAAGAGAGAGTGGCATTTTGCATCAACTTGATCGTATACAGTTTACGCGAATTGGCGCGGATCGTCTACAGCAATACCCCCGTATGTCGTGTATCGCCACCACCCGATGAACACCGAGACTGTCAAGAACGTCGCCGGGGGCGTTTTTCTTTCGCGTCGATAGTGGCCGAGTCGTCGAACGGCTCGGTAAGCGGATTCCCCTCGGCGTCGACGCCGCTGAGCAGTTCGATTCGCCGCTCGGCCTTTTGCAGCAACTCGTAAGATTGACGCAGGAGCTTGACGCCTTGCTCATATTTGCGGAGCGATTCGTCGAGTCCCACGTTGCCCGACTCCAGCGAGTGGACAATCTCCTCGAGTTGTTTCAGGGCGTCCTCGAAGTTGAGCCGTTCGGAGAAATCGTTATTCGATTTGTCGTTCGTCGCCACGTTGGATGTCCTTGCAAAAAAGTCTTTGCAGTTCCCCGCGACCGCAGTCGCGGGGCGTTTCTTTTTCAACTCCCAAATCCCCAAATCCCCTTACTCCCATTCGATCGTCGCGGGCGGTTTGCTGCTGATGTCGTAGACCACGCGATTCACGCCGTCAACCTCGTTGATGATCCGCGTCGAGATTCGCGCCAGCAGGTCGTAGGGCAGGCGGCTCCAGTCGGCCGTCATAAAATCCTCGGTGTCGATCGAGCGGACGGCGACCACGTCGGCGTAGGTCCGCGCGTCGCCCATCACGCCCACGCTCTGCACGGGCAGCAGGACGGCGAAGGCCTGGGCGGTCTTGCGATACAGCCCGGCCTTCTTGATCTCGCCGACGACGATGGCGTCGGCCTCGCGGAGCACGTCGAGCCGCTGCTTGGTGACTTCGCCCACGCAGCGGACGGCCAGCCCCGGGCCGGGGAACGGATGGCGCCAAACGATCTCCTCGGGCAACCCCAATTCCGATCCCAGCGAGCGGACTTCGTCCTTGAACAAGTCGCGGAGCGGCTCGATCAGCTCGAAGTCCATGTCTTCGGGCAGACCGCCCACGTTGTGGTGCAGCTTGATCGTGGCCGCCGGGCCGTCGAGCAAGCCGCCGCTCTCGATTACGTCCGGGTAGAGCGTTCCCTGGGCGAGGAACCGGGCGCCGGCGATTTTTGCCGCCTCGGCGGCGAAGCACTCGATGAAAGCGTGGCCGATCCGCCGCCGTTTTTCCTGCGGCTCGACCGCTCCGTTGAGCGCCGAGAGGAATTTGTCCTCGGCCTTGACCACGTGCAGGTCGGTCTTGAAGTGGTCGGAGAACTCTCGGATCACCGATTCCTCTTCGTCTTTGCGCAGCAGTCCGTTGTCGACCAGGATGCAAGAGAGCCGTTCGCCGATCGCTTCGGCCAGCAAGGCGGCGACGACCGACGAATCGACCCCGCCGCTCAGTCCGCAGATTACGCGGCAGTCGCCCACGCGGCGTCGGACCGACTCGATCGTCTCGCGGGCGAAATCGCCCAACCGCCACGTGCCCGCGCAGCCGCAGATGTTTTTCAGGAAGTTGCCGATGATCGAAGGGCCATGCGGCGTGTGGGTTACTTCCGGGTGAAATTGCAGGCCGTAGATCGGCAGCCGCCGATGTTTGACCGCCGCCACCGGGCAGGTGTCCGTGGCGGCCAAGGGCATGAAATCCTCGGAGACCCGCGCTACCTGGTCGCCGTGGCTCATCCATACGTCGAGTTCCACTGGCACGCCGTCGAATATCTCGTTCGCCTTTACGACGCGGCAATGTGCCCGGCCATATTCTCGAGCGGGATAGTTGTGTACTTCGCCGCCGAGCGCCTGGCAGGCGAGTTGCATCCCATAGCAGATGCCGAGGATGGGCAGGCCGAGTTGGAAAATGTCCTCGTCGCATTTCGGAGCGCCCGCTTGATAGACGCTGGCCGGTCCGCCCGAGAGGATCAATCCACGGGGATCCAACTCGCGGATTCGCGCGGCGGCGATGTCGTGGCGGACGATTTCGCAGTAGACGTGTTGTTGTCGGACGCGGCGGGCGATTAGCTGGGCGTATTGCGAGCCGAAATCGAGAACCAAGACCTTTTCATCGGCCAGCCTCTTCATGGTTGCCCTCCGGTGGGAAACCCCGAATTATAGACCATTTCCAGAGTCCCGGCCAGGGGGGAGACAGACTTTTTATATCCAGATGGACCACCCCTTATGGAAGGGAGTGTTTCTTGATAATGGCTATCAGACTGCGCAGCGATTCATTGACCGAATCGTGGTCTGGGAAGTATTCGGCCACGTCGGGATCGTTAGGCGTCTTCTTCATGGGTTTTTCGCTCGCTATTTGTCGCCATTCTGGCGCTGACGAGACGTAAGCGATCATTACGTTCGGTATATACAACAACCAGCAGCGGCCTCCCGGCAGTAATGTCCCATCAAAATGAAACATTCTTCAACGTCCGAATGTAACGGATCGTCGATGGTTATGGACAACGGATCACCGAAGGTCGTGCTTGCTTCGTCGAAGAAACGCCGTGCTTGGAGATATTTGTTCTCGCCTTTTCCGAATTCCACTCGAATTGCATCGATAATTAGTTTCTGTTGCGGAAAACCACTGTAGGGTGCGTGCTTGCACGCACCAGCTTGGTTTTGCCGCGAAATAAGGTGCGTGCA
>JAFGLH010000025.1 GCA_016928165.1 Pirellulales bacterium | reverse complement strand
GCTTGCACGCACCAGCTTGGTTTTGCCGCGAAATAAGGTGCGTGCAAGCACGCACCCTACGGATTTGGAGCTTTCCGCAACAGTAACCAATTAGTATTGCAGTCGATGCGACCGCATCGCAAGCCTCTCCGAACGAGAGGAATAGAGGAATAATGAGGCGTATAAGAAGTGGTTGCATGACATTCTTTGGATCATAACAAAAGTTGGAATGGGAGGCGTGTCTATCACAGAAAACTTTCGCTTTGAGTACAATCACCCTGATGTGCGTGGTCTCAAATGCAATTCACTGTTGAATTGAAGCCGCGAGCAACCAAGGATTTGCTCCGCATTTCCAAAAGTGACGCCCATAAAATCCTTGATGCATTGGAAAGACCATGCGACAATTTAACTGGTGATGTCAAGCGACTGACAAACTTCACGCCGGAGTACCGTCTCCGGATGGGAGATTATCGGGTATTGTTCGAGATTGAAGATGCAAACCGTGTTGTGGTGTTCCGTGTTCGACATCGTCGGGAAGCATACAAGAATTGAAGAGGCCGGCAATGGTCCAATTACATCCCAATTATTTAGAGCATGACGGGAAAAAGGCTTTTGTCGTTCTTCCGTATGAAGAATATCTCATGCTCGAAGAGGAAATGCAGTGTCTTGAAGACCTCAAGGCTTTGCGGGACGTTAAAAGCATCGAAGCCAATGCCCCCACGATCCCCCTTTCTCAGGTTAGAGAAGAGTTGGAAACCTGATTAGAGAGCGGAAGTTATAGTGTCTCGTCGGCGAACTCGTTCCTCAGCGTGGACAGCGCCTTTTCACCGTCTCGGGCGGCGACGACCACGTTGACGCAGACCTCGCTGGTGCTGACCATTTCGACTTTGATTCCGGCCGCGGCCAGCGATTGGAATATGCGCGCGGCCACGCCGGCGTGGCTTCTCATACCGACGCCGAGCACGGAGAGTTTCGCCACCTTGGGGCTATGCACTGGTAGCCGACAGTCGAAGGACGCGGAGATGTCCCGCGCGGCATCCAGGGTTGAGGCCAACTGCGCCCGCGGCACGGTGACGGAAATATCGACCCGCCGTCCCCGCCTTTTTCCCTGCACGATCATATCGACAATTACCCCGGCCTCGGCCAGCCGGTCGAACGTCCGCGCGGCAAGGCCCGGCGTTTCCGGCAGGCCGAGAAACGTCACCCGCGCCTGCGACTGGTCGAGTTGGATGTCCTCGATAATCAATTTTTCCATTCGTTCCAAACGGGCCAGCAACTCCTCGCTGCCGGGTTTTTTGGGCGCGGGCGCGTGCGGAGTCTCCGTGGCGACGGCGGACATGGTCGATTGAAGCTCGAACGCCTCGTGCACCGACCGCAGCGCGTCCTGGGCGAACTGGCGCGCCACCGCCACCGATATCTTAATCACGCTGGTGGTGATTAGTTGGATGTCTATCCTCTTCTCGGCCAAAGCGCGAAACATCGTCCCCGCCACGCCGGGGCGGATCGCCATGCCGTGTCCGACCACGGAAATCTTCGAGACGTTTTCGTCGCAGCAACAACCTTCGGCGCCGAGTTCCTTGGCGACCGCATCGACGGCGCGAAGCGTTTTGGAGAGATTTTCGCTCAGCACGGTGAACGAAAGGTCGGTCCGACCTTCGGCCGTTTCGTTCTGGACGATCATGTCCAGGGCGATGTTGGCGTCGGCCACGCGGCGAAAAACTGCGATCGCCGCTTCGGGATCGCTCGGCAAACCCAAGACCGTGACGCGGGCCTCGTCCTTGACCATCGCCGCTCCGCAGACCGACTGCCGCGTTGTATCCGGTTCGCGGAGGATCATCGTGCCGGGGCCGTCGCTGAAGCTGCTGCGGACGTGGATCGGCACGGCGAACTTCTTGGCGAATTCGATCGCGCGGCCGTGCATAACTCCGGCGCCCGCCGTGGCCAGTTCGAGCATCTCGTCGTAACTAATTAGCTCCAGCCGCCGCGCGGTCGGCACAACTCGCGGATCGGAGGTGTAGACGCCGTCGACGTCGGTGTAGATTTCGCAGACCTCGGCCCCGAGGACCGCCGCCAGCGCCACGGCCGAGGTGTCGCTGCCGCCGCGGCCCAGGGTGGTGATGTCGGCCCCCTCGTCGATCCCCTGAAAGCCGGCCGCGATGACGATGTTCCCCTCGTCCAATGACTTGCGGATCCGCTCGGTGGAGATCGAACGGATGCGGGCCTTGGTGTGGATGCTGTCGGTGATAATGCCGATCTGGGCGCCGGTCAGGCTGATCGCGCGATGGCCGAGGGAATGGACCGCCATCGCCATCAACGCCACGCTCATCTGTTCGCCGGTCGCCAGCAGCATGTCGATTTCGCGGTCGGGCGGGTCGTCGCTTATTTGCCGGGCCAACTCGATCAGCCGATCGGTATACTTGCCCATCGCGCTGACGACCATGACCACCTGATGACCCTCGCTTTGGGCGCGGATGGCCCGCCTGGCCGCCGCGAGTATCTTCTCGCTGTCGGCCACGCTCGTGCCGCCGAACTTCTGGATAATAATCGACATGGAAGTATGGCCTGCTCAGGCTGGGCACGACGATATTTACCGTCAGGCACAGCCTGACCTACGTACCAAAACGCAAAAGAAAATCGGAACTCCAACCGTCGTAATTGATTCACCAATCGGATTGCAATTTGCCGAAAACACTCCTGCGGGGGGGCAAATGGAATCAATTTGGGCACAATCCCATTCGCGCCGATGCTCCGTTTGGTATAATTGAGTATCCTAGGCTTTTGTGCTCGACGGCGAAAGGGGGTAGCCGTATCGCCTACAAGACGTATACGTGGAATTCGGAAGGAGTGAAGGGGTAAATAAGTGGATTATCAGCACGTCGAGCGGCTTTTTGACATGATTGTGGAGTATTTCCACAACAAGCCTCCGCCCGAGGAAAGCAACGCTTCCGGGGAGTGGGTCAAGGTCCGCGACGGTCTCCAGGGAGTTGAACACTGCATCCGCGTGCTCACGCCCGAGGAATTCGAGGAGTGGCACTGTTGCATGCCCGTGCCGGTGACGGTCAACCCGAACCGCAACCCCGTGGCTTTCTGCAGCCACGAGGGCCTTTGGTGGGTGGTCTACGAAGACACCGAGGAGAGCGAGGTCATCAGGGCCTTCGAGCGGTGCTTCGAGGGATAGAAGGTTCTATTCGCCCAAGCGCCGGCGGTACATCGTCGCGCCCGCCTCGCGGACGGCCCGGATCGTCTCTGGATACGGATTGTCGCAAACGTCGATCAGTCCGATCTGATAGTTTTCGCCGTCCATTCTGCCGGTCGTCGGTTCGTCGCCGAATTGGAACCAATGCGCGCCGACGACGGCCGGATTAGCCAGCGCCTCGCGGACGTAATTGGCGTAGGCGGCCGCCCGCTCGGCTTGATCCGCCGTTTCCACCAAACCCGGATGAAACAATCCACGATCGACCGCGCCGAAGTGAAACTCGCCGATGAGCACGGGCATATCGACGCCGGGCGGCAACCGTTGCTCGGCCACCCCGCGGCAATAGGGATTGAAGCTCAGCAGGTCGCAGTGTTTTGCCGCCGCGCGGAGCACCGCGTCGTTGTCCCAGGAAATCGCGGCGGCGAACCGGCACCCCAAATAAAGCTGCTCGGGAGCGACGCTTTTCACCGCCTCGCGGCAGACGCGGAAATACCGCTCGGCCGTGCGGGCGTAAAAGGCGGTCAACTCGTCCCTGGCCCTGGCCCGATCGGGAGGCGTGCGGCATTCCAGCAGCGCGTCCCAAGATGCGTGGGCGGTCCCCCAAGCCTGATTCAACGCCTCGATCGTGCCGAATTTCGCCTTCAGATCGTCCAGAAAGACCTTCTTCGCTATCTGGTCGGGCGGCGAGGCCAACGTCGCCTCGGCCAGCGAGCAGTCGCCGCCCCAGCCAAGTTCGTTGTCGATGAAGTAGCCGATGCACCACGGATCGCCGACGGAGAATCCGCGGTGCGACTCCATGCGTTTTGTCGTTTCCCGGGAAAAACCTGGGTCGAAGACGTCGGGAAATTTTCCCCAGTGGCCTTGGCTCCCCTCCAGCCGCCTGCCGCCCGAGCCGATTGAGGCCACGTAGGGCGTTTTTCGCGTCTCGCAGAGGTCGCGGCTCGACCAGTTGCCGAGCGTGTTCATCCCCCAGCTTCGCAACCGCCCGTGTGCGATTTCATTAAACCGCCGTCGGTAGTCGTCGCCGTATTTCCGCAGCAGGTTCGCCCCGGCGAAGTCGAACGATTCGTGGTTCTTATCCTTGTAGTATCCCAGCGGCGCCCCGCTGCCGCGGCCGTAGAATCGCCCCAATGGCGAATTGCGGTCGGGCAAGTCCTGAAAGTAATGCTCCCGGTCGGTAAGCGGAGTATGGCCGAAGCCGGCGCCGACGCAATCCACCCCGTGAGACCAAAAGAGCCGTCCCTCGGGATCAACGAGCCACCATTTTCCCTTGTACTTTTCCGCGCGGAAGAACCCCTTGGCGGGCAGTTGCGGCCCAGCCGTCCAGCCACCGTATCGGTCCCAGTCGTTCGGACCGGGGCGGGCGGCCAACTCGCGCCGCTCTTGCTCAGCGGCGCGGTGCAGGTCTTCGTCCGAGTGGGTCTTTCCCGGCCATTCCGCGTGGATGTACTGGCCGTAGCGATCGATGAGGGGAAACAGCGCTTTGATGTCTTCGGGCAATCGCGGCGGAGCGGGGGCCTTGCCGGCCGCCCGAACGCCCTGCACCTCGAAGGCGTGGCCGGCCGAGGTGTCCGAGACGAACACGATCAGTTGATTGACGTTGCCGACATTGATGCCCAGGTCGGCCCGATATCCGCCCGGATAGCCGCGCATGCCGACGAGCTTTGCGGCCAATGCGGCGGGCGCGCGCCGCCGCAACTCGACGCTCAGCGTGCGTTTTTCGCCCGGCTCGACAGCGACGTTTTCGGTGAGCGAATAGAACTCCTCGTTCGATACCGGCCCGTCGATCCGGCAATGAACGTTGATCCGCGCGACGCCGACGTTTTTCACGTCCAGCAAGATTCGCCGGTAAGCCGACAGGTCCCATCTTCCGCCGGGCGCTTTAAGCGTGATTCCCGGCCAAGGGGTATCGCGGCCCGTGATGATCGTCAAGGCCCGGCCGCTCGGGCCGGAGGTGAGCGCGGCCTTGGCGTCGGCCGTCTGCACGGCGTCCGAGGGAAGACGAGAACCGAGATCCAAAAGCGGCGCCTCCTCGCCGCAAACGAGGCCGGTCGGAACAACGGCGCAGAGGACAAATACAACGACTACACAAAGTCGATGGAACATAAAACACTCCTACGGGCGGGACCAAGCACAACAAGCGGCTGGGCAAGGAATGATAACTCAGGTGGGTATCGGAAAGGTATGACTAAAAAAATCCTATCACATCCAAACATTATCCGCAATAGCGCAATAAGGCAAGCCGGTTCTTGGCGTTTGGCGGCCGTCGGCGCGACGGCCTCGTAGATTTATTCCTGTTCCGCAAGCCGCCGTGCCGGCGGCAGCTAAACGCAACTGGATTCGTTGAATCCGAAACGCCGCCAGGCGGCCGGCGTCGAGGCAACGAACTCCAACTCCGCGCCGCCGACCGGGTGCGCGACGGCCAAACGTCGGGCGTGCAGCGCTATCCCATCGGGGAACGGAATCCGACCGCCGTATTTTCGGTCGCCGACGACCGGGTGCCCGCGGCGGGACAACTGCAAGCGAATCTGGTGTTTGCGGCCCGTTTCGAGACGGACCTCCAACCAGGAGCATCCCCCTTCGACGGCGAGCCGCCGATAGGAGAGGCGGGCCTCCTTTGCTTCAGGCATAGAGCGGCCGACGACGCGCATGCGACGATGGCGTTCGTCGTGGGCGAGCCAATCGAGCAGATCGTCCGAGGCCGGCTCGACCCGGCCTTCAACCAGCGTCCAATAGATTTTTTCCACCGCATGAGCGCGAAACTGCTCGGTCAGCCGCCGCGCCGCCTTCGAGGTTCGGGCCAGCAGGACGACGCCGCTGGTCGGGGCGTCCAATCGGCTCATCACGCCCAAATAAACATTGCCCGGCTTCCCGTATTTTTGCTTCACGTATGCCTTGGCAAGCGTCAGCAGCGTGTCGCGGCCGCCCGGCGTGCCCATCGTCGGCAGCATCGCCGGTTTGTTCACCGCCAGGAGGTGGTTGTCCTCGTAGAGTATTTCGAGCGCGGGGGTATTCATCGACGGCCGCCAATCGCGTAAACTCCCGATAGTCTATCAGAACTCGAAGCGAGCGACGAGACGCATGTCGAACCGCCTCCCAAGATTGATCCTTGCCAGCCGATCGCCGCGGCGGCGCGAGTTGTTGACGGCGGCGGGCTACGAATTCGAGGTTTGCCATCCTTCTCGGGCCGCCGAGTCGG
Organism: Pirellulales bacterium; assembly: GCA_016928165.1. Taxonomy (GTDB): domain Bacteria; phylum Planctomycetota; class Planctomycetia; order Pirellulales; family Thermoguttaceae; genus JAHIKV01. The sequence continues at coordinate 39,148 of JAFGLH010000025.1, read as the reverse complement.
ACGCCGGCGCGGACGAAACCCCCGAGCAGCTCGTTGCGCGTCTCGCCATGCAAAAAGCCGACGACGTCGCCCGTCGAATCGACGAGGGGTTGGTCATCGGTTGCGACACGGTCGCCGAATGCGACGGTCGGATCCTCGGAAAACCGCGCGACGCGCGTCAGGCGAGAGAGATGCTCTCGCTGCTCAGCGGTCGGGAGCACCGCGTGTTGAGCGGTCTATGTTTGCGATCCGTGCCCGACGGACATGCCGAATCGCGCGTGGCCGCGACCAGATTGCAGATGGATTTGCTTGCGAACGATCGACTGGACGCCTATATCGCCGGCGGCGGTTGGCGAGGAAAGGCCGGCGCGTTCGGATATCAAGACGGCCTCGATTGGGTCCACGTGGTCGAGGGGAGCGAATCAAACGTGGTCGGATTGCCGTTGGAGTTATTGGCGGAGATGCTCGGGCGAGATGTTAAATAAGCCCACGGGTTGCAACCCGTGGGCTTGAAAAACGTGCAAAAGCTCCCATCTCGACGGAGGCGATCCGGGCGGGTCCGATTATTTCAGGACCATGTCCTTCAAGGCGCGGAGCGCCCGAATCTTGACTTTGTTGTACGCCTGCTTTGCGGGCCGGTCCTGCAATTCGCCGGTGAAGGGATTGCGGACGTTCTTTTGCGCTGGACGAGCGGGCACCTTCTTTTTCTCGATTTTCAACAAGCCGGGCAAGGCGAAAACGCCCGTGCCGCGGGGACCGAGGTTCTTTCGAACTTCCTCGGTCAGAGCCTCGAAGACGGCGGCCACTTGCTTCTTGCTCAGATCGGTGGCGGTGGCGATGTTCTGTAAAATTTCAGTCTTGGTCGGTGCTTTCTTGGCAGCTTTGGCCATGATCGGTAACCCTCCATGCGAGGTCTTGGTTGTAAAAAGTTCGTTCGCCCGAACACGCTGGACGTGATGATTAAAGTCGAAAGGCAAAAAAATGCAAGCCGTGCAAGCCCCCAAACTCGTGAAATTTAGCATTTTTTTCCCTCCAATGGCCTTAACCGGGGCTTTTCCGGGCATTTTCGGCCGGCGCGGAACCCAAAACGCTTGCTTGAAGGCCGCGGGTCGTTTAACATTACTTAATGGATGGAAAGGCATGTGGGCCGATTGCCTGGACCGCTCCGGAGGGAACTTCCCTCCGGCAATGGCGCGTCAATAGCCGGGGGTGAGGCTATATCCTCCTGGAACTGAAGAAGAGCGTCATGGCAAAGAGCCGATACGAAACAACCGCACTGCGGAGGGGGCTTAATCTAGTCTCCACGGTCATTATATTGTTGCTCGGCGGCCTCTTATTGGACGGCCGAGCCGCCGGCCGGCCGGCTTCGGAAGACGACTTCGAGTCGATGTTTCGGCCTGCTCCCCGCTCCACGTTAAGGACGCTTTCGCAAGCCCGCTTGCTGATCGAGGAGGGTCGCTACGGTGAGGCGGTCCGTCTTCTCGGCGAGATACTCGATGAGCCGGACGATTATTTTTATCGGTCCGATTCGACGGGGCGAAGTTTCCGCAGCTTGAAGTCGGAGGCGGAGCGGATGATCGGTCGGATGCCGCGCAAGGGGCGCGAGCTATACGAATTGCAATTCGGCGCCCGCGCGGAAAAGATGTTGAACGACGCCTTGTCGTCGGGCGACCTTTCGCGTCTGGCGGAAGTCTCACGGCGTTTCTTTCACACCCGCGGCGGCTATCAGGCGACGTTTCTACTGGGATTGCACCATTTCGATCACGGTCGCCCTCTGGCCGGCGCGTCGATCTTGCGGCGCCTGCGCGAAGTGGACCCTCCGGTCGAGGAATTGGAACCGGACTTGTCGCTGACCCTCGCTTCTTGCTGGCTGAAAGCGGGACGGCCGGAAAAAGCGCGGGAACAGTTGGTCGATCTACGCCGTCGCAATCCGCATTTGCGCGTGACGGCCGCCGGCAAGGAGATTCCTCTCTTCGACGACGATTCGGAAGCCGTCGATTGGCTGACCGGACTGATCGGTCCGAACACCGTCGCCGCGTCGTTCGTGCCGGAAAACTGGCTGTTGTTTCGCGGAGGCGCGTCGCGAAACGCGGCCTCGGACGGCGGCCCGCCGCTGTTGAACTTGCGTTGGCGGGGAGCAATGAGCGACGATCCGCTGGTGGCGTGCGTTCTGACCCAGTACGGGAGCATGTTCGCGAAAAACAAATTGACGGCCATACCCGCGTTCCATCCCTTGGCCGTGGACGATTACGTGCTCATGCGGACCCTGCACACCTTGCAAGCGGTCGATTTCGCCACGGGAAAAATCTTGTGGGACGTGCCGGTCGACGATCCGAAAGACTTGTCGGAGCCGGGGAACAATCCGCAGCAGGCGCAAATTAAGATACTCGGCGTCAGCAATCGCATGTGGAGCGATCTGACCTACGGCACTCTGAGCAGCGACGGCCGCCGCGTCTACTCGGTTGAAGACCTCGGTTCGGACTTCGGCGACGAGGCCGAGGCCATGCGGCAAATCGCAATTTTCGGCGGAATTCGCGGACGCAACCCGCGGATGGGCGTCGATTCGCTCTGCAATCGTCTGGCCGCTCACGACATCCGCACCGGCAAACTCGTTTGGGAAATCGGCGGAGCGGATGAGCCGCAATCGCTGCGGCAACCGGGTACTTTTTTCCTCGGACCGCCCTTGCCCCTGATGGATAAGCTGTACGCGCTGGCCGAGACCGACAAGGGCGAGGTCCGACTGATGGCCCTGAATCCGACCGACGGCGATCTGCTCTGGTCGCAGCAATTGAGCCTCGTTGAAACGCCCGTTCTCGAAGCGCCCAATAGACGCAGGATGGGAATTTCACCCTCTTACGCCGACGGCATCCTGGTTTGTCCCACTTCAACCGGGGCCGTGGCGGGCATCGAACTGGGCACCGGATCGCTGCTCTGGGGATATTGTTACATATCCAACGATAACAACCGCCGCACGCAGGCAAACCTCTCGCAAAACGGGTTGACCGCCCAAGGCTGGCTCGACAACGGCGTCACGATCTGCGACGGCCGGGTGCTGATCACTCCGCAAGACTCCCAAGCGATCTACTGCTTGGGCCTCCACGACGGCGAATTGCTGTGGAAAACCGAGCGGAAAGACGATCTTTACTTGGCCTGCGCGGCGGACAACAAGGCGGTGCTGGTCGGCCTCGGCTCGATCCGCGCTTTGCGTCTCGAAGACGGCAAGCCGGCCTGGGAAGGGCGCGCCGTCGCTCTTCCCGGGGGCAGCGCGCCAAGCGGCCGCGGTTTTCTCAGCGGCAATCGATATTTCCTCCCGCTAAGCAGCGCGGAGGTGGCCGCCGTGGACATCGCGGAGGGAAAAATCGTCCGCCTCTCGAAGTCGCAGAACGGAAACATCCCAGGCAATTTGATCTGCCATAAAAACAAAATTCTATCTCAAGGCATCGAGGGGGTGGACTTGTTCCTGGAGTTGGAATTGGCTTCCGCCGAGGTTGACCGCCGGCTGAAGGCCGATCCGAACGACGCCTGGGCGCTTTCGCTGCGGGGAGAAATTCTCCTGGACGCCGGCCGCCGCGCGGAGGCCATCGCCTCGTTTCGCCGCGCGTTCGAGATTTCTTCGGGGCCGCGCACCCAAGAACTGCTCCGCGATTCGCTGCTGGAAGGATTACGCAAAGAGTTCGCCGCCTATCGAGACCGCTGCCCGGAAATCGAGCCTTTACTGGAGGGCGTCGCGCAACGGGCGACGTACCTCCGCCTGATGGCCTCCGGCTTCCGCGGCGAGGGACAAATGTCCGACGCCTTCCAAAAATACCTGGAGCTGGCCGAGCTTGAAGGGGACGAAAATCCACTGGACAGAGTGGACGAAGGGCTGATCGTGCGGCGGGATCGCTGGATACAACTGCAACTGGCCGAACTCCGCGAGAAATCGGCGGGCAAAACGGCGGAAGAAATCGACGAAACCGTGGCCGACCGCATGAAGACCGCGACGAAGGCCGATTCGACCGCTTCCTTGCGGCGGTTTTTGGAATTGTTCGGGGGCCTGGACGCCGCCCAACCCGCGAAAAAAGAGTTGCTCCGGCGATTGCAGGGCGAGGGAAAACTGCTGGAATCGGAGTTGGCCTCTCCCGCGGCGAAAAAAACAACCGACCGCGACACGGTCGGGCCAAAGGCCGCCTGGCCAAGCGGAAACGTCGAGGTGACAACCGCACAAATCAAAAACCCAACCGGCGGCCGCAACAACCTCCGGCCGGCCGAGTTCCAGGGGAGTCCGGGACCGTATTTTCGCGACGCGACGATCAAATACGATCCCGGCAGCCGCGAGATCATCGCTTTCGACGATGCCGGCAAGGAAAAGTGGAAAACCTCTCTGGTCCAAGAGGACAAGCGAATTAAGCCCCCCAGCATGAACGCCAACGTCTACGCCCGCGCCGTGGGGCCGCTGTTGTTGGTGTCAATAGGCTGGGACGTTTACGCGATCGACACCTCGAATCTGACGCCGTCGGAGTTCAAGCCGGACGAAGCGGCAACCGAAATATCCGTCGGAACGCCGCAAGCGGACCTGCTGTGGGGGCTGGACATGTCGTACCCGGTGATCGCCACCTCGGGCGCCGAGGGCGACTTTCCCATCCGTCTTCCCTTGACCGCCCTGCCCGCGCAACTTCAACAGCAGTTCCTTCACAACCAAGACCAATCGCATCTGCTGGGAGCGTGCAGCCGCCGCTACGTATGCCTGCAACGCATGCAGAACGTAATCGCCGTGGACCCGTTGGACGGCGAGATACTTTGGGTCCGTCAGGACCTGCCCGCCGCCTGCGACGTTTTCGGCGACGATGAGCACTTGTTCGTGCTCTCCACCGACAGGGAGGAGGCGACATTGCTGCGTGCCGACGACGGGGCGTCGCTGGGCGGGAAAAAAGTGCCTCGGCAAAAGTACATGCAAAGGCTACCCAACGGCCAGACGCATTCTTTCTACAGCGATCTCCGCAACACGTGCCTTGCCGTTTACGGTCGAAAGCTCCTCCTTTGGTGGCCGGAGGGCAGGCACCGCGAGTTGACGATGATCGATCCGTTGGAGGGCCGCGACGAATGGCCGCGGCGAAAGTTTTCTTACAATGCCAAAACGTTTGTCATCGAAGACGACGCGATCGGGGTGTTGGAGCCGGACGGCCACTTCGCGCTGATTTCCCTGCCCGACGGACGCTCCATCGCGGACGTCAAACTGGACGCGGAGCCGAACTTGCTCAACATCGCGTTGTTCAAGTCGGAGGATCGATACTTCCTGCTGGTGAACCATCAGGGCAAGTCGGGCCACGTGCCGATGTCGCCCATCGCCAACTTTCACCGCGGTTCCAACTATCCGATCTACCAAGGCCGCCTCTACGCCTTTGACGGCGAAGGAAAGCTGCTTTGGCCCGATCCGGCGATGGTCGAAAGTCAGTACTTGTTCGACGATCAGTTCGACGTCATGCCGGTGATCATATTCGCCTGCCGGCGTTACGAGCGGCAAGCCAATGGGCGCGTAAGTTGGAAATCGGAGATTTTGTGCATCAACAAGCGCGACGGCCGCAAGGTGTACGAAGAAGAGTTCGATGCCCACGTCAGCCTGTTCAACGCCGCTTGCGACGTGGAAAAGAAGACCGTTGTCTTGACAGTGGATAATAGATCGGTTACATTAACGTTTACGGACAATCCCATACCGCCTCCCGCGAAAGACGCCGAGCCTGCCAAATCGACGCCGGGAAGCAAACTCGAACACGCCCTATGGAACTCGCTCCGGAAGACCTTCGTCCCAGGCGGCGCTCTGCCCGAAGAGGAAGAGGAGCGGATTGATTGAGAACAGGCCGCTCGGATGCCGATGGGGCGGCGGCTTTGCTGCCACCCCAACGAATGGATGACATTTTTCATGCACGCACAAGATAACTGCACGTATTGACCGAGCGCGGGACGATCAGATGATTGCGTCGCGAGTATTAAGATCGTTTTTCATCGTCCTTGCCGCGGCGATTGCCGGTCCGAGCGCGGCGTGGGCCGACTTGCGTCAATCGGAAGTGGACCGCGCGGTTGATCGAGGGCTCGAATGGCTCGCCAACCACCAGTCCCAACTCGGGCACTGGACGGCCAACAGCAATCAGTATCCCACGGCCATGACGGCGCTGTCGGGAATCGCCCTGCTCTGCGAAGGATCGACCACCATGCAGGGCAAGTACGCCCCGAACATTCGCCGGGCAGTCGATTATCTCATCGGACGCTGCCGGGGCAACGGCCTGATCGGCGCATCGGACGACAGCCGCTACACCTACGGGCACGGCTTCTCGATGCTCTTTCTCTCGCAAGTCCTGGGCGAGGAAGAAGACTTGGACCGGCGCCAGAAGCTGATCGAAGTTCTTGCCAAGGCGGTCGAATTCACCGGCCAGGCGCAAACCAGCGGCGGCGGATGGGGGTACGTCAGCGCAAAGGACGGACACGGCTTCGACGAAGGTTCGACCACAATCACGCAGGTGCAGGGGCTACGCGGCTGCCGCAACGCGGGCATTCCCGTCCCCAAGGAAATCATCGCCAAGGCGATCGGCTACATCAAGAAATGCACCGGACCGGACGGCGGGGTGCGCTACAATCTGGCCGGCGCCGGCGGAGGCGGCCGCCCCCCGATCACCGCCGCCGCAATCGCCTGCCTCTACAACGCCGGCGAATACGACGAGGAATACGTCCCTAAAATCCTCCTGTATTGCAAACGGAACCTCGGGCAAGTGTCGGGCAATTCCTTCGGCCATTGGCACTACGCCCACTACTACTACGCCCAGGTCATGTATCGGGAAGGCGGCACGGAGTGGGAAACGTACCGCGACAAATTGTTCCAGCAGATCGTCTCCGAGGCCGGCGCCGACGGCGGCTGGAACCAAGGCTACATCGGCACTGTATACACCACCGCGATTAACCTGACCATATTGCAGCTTCCCAAGGGAATGTTGCCCATTTATCAACGATGAACGACAAACCCGACCCCGCCCGCGCAACCGCGGCGTTGGTCTCATTGGCCATATATGTCCTATAAGATTTATGGGACCGATGGGACCTATACGAAAGCCCCCCATCCCGCAAGGAACAGAAGAATGAGCGACAAAGATTTCGACCGGCGGCAGGGCGCCGCCATTGAAAAGCTCGGCGAGGCCCGAGGCAAGATCGTCGATCAGCTTGCCCAAGTGATCGTGGGCCAGAACCAGGTGATCGAGGAGTTGATGATATCGCTGTTCAGCCGGGGCCATTGCCTGCTGGAGGGCGTGCCCGGACTGGCCAAGACGTTGATGATCAGCACGCTCAGCCGTGCCTTGAACCTCACGTTCAGCCGCATCCAGTTCACCCCGGACCTGATGCCCGCCGACATCACCGGCACGGAGGTGATCGAGGAGAACCGGAGCACCGGGGGCCGCGATTTTCGCTTCCTCGAGGGTCCGCTTTTCAGCAACGTGATCCTGGCCGACGAGATCAACCGCACCCCGCCGAAGACGCAAGCCGCACTCTTGGAAGCCATGCAAGAGCGGCAGGTCACGGTGGGCCGCGTCCGCCATGCGCTGGCCGATCCGTTCTTCGTGCTGGCCACGCAAAATCCGATCGAGCAGGAAGGGACGTATCCCCTGCCCGAGGCGCAGCAAGACCGCTTCATGTTCAAGGTCTTCGTCGATTATCCGAACTTCAACGAGGAGTTCGAGGTGGTCCGCCGCACGACAGCGCCGATGGTCGATTCGATTACCCCGGTGCTGGCGGCCGAGGAGATACTCGAATTGCAGTCGATAGTCCGCCAGGTGCCGGTGGCCGATCACGTGATTCGCTACGCCTTGGCGTTGGTCCGCCAGACGCGGGTCCGCGAGGCCGGGGTGCCCGACTTCGTTCGGGAACAGCTCAGTTGGGGGGCCGGGCCGCGGGCGGTGCAGTATTTGATTCTCGGAGGTAAGGCTCGGGCGTTGTTGGAAGGCCGCACTCACGTCGCCTGCGAGGACGTGCAAGCGCTGGCCAAACCCGTGTTGCGGCACCGGCTGGTGCTGAGTTTCACGGCCGAGAGCGAGGGCGTTACGCCCGACGACTTGATCGAGCGCATCGTTGACATCACCCCCATCCGAGAAGACGAACTGACCCGCGATGCAAGATTCCAAGAAATTTTTGCGTCCTGAGGCGATCCAACGGATCAGCCGCCTCGGCCTGCGCGCGCGAGCAATCGTCGAGGGGTTTCTCTCCGGCCTGCACCGCAGTCCATATTTCGGACAGTCGATCGAGTTCCGCCAACACCGCGAGTACGCCCACGGCGACGATCTGCGATACGTCGATTGGAAGGTCTGGGCCAAGCAGGACCGCTATTACGTGAAGCAATTCGAGGAGGACACCAACCTTCGCTGCACGCTGCTGTGCGACGTGTCGGCCAGCATGCGCTACGGCCGGGGCGAATACAACAAGTACGAGTACGGATGCACTATCGCCGCCTCGCTGGCCTACTTGCTGTTGCGCCAGCAAGACGCCGTCGGCTGCGTCTCCTTCGACCAGTCCGAACGAATGACCGTCCCCCAGCGGACCAAGCGGAACCACCTCGATTCGATCGTCAAGGCCCTGGAACTCAGCGATCCCCGGGAAAAGACCGACCTCTATCAAATCCTCCGCAACGCGGCCGAAAGCTACCCGCGGCGCGGAATGATGGTGTTGATCTCCGACCTGTTCGTCGAGCGGGAGGGGCTTTTCCGCGGACTGCGGTTGTTGCGGAGCCGGGGACACGACGTGATGGTCTTTCACGTGCTCGACGACGACGAATTGGATTTCCCCTTCAGCGGCCCGACGCGCTTCGAGGGCCTGGAACTCGCCGAGCAACTCCGCTGCAATCCGCGCGCGCTGCGGGAAGGCTACCTGAACGCATTGGAAGACTACCTGGAGGAAGTGCGCCGCGGTTGCTCGCGGCAAGACTTGGACTACGTAATGCTCCGCACCAGCCGGCCGTTGGACGCCGCGCTGGCCGCCTTTCTCAGCAACCGAATGGGAAGAAGAAAATAAACCGCGATGGGGCGGCGAGTTAATCGCCACCCCAACAAGCGCGAAGCCGCAAGCGGCGCAAAATACCTGCCATCCACTGGCCACCGACCACTAGCCACCGACAATATGCCGTCATTCGTCCACCCAATGCTGTTTTGGACCTTGGGCCTGCCGACCCTCGGCGTGGTCTTGCTGCCGGTGTTGATCCACCTGATCAACATGATGCGGCACCGGCGGATCGAATGGGCGGCGATGGAGTTCCTGCTGCTGAGCCAGAAAAAACACCGCACTTGGGTAATCTTCAAGCAACTCCTGCTGTTGCTGTTGCGGATGCTGGCCTTGGCCGCCGTCGTGTTCCTGGTGGCCCAGCCGCGGCTTAGGAACCAGTGGGGGAACTTGCTCGGCGGCGTCCACACCCACCACGTCATCCTGCTGGACGACAGCTATTCGATGTCCGACCGCTGGGCCGACACCGACGCCTTCGCCGAGGCAAAACGGGTCGTCGAGCAGATCGGCGTCAACGCCTCGCGCGAGAGCCATCCGCAGTCGTTCACGCTGTTGCGTTTCTCCCGCGCGGCGCTGCCGAAAAGCGCCGGCAAACCGGACATGCTGGACCAGGTGGTGGACAACGAGTTTGCGGACAAGTTGGAAAAGCTGCTCGGCGAGTTGAACGCGTCGCAGACCGCCGCCGAACCGGGGCCGGCGCTGAGGGCGGTGGACGAGCTGTTCGGCGACGCCGCCGAAGAACAGCGGATCGTGTACGTGATTTCCGATTTCCGCGCCCGGCAGTGGAACGATCCCGCCGAGTCGCGCGAGCAGTTGCAGCGGCTGGGCGAGGGGGGCGTGGACCTGCGACTGATCAATTGCGTCGACCGCGCGCGTCCCAACTTGTCGATTGAATCGCTTTCTCCGGCCGAGGGCATTCTCGCCGCCGGCGTTCCATGGTTCATGGACCTGACCGTGCGGAACTACGGTCCCGCGCCGGTTGCCGATCTGGTCGTCACACGCAGCGAGGACGGACACGGCCAGCCGTCGGTATCCTTGGCGGAGATTGCGCCCGGCAAGACGGCCGGGGACCGCTTTTTGGTCAATTTCGCCAACGCCGCCCCGCACGACGTGACGGCCCGGCTGCCCAGCGACGCCGTCGAGGCCGACAACCACCGCTACGCCACGGTGGATTTGCCGGCGGACTTGCCCGTGCTCGTGATCGACGGCGGCGCCGGCCGCGATGCCCGATACTTGAGCTTCGCCCTGGCCCCGGGCGAATCGGTCCGCACCGGCGTTCGTCCGCAGATCGAGACGCCGCGGTTCCTGAGCCTCAAGCCGCTCGACGAATTCCGGGCGGTCAATCTGGCGAACGTGGGGCGGCTGGACGCCTCGGCCGTCGAGGCGTTGGAGAAATACGTTTCGGCCGGCGGAGGGCTGGTCTTCTTCCTCGGCGACCGCACGGAAGTAAAATTCTACAACGACGTCCTCTTCCGCGGCGGCCAGGGACTATTTCCGGTCCCCTTGGCCCGCGACGAAGAGCTGATCGTCGACCGGCTCGAGCCGGCGCCCGACTTGCAGGTCGAGCGGCATTTCATGTTCCGCGTCTTCGCCGCCGAGCAGAACCCGTACTTGCAGACGGTCGCCGTGCAGCGATATTTCGCATTGCCGCTCGATTGGCAGCCGCCGGCCGATTCGACCGTGCGCGTCGTCGCCCGGCTGCGCAACGGCGCGCCGCTGGCGGTCGAGCATCAATACGGCAAGGGTCGCGTGATGGCGTTTCTCACCGGGGCATCCCCCGACTGGAACAACTGGGCGCGCAACCCCAGCTTCGTGCCGGCCATGCTCGACCTGCAAGCCTACCTTACCCGCCGACCCGGCGAGACGCAGTCGCGGACGGTCGGCGCCCCCTTGGAATTGAACTTGAGTCAGGCCCTCTATAAACAAGACGTGCGTTTCATCTATCCCGAGCAATCGGGCAAACCGGCCGTCGCCGTAAAAGCCGAGTCGAAAAGCGGCATGTGGACGGCGTCCTTGCCGGAGACCGACGTAGCCGGGTTCTACGAGGCGCGGCTGACTCGCGCCGACGGCACGGCTGAGACGCGCCGTTACGCGGTGAACGTCGATCCGGCCGAGGGCGACCTAACCGCGCTGGACGGCGCGCAGCTCGCCGCGCGGTTGGAAGGGGTGAAATATCGCTATCAGCAGGCGGCCGAGTTCCAATCAACCGCCGTCGAGTTGGCCGGATACGACCTCGGCGAAGCGCTGCTGTACGCGTTGATCTTGTTGCTGATCGGCGAGCAAATCCTGGCCTGGTCGTGCAGCTACCACCCCGGAAAACGCCGCCCCCTGGGGAAAGGAGGCGCCGCATGACGAACCTCCTTTCTCCGCTGATGGCCGAAAGCGTGACTAAAACCACCTTCGAGTGGGCCAAGATCGAGTCCAACTCCGACTGGATCCTGCCGATTGTCGTGCTGCTGGGCATCCTGCTGTTCGTCCGCTACATGTACCGCCGCGACGCCGAGGAACTGCGGCCCTGGTGGAAGTGGCTGCTGACGGCGCTGCGGACCGCGGTTTTCATCGGGCTTCTGGTCCTCTACTTGCAGCCGCATTGGCGTTCGGAGCGGGAAGAGGTGCGCAACTCCCGCGCGCTGCTGCTGTTCGACACCAGCCTGAGCATGGGGCTTTCCGACGCCGATTCGCCCGCCGCCGCCGAACCCGCGCGGAACCGAGCGCAAGAGGCGGCCGACGCGTTGGAAAAATCCGACTTTATCCGACGGCTGCGGCAGACCCACGACGTCGCCGCCTTCATGTTCGACGACGCCCTGAATCAGGAGGCGGCGGTGAACTTGAAAAAGATCGCGCCCCGCGCGGCAACCGACGGGGAACGCGCGCCGCAAGGAACGGACCTGGAAGAAAACATACAATCGCCAACCGCTCCCGACTGGCACAAGCTGCTGGCCCCCGCCGGGGCCGAAACCCGGCTCGGCCAGTCCTTGCTGCAACTAATCCAGCAGGAGCGGGGCACGCCCGTCTCGGGCGTCATCCTCTTCAGCGACGGCGGACAAAACGCCGGCGTCTCGCCCGAGGCGGCCGTGGAATTGGCCCGTGAAGCCAAAATCCCCGTCTTCACCGTCGGAATCGGATCGGACAAACGACCGACCAACGTCGCCGTCTCCGACCTGATCGTTCCTCCCCGGGCGTATCCGGGAGACCAGTACGCCGTTACCGGTTTTCTGCAAGCCCATGGAATGGCCGGCAAGACGGTCGTCGTGCGGGTCGTTTCGCGTCCGGCCGACGACGGGACCGCCCCCGGCGAGGACGGCAAAGGCGAGTTGGTCGAAAGCCGCGAGGTCACGCTCGGCGGCGACGGAGAGGTTCTGCCGGTGGAGTTTGAATTGCAGCCCGGCCCGGTGGGACGGCGGACCCTGCGGTTGCAGGTCGAGGCCCCCGCCGGCGACCGCAACCCGGCCGACAACGCCCGCGAGGCGGACATCGAGATCGTCGATCGCAAAACCCGCGTGCTTCTGCTGGCCGACGGAGCGACGCGCGAATACCAGTTCCTCCGCAACCTCCTCTTCCGCGACGAACACACCACCGTCGACGTGCTCCTGCAACGCGCCCCGGAGGGCATCTCGCAGGACGCCGATAGGATACTCGACGATTTCCCTGCGCTCGCCCGGGAACTGTTCGAATACGATTGCATCGTCGCCTTCGATCCGGATTGGAAGAAGCTCGGCGGCGAGCAAATCAAGCTGTTGGAGCAGTGGGTGGCGGACCAGGGAGGCGGTTTGATCGTCGTCGCCGGGGCGGTCCACGCCTGCGGCGCCTACGACAGTTGGGTCCACGAAGACGACATGGCCATCGTCCGCAACTTGTATCCGGTCGAGTTCTACGGCAAACTGGCGACCGTCGACGGCGGTATCCACGCCGGCAAGGAGGCCTGGCCCTTGGACTTCACCCGCGAAGGTCAAGAGGCCGAGTTCCTCTGGCTGGCCGATTCGGCGACCGCAAATCGCCATGCATGGGAAGAGTTCCCCGGCGTCTACAGTTGCGCCCTGACGCGGGGTCCGAAACCGGCGTCGGCCGTCTACGCCCGCTTCTCCGATCCCCGCGCCGTGCAGGGCGGAAATCAACCGATCTATTTAGCCGGACAATTTTACGGCTCCGGCCGGGTCTTTTACCTCGGCAGCGGCGAAATGTGGCGGCTCCGCGCGGTCGACGAAAACTACTTCGACGCCTTCTACACGAAGCTGATCCGACACGTCTCGCAAGGTCGCCTGTTGCGCGGCTCCAGCCGAGGCTCGTTGCTGGTCGGGCAGGACAGATACCTGTTGGGCAACACCGTCGAGGTGCGGGCGAAATTGTACGACCTCCGCATGGAACCTCTCGAAGCGCCGAGCGTCAAAATAGAAGTCTACGCGCCGGACGAATCGACACGGGGCGTTATTTTGGAGCCGGACCCGACGATGCCGGGCGCGTTCCTGGGACAATTTCCCGCTCTGATGGAAGGCACCTACCGCATCGAACTACCCGTCCCGGAAAGCGACGAACGGCTCAGCCTCCGCATACAGGTAAAGGCGCCGGACCTGGAACGCGAGAACCCCTGCCGGAACGACGCCTTGCTGAGCGAGATCGCCGAAAAGACCGGCGGCCGTTACTACATTGGCATGGAAGAGGCGCTGGCAAAGCAGGGCGTCCCCCCCCTTGTAATGCAGTTAAAAGACCGCACAAGTACCGTAGTTCTCCCAATCACCCCAGACCCCCGAGAAAAAGAGGACTGGCTCCGCTGGATTATGATTGCATTGTGCGGGTTGCTATGCCTGGAATGGACGGTGCGAAGGCTGCTCCGACTGGCGTAAATATAGATTAGTGTAAAATGGAATAGGTAGAATTGGGTTCCGATTGCCCGTGTTGGGGATGGCGGTTTAACTGCCACCCCACCGACTGCGACATGACATCATTAAACCACGACGACCGATCGACCATCGCCCCGGCGCGGAGCTTGCTGGGCGCGTTGCGTCGGCGCATCCGCCAATACGTGTGGTTGGAAGGTCTGGCTGCCGCGCTGGCCTTGCTGGGCGTGGCGTTTTGGGCCACGCTGGCGGCCGACTGGTTCTTCGAGCCGTCGCCGCCAGTGCGGGCAATCATACTCGTCGCGTTAGCCGCAACCTTGGTATACGTGCTCTTTCGCATGATCGGCCGCAGGGCCTTCGTCCCCATCACCGACGTCAACGCGGCCACTGTGCTCGAACGTCGCTTTCCAAGGCTCAACGACGCCCTGTTGACGGCCGTGGAACTCGGCGGCCGGTCGATGGAAAACGAGTTGTCCGCACAGATGCTCTCCAGGACTTGCCGCGAGGCATCCGAAAGGGTCGGGGAAGTCGAATTGCGAAAGGTCTTTAATCCGCGGCCCTTATGGCTGCATTGCGGGGCCGCCTCCTTGCTGACGATCAGCGTGGCGATGTTCGCGCTGATGTTCACCGGCGCGTTCGGCATTTGGGCCAATCGCGTGCTGGCCCTCTCCGGCGAACTCTGGCCTCGCTACTGCAAAATCATCGTCGACGGATTTTCCGACGACGGAGTGCGCAAGGTCGCCCGCGGCTCCGACGTGGAAATCACAGCCAAGGCCGACACCGAGATGCCCCGCGTGCCGGAGAAAGTGGAAATCCGCTATCGGACCGAAGGGGGCGGCCGCGGCCGGGCGACGATGAACCGCCGCGGCGCATCGCTCGGCGATCACTACCGGGAATTCTCGCACACCTTCCGCGGCGTCCTCTCCGACATCGAGTTGGACGTGGTCGGCGGCGACGACCGCGTCGGCGGCTTGCGGATCCAGGCCGTCGATAGCCCGACCATCTCGCGAATGACGCTCGATTGCGAACCGCCGCCTTACATTCGCCGCGAGCAGCCCCCGTTGGAGGTCACCGGCGTGATGCAAATTCCCATGGGCAGCCGCGTGACCGTCCGCGCTAAGGAGGCCAACAAGGAGCTTGTCCGCGTGCAAATCGACGAGCTTGTGGCGGAAAGAGCGGCGAAGAGCGAAATTCTCGAAGCCGACCGTTTGGACGCCGACCGCCGCGGTTTCTCCCACGCCGTCGAACGTCTGGACGAGAGCGCCACCTTGCTGTTCACGTTGACCGACGCCGACGGCATCACCGGCCGCGATCCGGTGCGGTTGGTGTTGGTGGCCGCCGCGGACCAGCCGCCGCAAACGGCCGTCCAACTGGACGGAATCGGCACGGCGATCACTCCGCAGGCGAGGATTCCGGTCGTCGGCCGGATAGCCGACGATTACGGACTGGGTCGGATATGGTTCGAGTACGTGATCGACGACCGCGAGCCGGACGACGATCGGACGATCGCCGATCCGCCCGACGCCCCCGCCGCCTATAATCTAGACGGCGCGGCGTTGGAAGTCCGCTCCTTGGAACTCAAGCCGGGGCAAAAGCTGGTGGTCAGCGTCCGCGCGTCGGACCTCTGCGACCTGGGCAAAGGCCCCAACATCGCCGCCAGCGAGCGGTGGCTGTTGGAGATCGTCGCCCCGGACCAATTGCGGGTAATGCTCGAAGCGCGTGAATTGGTGCTTCGCCAGCGGTTCGAGCGGACGCTGCAAGAGGCAACCGAGACGAGGGACTTGTTGGCGCGGTTGGCGTTCGAGTCGGACGGATCGGCCCCGCCCGCCGCCGCGCCGGCCGGCAGCGAGCCGGGCGACGCGCCCGACAACGTCGATGCGACCGACACGCCCGAGCGGAGGGCCGCGCTGCGGACGCTCCGCGTGCAAAGCGCGCTGGGCAACTGCCGAAAGAACGCCCAGGAGGTGTTGGGCGTGGCCGAAGCCTTCGACGACATCCGCAAACAACTGGTCAACAACCGCATCGACACGGAGGAACTGAAACAGCGGCTGCAAGGCGGAATATCGCTGCCGCTGCACCGGGTGGCCGGCGAGATGTTTCCCGAACTCGAGCAGCGCATCGAGGCCCTGCTGGCCGACCTGGAAAAACCGCGCGGTCCCGAGCTTCGCAACCGCGCGCAACGCCAGGCCGACGACATCCTGCTGGAAATGCGAAAGGTGCTCGACCAGATGCTCGAACTGGAGAGCTTCAACGAAGCGGTCGAGTTGCTGCGGAACATCGTCGAGATGCAAAAGGAACTCAAAGAGGAAACCCAGCGGCGGCATAAAGAGAAAATCCGCGACCTGCTAAAGGAATAGAAAATGATCGCTCACATTCGACTGTCGTCGGCGTTCGCACTGGCCCTGACGGCGTTGTTTTTTCTCGCGCCGGCGGTCCACGCCCGGACCGATTCCGCCTCGTCCCCGCCCAAAACGGCGAAAGACGAACTCGGCCCCGCCGAAAAGCTAGCCCTCCAGGAACGTCGCATCGCCGAGCAATACAAACACCTGGAAAACGTGCTCTTGCGAATGGCCGAACTCAGCGCGGCGAGCGATCCGCGCAAGGCCGCGCTGCTCAAAAAGGCGGTCGCCCAAAGCAAGAACCAGTTGATCGCCGTCAGGCTCGAACAACTCGTCGAGTTGCTGGGAAAGGACCAACTCTCGCGGGCCATCAAGGACCAGGAAGTCCTCAACCTCGACCTGCAATCGCTGCTCGACCTGTTGATGAGCGAAAATGGCGCCAAAAGCCTCGAAGAGGAAAGAAAACGCATAGCCAAATTGCTCAAGGACCTCAATAAAATAATCAAGCAAGAAGAGGACGTTCAGAGTCGAACGCTCGGCGGCGACAACACCGACCGGCTGGCCGATGAGCAAGGGAAAATCGCCGAGAAAACGGGCGGCCTGGCCAAGCGGATGAAAAACGACGGGAAAAAAGCCCAAGGCGGAGAACAAAAAGGCAAGGACGGAACGGAAAAAGCGAAAGAAGGAAGGGAAAATTCAAAGGACGGAAAAGACAAGGCCGAATCCGGCGAACAAAAAGGAGATCCCACGGACCAGAACGGGGAAAAAGGGCAAGAAGGTCAGAAGGGGCAAAAGGGTCAGAAAGGCCAAAAGGGCCAACAGGGGCAACAAGGCCAGCAGGGCGAGCAAAGCGATCGGCAGCAACAGCAGGATTCTCAACAGAACCCGACCGAGCAGCGCTTGAAGGCTGCCCAAAAGAAGATGGAAGAGGCGAAGAAGAAGCTGGAAAAGGCCCAGCGCGAGGGCGCCGCCGAGGACCAGGAGAAGGCCATCGAGGAGTTGAAAAAGGCCCAGGCCGAGTTGGAGGAGATACTCCGCCAACTCCGCGAGGAGCAGATCGCCCGGATGTTGGCGATGCTCGAAGCCCGCTTCCGCAAAATGTTTCAGATGCAACAAGAGGTCTACATCGGAACGCTGCGTCTGGACGACGTTCCCCAAGATCGGCGGACGCACAACCACGAGATCGAATCCAGCCGGCTAAGCGGCAAGGAGTCGCAGATCGTCGTCGAAGTGGACAAGGCGCTCGCGCTGCTCCGCGAGGACGGCACGGCCGTCGCCTTCCCCGAGGCCATCGAGCAGATGCGAGAAGACATGCTGCAAGTCGTCCACCGCCTGGCGCGGACGAAGGTGGGAAAAATCACCCAGGGCATCGAGGAAGACATACTCGAAGCGATGAAAGACATGATCGAGGCGCTGAAGAAGGCCCAGAAGGACCTGGAGGACAAAAAATCGCAACGGCGTCAACAAGGGGCCGGCCAGCCGATGGACCCGCCGCTGATCGACATGCTCGCCGAGTTGCGGATGATACGCACTTTGCAAATGAGGGTGAACAAGCGGACCGAGCGGTACTCGAACATGATCGAAGGCGAGCAGGCCGACAGCGAGGAGTTGGTCGAGGCCCTGCGCCGGCTCGCCGAGCGCGAGGAGCGCATTTATCGCGTCACCCGCGACATTGAAATGGGGAAAAACAAATGAAGCCAAACGTGAAATACGTTCTGATTGCCGCGTTGTTCGCGGTTGTCGTTTTTCCGGCGGCCGGGCAAAGCGTCGATCCGCTCGCCGACAAATCGGTGCCGTGGAAGCCGCGCCCGATCCCGGAGGTTAAGAGCAAGGCCCTTGCCTGTCTGGAGGCCGCCGGCGCGAACGCCGCCGCTCGGACGAAAGCGGAACAAATATGGCGCGACTTGTCCGATTCGCCCTCGGAGGACGACCTGCTGGTCCGCCTGGCGGCCACCTACGCCTTGATCGACCCCAACGCGGCGAAACTGGTCAAGCAATGTTCGCAGCCGCGGAGCCGGTTCGTGCTGCCCTCGCAAGATTGGCTCCGCGATCCGGCGGCGCCCCGGCTGCTGGCCGACAATCTGCGGCTGCTTTACGCCCGATGGTTGGTCGAGGAATCGTTGTTCGACGAGGCGATGGAGCAGATTTCGGACTTGAAGCCCGACGAGGTGGTCGCGCCGGCCGCGCTGCTGTTCTATCAAAGCGTGGTCTATCATTCGTTGTTGAACAAGGAATCGGGCTTGAAGTCGATCGGGACTTTGTTGGAGGGCGAGCGGTCCAGCCCACGGCGTTACGTCGTGCTGGCCCGCTTGATGCGGGAGGATCTGAAGGACTTAAAGGACGACACGCTCGACCACATCGCCCGACGGATGGAAGACGTTCGTCGCCGCCTCGATTTGGGCCGCGGCGGCAAGAAGGTCCGCAAGCAGCAAGACGGCATCATCGAGTCGCTCGACAAGTTGATAAAGAAAATCGAGGAGCAGCAACAGCAAATGATGCAGGCCAACATGCTTCAACCGGGTTCGCCCATGCCGGACAGCAAAATCGCCGGCGGCCGCGGACCGGGCGAAGTGGACAAGAAAAACATCGGCTCCGACAGCGGCTGGGGAAACCTGCCGCCAAAGGAGCGGGAGACGGCCATGCAGCAGATCGGACGCGACTTCCCCTCGCACTACCAACACGCGATTGAACAATACTTCCGCCGCCTGGCCGCCGAGGAGAGCGAAGAGTGAAGAGTGGAGAGTGGAGAGTGGAGGGTGGAGGGTGGAGGGTGGAGGGTGGGTAGTGGATTAGTGGTTGGGGCGGCAGTTGAACTGCCGCCCCGACATGGCGACAAACCGCTTGCAGTTTCGCAAACAAACGTGAACACAACCATGAATAGCATTATCCTGGCGCTGATATTCGGTTTTATCGCTCCCCAGTTCGAGGCGAAGACGCTGGACGGGCAGACCTTTTCCGGCGCCCTGGTCGAATTGACGGCCGATCGGCTGACCCTGGAGACATCCCAGGGACGATTGTCGGCGGAAACGGAAAAACTGCTTACCCTCACAACCGAACGCGGACCGGACCGGGTCCGGCCGGCGGCTGGCGCGATCGTCGAGTTGATCGACGGCTCGTCGATCCACGTCCGTCAGTACCTGGTCCGGGAAGGCCGGGCGAAAATCGTGCTCGACGGCGGCGAAACCCTCGACGCGCCCATCTCCGCCGTCCATTCGGTCCGCCTCCGGCAATCCGACGCGCTGGAAGCCGAATGGTCGAGGCTGACCGGCGACAACACCGACAGCGACCTGTTGATCGTCGCCGCCAACGGCACTCTCGATTCGCACAAAGGCGTGATTCACGACGTGACCGGCGAGACCGTCGGTTTCGACCTGGACGGCGAACTATTGCCGGTTAAGCGCGCGAAAGTATACGGATTCGTCTACCGCCACGGTCTGGCCGACGCCCCGCCGCCGGCCGACTGTCTGATTACCGACGCGGCCGGCTCGCGCTGGTCGGCCCGCGCGGCGACGCTCGAGGGAAACAACCTTCAATGGACGACCTGCACGGGCTTGCCCGTCTCGATGCCGCTGGCCGGCGTCGTACGTCTCGATTATTCCGCCGGCAAGCTGATCTACCTGAGCGACATGACGCCCGAGTCGACGAACTGGACGCCGTATTTCGGCAGCCGTCGGCCGCTGCCCGCGCTGAGGTTGTTCTATGCCCCGCGCTTCGACCGCGGCTTCGACTCGGATGCGCTCGAACTGGGCGGCGTCGAATATCGCAAGGGCCTGGCGCTGTTCGCCCGAACCGAGTTGGTCTTCCGCCTGCCGGAAGGGTTCCGGAGCTTTCGGGCCGCGATCGGCAACGACGACGGCGAGACCGACGGAAAGGTCCGCTTGATCGTCCGCGGCGACGACCGCGTATTGCTGGAGGCCGACGTCGCCGAGCGGAGCGCGCCGCGAGAGATCGAGCTTGACGTTTGCGGCGTCCGACGGCTGACGATCGTGGTCGATTTCGGCGACGACAGCGGCGCCGGCGACCGGCTCCTGTTGTGCAACGCGAGGATCGTGAAATGAACCGTTCCGCCCGTTTTTATTGCATTGCTCTGTTGCTGCTGACGGCCGTCCGGGCGCTGGCAAGCCCGGACGCGGCGGTGCTCGAAGCCGAATCGCGACGGATCGCGGCGATCGAGCGGGCCAAAGACGCCGTGCTGGCGATCTTTCCGGCCAACGGTCGCGGCGGCGGCTCGGGCGTGGTCGTCTCGGCCGACGGTTACGCGCTGACGAACTTCCACGTCGTACAGCCGTGCGGATACTACATGCAGTGTGGAATGGCCGACGGCGCGGCCTACGACGCCGTGCTGGTCGGCCTCGATCCGACCGGCGACGTGGCGCTGATAAAACTCTTCGGCCGCGACGTTTTTCCCCACGCCGAAATGGGCGACAGCGATGAAGCCCGCGTCGGAGATTGGGTCTTCGCGGCCGGCAACCCCTTCCTGCTGGCCGCCGACTTCCAGCCGACCATTACCGCGGGAATCATTTCCGGCGTCCATCGCTACCAACTCCCGGCCGGCACGCTGCTGGAATACGCCGATTGCCTCCAGACCGACGCCTCGGTGAACCCCGGCAATTCGGGCGGACCGCTGTTCGACGATCAAGGGATGGTGCTCGGAATCAACGGGCGGTGCTCGTTCGAGAAGCGCGGCCGCGTCAACGTCGGAGTGGCCTACGCCATCTCCATCAATCAAATCAAGCATTTCATGGGCGTGTTGCGGAGCGGACGGATCGTGGACCACGCCACGCTCGGCGCGCGCGTCGGCCGCGACGACGAAGGCCGCGCGGTCGTCAAGGAGATACTCGATTCCTGCGACGCCTATCGCCGCGGGCTGCGCGAGGGGGACGAGGTGGTCGGCTTCGGCGGCCGCCCGGTCAACAGTCCCAACTCGTTTCTCAACGCCTTGGGCATCTACCCCAAGGGCTGGCGCGTGCCGATGAGCTTTCGCCGCGATGGGCGACGGCACGACATTCTCGTCCGGCTGGCCGGCTACCACGGCCGCGAGGAATTGCTGAAAGCGATCGGCGCCAAGAAGAGTCCGCCGCCCCAACCGACGCCCAAGCCGGACAAGAATCGGAAGAAATCCGAGACGCTGAAAAACGCCGCGCCCGCGGTTCCTCAAATCGTCGCCGATCACTACAAGCGAAAAGAAGGGTTCTCCAACTACTACTACAACGAACTCGAACGGAAGAACGTCTGGGACGGCTGGATGTCGCAGTCGAAGCCGGGCGAGTCCCGCGGGCCGTGGAAGCTAACCGGGCCGCTCGCTTCGGGCGGCGAGTACGCGCTGGTGATCGGCGAGTCCGACGCCTCGCTGAAACTCTCTTCCACCGAAATCAAGTGGACCGCCGGCGACGAGTTGGGCGACACGCTGCTGCCGCCCCACAGCGGCGGGATGATGCCCGCTCTGTTCCTCTGGCGGCGGCTGGCAGTGGAAGGGCCGGACCGCTTCGGCGACGTCTATTACTACGGCACGGCCCCGCTGCCCGGCAGCGACCGCTTCGACGGATTGGCCGACGTGCTGGTAGGCTCCTACAAGGGCGTCGTCTGCCGCTTCTACTTCGACCCGGCCGAGGGGCGTCTGCTGGCCCTGGAAATGTTTCCCGACGAGGAATCGGACCCCTGCGAAATATATTTCTCGGATTACGGCGGGAAAGACGGGAGCATGATTCCGGGAAAGATGCGGGTCCGCTTCGGCGACGAGGATTTCGCCACGTTGAGGATCGAGGGATTTAAGATTGAGAAGCAGGGGGAGAATTGAGAATTGAAAATCGAAAATTGCAAATTTGTTTTTAGTTTTTATTTGATGCTGGCATTCTCGCTCTTTGCTGCGCCGGCACTCGCCGCCGACACCTTCGAGCAGACCCATCCGAAAGTCGTAAAAATATACGGTGCGGGCGGCTTCAGCGGAATGGAAAGCTATCAAAGCGGAATAGTCATTTCGCCCGACGGTTATATCCTCACCGTCTTCAGCTACGTGCTCGACACCGATTACGTCACGGTGGGATTGTCCGACGGCCGCGAACTCGACGCCCGACTGATCGGCGCCGATCCGCGGCTGGAGGTGGCCGTGCTGAAAATCGAGGCCGAGGGCCTGCCCTGTTTCGACCTCTCGAAGGCCGTCAAACTCACCGCCGGCTCGAGGGTCTTGGCCTTTAGCAACCTGTTCGGCGTGGCCTTGGGCGACGAGCCGGTCAGCATGCAAAAGGGGACCGTCTCGATAGTCACGAAGCTCGCCGCCCGACGGGGCGTCTTCGAGACACCCTACCGCGGACCCGTCTACGTCATCGACGCGATCACGAACAACCCCGGCGCGGCCGGCGGCGCGCTGGTCGATACGGACGGCTGCTTGGCCGGCATCCTCGGCAAGGAACTGCACAACTCGTTGAACCACACTTGGCTAAACTACGCCCTGCCGGTCGAGGAAATCAGAAAATCGGTTGAAGAAATCGAGGAAGGCAAGTTCGTCGCCGAGCGCGACCCCGAGGAAGCCCGCAAGCCGCAACGGTCGCTCGATCCGGCGGCGTTGGGGATCGTTCTCGTCCCCGACGTGCTGGAACGCACGCCCCCCTACGTCGATCGCGTCCTGCCCAGCTCGCCGGCCGAAAAGGCGGGGCTCCAACCGGACGACTTGATTATTCTCGTCGGCGACCGGCTGATCCAGTCGCGGAGGGAGCTTGTCGAGGAAATGGAGTTCGTCGATTACGCCGATCCGATCGAGTTGACCGTCATCCGCGGCCGGAATTTATTGAAGTTCACCTTGCAATCGACCGCCGGGCGGGACCCGACGCGGGGGACGCAACCATGAGGAACTATGAAAATCTCCCCTCTTCTTTTGGGAGAGGGGGCGAGGGCGGATTGGAATTGGCTGGAATTATCCGGGACGACCGGCGGTATGGCTCTCACTCTAACCCTTTATCAAAGACGGAAGGGGCCGTTTTTTCAATTTCAAAACACGTTCTTCTGCCGATTGTTGCGTGGTTGTGCATAGCGCCGACGTTCTCCGCCGCGGACAACGTGGACGCAAAACTACAAGCGGCATTGGCCGAGGCGGTCGAGCGGATCGCGCCGGCGGTGGTCCAGATCGAAACGCTCGGCGGCCTGGAGAGGGTCGAGGGAAATTTGCTCGGCGCCGGGCCGACGACCGGATTGGCGGTCGATCCCCGCGGTTACATCATTTCCAGCGCGTTCAATTTCGCCTCCCGGCCGGCCTCGATCCTGGTTCGATTGCCCGACGGAGAGCGCAAACCGGCCGAGTTGGTCGCCACGGACCACGCGCGGATGCTCGTGCTGTTGAAAATCGAGACGGACAAACCGCTTCCGGTCGGCCGGCCGGTCCCGCGCGAAGAGATGCGCGTCGGGCAATGGGCAATCGCCGTCGGCCGGACCTTCCAACTCGACCGGCCCAACATGGCCGTCGGCGTGCTCAGCGCCTTGGACCGCATCGACGGCCGAGCGATCCAGACCGACGCCGCCGTCTCGCCGAACAACTACGGCGGGCCGCTGATCGACCTGCACGGCCGGGTGCTAGGCGTGCTGGTCCCCCTCTCGCCTAGGGCGAGCGGCCAAATGGCCGGCGCCGAGTGGTACGATTCGGGCATCGGCTTCGCCATCCCCGCCGTGGACGTCGGCCGGGCATTGCCCCGGCTAATCAATGGCGAAGACCTCCATCCCGGCCTGGCGGGAATCGGCCTTCAGGGGCCGAACCCCTACACGTCCCCGCCGATCATCGCCTCCTGCCTGCCGAAATGTCCCGCCACCGCCGCCGGACTGAAGCCGGGCGACAAAATCGTCGAGATCGACGGTCGCCCGATTGCCCGCGCGGCGGAGGTCAAAACCGAACTCGGACGCAAATACGCCGGCGACAAGTTGAGCGTCGCCGCGTTGCGCGACGGTCGGCGGATCGAGACCGAAATGCAACTGGCCGCCAAGCTGGAACCGTTCCAGCACGGCTTTCTCGGCATACTGCCCATGCGCTCGGCCGAAGACGGCGTTGCGGTCCGCTACGTATACCCCGAAAGCCCCGCGGCCGCGGCGGGCATCGAGCCGGGCGACACGATCCACTCGCTAGATGGAGAGCCGATCGCGGATCGAGATAAGCTGATGAAAAAAATCGGTCTTCTGGAACCCGGCGTTGAAGTGTTGCTCGGTGTCCGCCACGGCGCGACCGAGCGGGAAGCAAAAGCCGTGCTGGCGTCGCTGCCGACCGAGCCGCCGCCGGACGGGTTGCCGCCGGCCGGTGTAGCCCAGTCGCCCCCGGTTGGGACGGAAAAAGACGGTCTTCAAGTCGGCTCCGTCGAGTTGAAGAACGCCGAGTTTCCCAACGAGGCGTGGGCTTACGTGCCCAAAGGGTATCGGCCCGAGGCGCCTTGCGGCGTGGCAATCTGGCTTCACGCGCCCGGCGGGTACGAGTGGAGCGAACTGCTCGCCCGCTGGAAACCGCTCTGCGACCGTTGGAATCTAATCCTCTTGGCTCCCAAGTCGGCCGATCCCGCCCGCTGGACGCCGGACGAGACGGACCTGGTCGATCGACTGTTGGACCAAATCGGCTCGAGCTACAAGATCGATCCGGCGCGGATTGTCGTGCACGGTTATAAAGGGGGCGGGTCGATGGCTTTTCTGACGGCGATGAACAACCGCGAGATGATCCGGGGCGTGGCGGCGGTCGAGGCCATCATGATGGGCCGTCCGCCGCACAACGAGCCGCTGCGGCGGTTGGCCGTATATCTTGCGCGGGCCGACAAATCGCCCCTGGCCCGGCCGATCGAGCAAATCGCCGGCGTCTTGCAAAAGATGAAGTATCCCGTCACGATGAAGGGCCTGGGCGAGACGCCCCGATACCTCAACGACGAGGAACTCGCCGAACTCGTCCGCTGGATCGACGCGCTCGACCGAATCTAACGTATTTTTTTCAGTCATGCAGCGCCATATTCTGGGCACCACCGCCATCGTGCTTTTGGCCGGCGCCGCGGCGATCCGGCTGTGGCGGCCCGACGCGGCCGGCGCGTTGGCCTTTTGCTGGCGGGGCGGGGCGTTGGCGGCCGCCGCCTGGCTGGCGTTCGACGACGTTCAGCGCCTGCCCGGATGGCTTTTGCTGGCCGTGCCGGTGGTGCTGATTGTAGCGGCTCGTTGGCCTAGGTTGTTGTTGATCATTTTGCCGCTTTTGGTTCTTTGGTCGATTCTGCGGCCTCTTCTCGGCGGACGGTGACTGCTGTGCCGGTTGCGACGTTCGGAGGGCGCGTTTGCCCATCCAATACCAATGTCCTTACAATTCTCTAACTCAATTCGCGGCAGTCGTTTCCCGAGAATTATTCCTAGGATGCCGCCGGAGCCGAATGTTCCGGCGGTGTTTTCTGTAGGAATTGGCGCGGTTGCACGCACCACATTCACCGCAGCACGGAACCCGCTTTGAAAAGGAACCCACGATGCACGGATGTTTGAACAAATGGCCGGCATGGGCGCTGACGGCCGCGGCCGCATGGGCGCTGGCCGCGTCGGCCCTCGGCGATGAAGGCCCGATGCCGACGCATCGCCCAGAATCGTACGATTCGGCGACCAACCAGTACGTCTACGCTTCCAGCAGCGCCGCCGGCGAAGGCGATCTCGACTCGCGCCTGGCCGCCGTGGAAGAGGCGTTGGCGAAGATCGACAAGAAGGCCAAGGACGACAAGAAAAAAGCGGCCGGTCAGATGTCGGTCACGCCCGGCGGTCGAATCTGCGCGGACACGGCCGCCTTCGATCAGGACGCGATCGACCAGGCCCGCTACGACGAGCAAAACGGCGTTGAGTTTCGCGCCGCGCGATTCTTCCTGTCGGGCAAGGGATTCAACGTATTCAAGTACAAGATCGAATACGATTTCGCCGGCAAGAGCACGGTCAAGGCAAAGGACGTATACATTGCGGTTACCGATCTTCCCTTCTTGCAAAACGTGAAAGTAGGTCACTTCAAGGAGCCGTTCAGTTTGGACGAACTGACCAGCTCGCGGTTCATCACGTTCATGGAACGTAACGTGGCCGGCGGGGCTTTGGCGCCTGCCCGGCGCTTCGGCGTTATGGCCCACGGCTGGAGCGCCGCTGAATACGCCACGTTCGCCATCGGCGGCTTTGCCGAGAAGGGAGACGACGGCGGAAAAATTCAGGGCGACATCATGGGCGGCGCCGTCACGATGCGCGGCACGTGGCTCCCCTGGTACGACGAGGCCACCGAAGGGCGCGGATTGCTGCACCTCGGCATAGCCTACAGCTACCGAAAGCCCTTCGGGCACGAGTACGAGTTGGCCTTCCGTCCCGAGTGCCATCTCGCCAGCGAAAATTCCATCGCGATGGACGACGTGGACAACCGCAACCTTCTCGGCACGGAGTTGGCCTTCGTGTACGGTCCCTTCTCGTTCCAATCGGAGTATTTCGTCAATTTCATCGACCGCTCCGACCACGCCGACTGCAATACGCAAGGATGTTACGCCTACTTCAGCTACTTCCTCACCGGCGAAAACCGGGCCTACGACCGACACGATGGCTGCTTTGCTAGGGTCAAGCCCTACGAGAACTTTTTCCGCGTCCGCGACGAGAACGGCTCGGTGTACACCGGCCTGGGCGCTTGGGAGTTGAAGTACCGTTATTCGTGGCTCGACGCCTACGACCACGACCTGCTGGGCTTCGATTACGTCGGCGATCACACGATCGGCGTAAACTGGTACCTGACGCCCTACACGCGGCTCATGCTGGAATACATTTATTCCGGCATCAACCAGAACCAGGGCGCCGGGGCCGGCGACCTGAACATCGTCCAAATGCGCGCTCAAATCGATTTCTAGCAAAAAAGGAGATAATCAGATGAGGATATTCGTCATGTCGCTGGCGATCGGCTTGCTGATCGTCAACCTGTCCCCGGCCGGCGCGCCCTGCGACCCGAAAGCCTGCGAGGAAGTGCGGGTCTGCGGCAGCGCCGACTGCTGCGGCTATTGCGGCTGCCATTGCCAATGCGAGAAGCATTGCCGAGTGGTTTGCGAAATGAAGGCCGTCAAAAAGCACGTTTGGGTGGTCGAGTGCGAAGAGTTCTGCGCCACGCTGCCAAGGCGGCACGGGCGCTGCCTCGACGGATGCGGGTGCGGCGACGCCTGCAAGGCCGATTGCGGCTGTAGCTCGGGCAAATGCGATCCCTGCGCGGTGGAAGAGGGCAAATGCCGCATCCCGCCGAAATGCGGAAAGATGCGGACGAGAAAGAAGCTGATTAAAAAAGAGATCGAGTGCAAGGTGCCCGTTTATAAGTGCGTGGTGGTCTACTGCTGCCCGCGGTGCGAGTGCCGCGAGACGCCGCCCCCGCCGAAGGACGAAAAAACGACGCGAAACGCGCCGATGCCGCCGGCCCTGGGCGCCCTGTAAGCTATATAGGCGTTCGCGAGAGTTGTTTTAACAACCACTCCCCCGAGAAGCCCGCGGAGATTCTATCCGCGGGCTTTTTTCGTTAAATCGTATCTGTTGCGGAAAACCACTGTAGGGTGCGTGCTTGCACGCACCTTACTTGATGGTTCCGCAACAGAAACTAAATCGCTTTTGGAAAAGGGCGCCAATGTTAAAAACACCTTCGATATGGTCCGCGAGAGGGGCCATTTTCGTGCTATCCATTCTCCGTAAATCGAGTGATCGTTAGGAAAAGCCCCCCTATCCACGTTCGACGCAGGCCCTTACTATTATATGGTAACCAATGTGCGTAGGTCTGGCGCCCAGTGCCTGTCGCGCAATTGTCGTTCTTTTTTTCGGGTGCGGAGCAGCTAACCTTCGCGGCGAACAGATGGAAGTTATAGCAGGGCAAGATCGGAAACAACATGAGCGGCGCGCATAAGTCGGCCTTGCGATACGACGGCGAAGAGTTGCAGGCGCTTTACGACGGTTCGTCCGAGGGGATCATCATTGCTTCTCTCGACGGCAAACGGTTTCACCGCGTCAACAGGGCCATGTGTCAAATGCTCGGGTACGCGGAAGAGGAATTGCTTTCTCTTTCGGTCCGGGAGATACATCCCGCCGACTGTCTGCCCCGCGTTCTGGAGGAGTTTCGGGCAATGGCCCGGCGCGAAGTGAAGCATGCGCGGGACATTCCCTGCTTGCGCAAGGACGGAGGAGTAATCTACGCCGATATAACGACCGCCCACATCGAGCGCGACGGACAAGCTTGCATGCTCGGTTTTTTCTACGATATAACCGAGCGCAAGCGGACGATCGAGTTGCTTCGAGCCAGCGACAACCGATTCCGGGCCATCGCCGAAAACGTGGCCGACGTTATTTGGACGGTCGATTTTCCGGCCCATTATTTCAAGCGCCGCTGGGGAAAAGCGTCGCCGGCGGAGTTGGCCGACGCGGTGGCGGAGCAGTGGCGTTTTTCCTACGTCAGCCCGGCCGCGGAGCGGATATTCGGCTACACGCGGGAAGAAAGCCTTCAACTATCGCTCGGCGGCCTGGTCGCCGCGGAGGACCTGCCCCGCGTTCGCGAAGCTCTGATCGAGGTTTTTTCTTGGGGCGCTTCCAAACCGGCGGACTCCTATCGGAAACGGTTCCTCGAAGTGCGATGCCGCGCGAAGGACGGCTCCCTCCGCTGGTGCGAAATCGTCAGCACGTATCTGCGCGACGAGGACGGCGTGCCGATCGGACTGCAAGGCATCACCCGCGACGTGAGCGAGCGTCGTCGCGCGGAAAGGGCGCTCCGCGAATCGGAGGCCGCGCTCCGCTTGCTGTTCGAAAACACCCCCGATTTGCTGGTGCTGCTCGATCGCGACCTGAACATCAAATTCGTCAATCGCGCCCAGTCGGGGCTTAGCCGTGAAGAACACGTCGGCAAATTCATATTGGATTTTTCCTTGCCGGAGAACAGGGACGCATGTCGGCTGGCTCTGGAGGAGGCGTTCGCCACCGGCCGAAGTCAAACCGTCGAGGCGAAGGACGTTTTCGGCGTTTGGTGGTCGTGCCGGGTGGTGCCGATCGCCGGCGAGGGCGGCGTCGAGAACGTGCTTGCGATAGCCACCGACGTCACCCAAGAACGCACGGCCGCCGAAGCGGTTAAGAAAGAACAACGGCTCCTGCGGCGACTGCTCGAAATTCACGAGCGCGAGCGACGCTTGGTTTCCTGCGAAATCCACGACGGCTTCGCCCAACAACTCACCGGCGCGCTCTTCCGGCTCCAGTCCTTTCGGGAAACGCTGGCCCGTAATCCCGCCGAGGCCTGGATGAGTTTCGATTCGGCGGCCGACCTGTTGGCCCGCGCCATCGACGAGACCCGCCGGCTGATTAGCGGACTCCGTCCTCCGGTTCTCGACGAAATGGGGATCGTCGACGCCGTTCAATACATCATTTACGAGCACCGCAAGGAAGGCGGGCCGGAAATCGAGTTCGCGCACGACTTGTCCCGCCGCCATCTCGGTCCCTCCTTGGAAAACGCCGTGTTTCGCATTATTCAGGAATCGCTGCGAAACGCCTGCCGGCACAGCCGCAGCGAGAAAATCCGCGTCGCCCTCTTCGAGCGCGCCGATCACGTTCACGTCGAGGTCCGCGACTGGGGCGTCGGCTTCGACTGCGACGCCGTGGAAGAAGACCGCTTCGGATTGCAGGGCATACGCGAACGGGTGCGGTTGTTGGAGGGGAGCGTGACCATCGAGTCGGCCCCCGACGAGGGAACGCGGCTTTCCGTAAGGCTGCCTCTGTTGGGCGGAGACGAGGGGGCGTAGGTCAAGTCCGGGGTACCCGACCCACGGGTCCTAGTTCATCCAAGAATGACGCCAGGGCCTGGTAGTATTCCCGCGGCATGAAGTGGTTGTGATCGTGGCCGGGCAGAAGGAGAAACCGCTTGGGCCCGTTGGCCGCCTCGAACAACCGGCGGCCGTAACGAATGGGAACCAAAGTGTCGGCGTCGCCATGAGCTTGCAGCAGCGGGCCGCGATATTGGCCTATTAGGCCGGCCGAGTCGAAGCGGGTGCGCATCAGCCAACGGACCGGCAGCCACGGATAATGTTGCGCCGCCACCTCCGTCAGTTCGTCGAAGGTGCTTTCCAGCACCAGCCCGCGGGCGCCGTCGCGGGCGGCCAGATCGACCGCCACCGCACCGCCGATCGATTCGCCCAGAAGGACTATGTCCGTCTCGTCGATATTTTCCCGCTCGGCCAACCAAGCGCGTGCCGCGCGGGCGTCGGCGAGAATGCCCGCCCCGCTGGGCTTGCCCTCGCTCCGGCCGTATCCGCGATAATCGAAAATCAACACCGACGCGCCTGCCGATTTGTGCAAGGCCTCGAGCGCCATTGCGCGATGCGTGACGTTTCCGCCGTTTCCGTGACAGAAGAGCAGCGTTGCGCGAGGATTCGGATGTGGAAGATACCAGCCGTGTAGTTTCGTTCCGTCGTCCGCTTGGAACCACGCGTCCTCGAATTCGATTCCCGCCGGCCGCCACTCGCCGTTCGGATAACTAACGGGAAAAAAGAGGAGGTAATTTTCCAAGAGCATGGCGACCACCGCGACGACGATGTAACCGATCACCAGCGCCAAGGCGAGCCGCGCGGCCCGCTTCCAATATCCCCGTTTAATTCCGGGCGCGTTTTGCGGGGGCTTCATGCAAACACCGATAAACGCGGCGTTCCGTTACCGCGAATCCAAACGCGACGACCTCGCGCCGCGATCGGAGCGGTGCGAGGTCGGCCTCGTGGGGTTAATGGATATATTCAGCGGAACTTGTAGTTGGGATTCTTGACGTCGAAGTCGGCGTCGGTATAGCCGTTGTTGAGCTTCAGATTGAGGTAGGTGTATTCCTCGGTCAACTCAGGCGGTCCGCCTTCCTCTTGCGGCCAATCGTAGGCTTCGTATCGGATGGGCAGGTTCAGTTCCTTGTCGACGAAAATCCTCGCCAGGTGGAAGAGAAAATTGCGCCGCGGCACGGGATGGACCACTTCGATGCAGGTGCAGACGCGTCCGTTGATTTTCGCGCCTTCGTAAAACTTCACGTCGCACTCGCCGTAGTTGATGTCCTTTTCAGCGACTTCGACCAGCCGCCTCGTAAGGTTGAGGATGCCCAACTCTGTAAGCGGATATCGCTGGTTTTTCATGGCGAACGGCCCGTCCGGTTTCAGCGGAACGGTGCCGAAGGCCTTCTGGAAACCCACTCCGTGCGCCCACATGTTGCCGTTGTTCTGGCCTTCGACGTATATCACTTCCTGGCCCTTGACGTCCGCTGGAGCGAGGAAATACATGTAGACGCTGAACGGCTTCTGCCGCAATTTGATAAACATGTATTGGTAATCGAGCAGCTTGCCGCCGATCCGTTCGCGTTTGGCCAAGGTGGCCGAATAGTCGTAGATTTTCTCCAAATTTCCCAAGCCGGAATAGGCCCAACGCAGCGCCGGCATCAAGGGGTGTTCGTTGGGGTTGCCCGGGGCCAATTTTGGCGCCGCCGAAGCCGCCTTGGCCGCTTCGGACCGCTCGGCCACGTGATATGGAACCTTGGGCCGCGCCTGCTTGGCGGGGGCGGTCGCGGGCTGATCGTTGACCGATCCAGTGGGATCGGCGGCCGACGCCGACTCAAATGCAATCGATAACGCGAAGGCGACAAAACAAAACAACGCCGGCAACCAACACAGATACATTATTCTCCGAACGGTCATCAATCATCCTCCTTGTGAGGCATCGCCGTGCTGCCGACAGACAGACCGTGGGCGGCGGATCGGGCGGCACCGGTATCTGATTCCTTGAAAGTCATCTAAGGCGGCAGCAATCCGTATGCCAACCCCCCTTGGTCCCACAAACTTAATGTTAGTGATGTTAGTATAGGCAACATGTGACAAGATTAGAGGGCGACAATGCAAAAATATCGCGATTTCCCCTCCTTGCCAATGGTTCCCCGTTCGACCTTATCGCAAAATCTTCTTGTCGGAATTACAATGTTTAGTTTCGCAATGCCCTTTTACCTAATCGTTGAGATAACCCTCTATGTAATATGCGCCAATAACCGCTATATTTTACCCAATCGTATGCCCCTTGAGGAGTCCAATTCCGTGAGTTCGCCCGATTTTCGGTACGATACGATTATTTGCCTTCCATTCGAGCAAAACACATATATCGCCCGGCGCGGAGACCGCGCCGATTGCGTGGTGATCGACCCCGGTCTGGAACCCGAGAAGATCATCGGCCACTTGGAACGACAAGCTTTGACGCCCGCGGCGGTCCTCAACACGCACGGCCACGGCGACCACATCGGCGGCAACGCCGCGCTAAAGCAGCGTTGGCCCGAGTGTCCCGTGGTCATCGGCACCCGCGACGCGGAGAAATTGACCGACCCCCAAAAAAATCTTTCGGCCGGCTTCGGCATTTCGCTCGTCAGTCCTCCCGCCGACGCCACCGTCGAAGACGGCGACGTCTACGAGTCGGCCGGACTGAAGTTCAAGGTGCTTGCCATACCGGGCCATTCGATCGGCCACGTCGTATTTCTCCACGAAGGCGGCGCTGCGGCGATTGCGTTCGTCGGCGACGTGATCTTCTCGGGCAGCATCGGCCGGACCGATTTCCCCGACGGCGATCACCGGCAGCTCGTCTCGGGCATCCATTCAAAGCTGTTCACGTTGTCCGACGACACGATCCTTCTCCCCGGCCACGGCCCGGCAACGACCGTCGGCGAAGAGAAGCGGAGCAATCCGTATGCGGGGTTGTAAAACATCAGCCTTCCGGATTGTCCAGCAGTTCTTTTAATCGTGCGGACAATTCCGGCGGAAAACGGCCTAACCACGAGGCGTCGATCAGGCCGACGTCGATCATGTTGAGCAAATGCATCTGATCTTTCCGGCGAAACGAAGTCAGTTTCATCCGCGTCAGTGATTCCTTGGTAGATCATCTTGTCAGCTCGTCTGACGGATACTAATGTCGTTTACAATATAAAGCAATGCCGTGAAACCACAAGCGGCATGCAGCCATGTTGGGGTGACAGTTCAACTGCCACCCCAACCTCTCTCCACTCTCCACTCTCCTCTCTACCCTCATTCACCCAACTGCGATTTCTTCCGCAACAAATGATGATAATGCTGAGCAAAACGATGAGCCTCGTCGCGGATGTATTGCAACAGACGCAAGGCATAGCTGTGACGGCTTAGTCGCAACGGCTCGTCGGCGTCGGGCGTGAAAACCAGTTCCTCGCGCTTGGCGAGTGAGATTATCTTTGTGCGACTGGAGAAGACACTGCTGGACAAGCCAGCAGTGGCGCCCCCGTCGGACAAGCCTCCAATGGCGCTCAACGCGGCGTTTAACTGGCCGCGACCGCCGTCAATCAGCAACACGTCCGGCGGCGTCTCGTCCTCTTCGCCGAGACGGCGGAAACGACGGACGACGGCCTCGTATATCGCGGCCGTGTCATCCGGCCCCGAAACGCCGCGAATCCGCATCCGCCTGTAGCCGGGCCGAAACGGCAGACCGTCGATAAACTGAACCACCGAGGCCACCGTGTCCGTGCCGGCGGTGTGGGCAATGTCGATCCCCTCGATCGCCCGAGGGATTTTTTCCAGCCGCAACACCTTTCGCAATCCGGCCAGCCCGCGCTTCGGGTCGATGGGAAAGACCTCCGGCTGGACGTGCGTTTCCAGCTTGCCGCGCTGGTCGAGCGATTCGAGCATTTCGATTTCGTCGCGCAACCGGGCGGCCTCCTCGAAGCGCAGTTCCGCCGCTGCGGTCGCCATCTCGGCGTTCATCTCGGCCAGCAGCGTTTTCTTGCCCCCTTCGAGCACTCGTTGCAGGCGGCGGACGTCTTTTCGGTAGTCCTCCCTCGAGATCCGCAGGTTGCAGGGGGCCGAACATTGCTCGATCGAATGGAGCAGACAGGGACGGAACCAACGCCAGCGGGGATCGTTCTCGTCGATGTCCAAATTGCAGGTGCGGAACTTGAAAATCTTCTGCAACACCTGGATCGCCCCGCGCAGCCCACGCGGATTGCCGAACGGGCCGTAGAGCTTGGTCCCCCGGCGGCGCGGCTCGCGGGTGAAACGGACGCGGGGAAAATCCTCGTGCGTGAAGATTTCCAGGTAGGGAAACGTCTTCGCGTCGCGCAGGTCGCGGTTAAACTTGGGCAGGATGTCCTTAATCAGCCGGGCTTCGAGCAGCAAGGCGTCGATCTCGCTCTCGGCTTCTAGGTATTCGACGTCGCGGATTTCGGCGACGAGCTTCGCAGTGCGCTGGTCCTGGGCGGCGGCCTTGAGAAAATAGCTTCCCACCCGTGCGCGGAGGCTCTTCGCCTTGCCCACGTAGATCACCCGCCCCGCCTCATCTTTCATCAGATAGACGCCGGGCGAGCGAGGAAAGGAGCGCACCTTTTCGGCCAACGCTTTTTTGGATGACACGTTTTGCCGCCGGTAAATATGTAGAACGGATTTTCAATCCGTTCCGACGGAATATAAATACCACGGATCGGAATGATTTCCGTTTTACTTATTATCAGCCCCGGGCCTTGTCGAGCACTCCCAGGGCGTAGTCGATGTCGAATTCGGTGTGGGCGGCCGAAATCTGGAAGCGTATTTCCTCGTCGCCCTTGGGGACGACGGGGAAGTTCAAGCCCGTGGCCAAAACTCCGTTGTCGAAGAGAAACTTGACCAGTTCGGCCGTCCGCTTCGTGTCGCGGACCATTAACGGCACGACCGGGTGCTCGCTGGCGATGATCTCGTAGCCCATCTCGACCAGCCCCGTCTCGAACCGCTTGGTCAACGCGCGGAGCTTTTCGAGCAGCTTGGGGCCTTCGGGGCCGTCGAGTATTTCCAGCGCCTTGGCGGCCGCGCTTGCTTCCGAGGGAGTGATCGAGTTGGAATAGATGTAGGTGGCCGCCGTTTCGCGGAGGTAATTGATGATCGCCGCCGAGGCGACGACGTATCCGCCGTTGACGCCGAACGCCTTGCCCAGGGTGCCGATAATGATGTCGATTCCCTTGGCGCCGGTGTATTCCTCGACGCCTCGGCCCGTCTTGCCAAATGCCCCGACGCCGTGCGAATCGTCGACGATGACGACGACGCCCTCGGGGAACCGGTCGTCGTATTTGCGGGCGATCTCGGCGATTTTATCCAGCGGCGCGTAATCGCCGCGCATACTGAAGATGCCGTCGGTGACGATGATTACCCGAGTAACTTCGCCGATGTTTTTCTTGATCCGCTCCTCCATGTCGGCCACGTCGAGGTGCTTGTAGATTTCCTTGACCTTGGGGCGCGAGAGGCGGATGGCGTTGATGATGCAGTTGTGGTTCAACTCGTCGCTGACCAACGCGCTTTCGGCGGAGATCAGCGCCGGAAAGGTGCCGATCATGGTGGCGTAGGCCGAGCTGAATATCTGGCAGGCCTCGCGGTTGTGGAAGCGGGCCAGCTTCTTTTCCAGTTCGACGTGCGGCTTGAAAGTGCCGTTGATGAACCGCACCGCTCCGGGGCCGGCGCCGTACTTCCGGCAGGCTTCCTCCTCGGCGGCGATAATGTCGGGCCGCAGGGGCATGCCCAGGTAGGAATTGGCGTTCATCTTAAGAAACTCTTTGCCGCCGTAGCCTTCCAGCAAGTAGCGATAACCCTTTTCGCCCACGGGCTGCTTGACGCCGGCGATGACGACCTCGGCCCCTTTGAGCGTTCCCTTGGTGCGACGTTCCTCGATCGATGCGTTGAGCACTTTTTCTAATTTGGCGGATGGCATTGCGACCTCTTCTTGATATGTGGTTTGTTTGAACTGGTTTGCATTCTTCTTCCCTCTCCCTTTGGGAGAGGGGCCGGGGGTGAGGGCTATTTCAACTATTGATATTCAATCCAACTCCGCACTCGCCCTAACCCGCTCCCAGAGGGAGAGGGGGCTTTTCTTAAAAATATCAAGCAAGCTTCTTCGACAGCACCTCGATCATGTCCTTGGCCATGGTCGTCAAATCGTATTCGGGGTTCCAGCCCCATTCTTCGCGGGCTGCGCCGTCGTCCATGTAATTGGGCCAACTGTCGGCGATCGCCTGCCGCACCGGGTCCACATCGTAAGTCATGGTGAAGTTCGGGACGAGCTTCTTTACTTCCGCGGCGATCTCTTCGGGGTCGAAACTCATCGCCGTCACGTTGAAGGCGTTGCGGTGCTTGAGCCTCGCCGGGTCGGCTTCCATCAGGTCGATGGCGGCCTTTATGGCGTCGGGCATGTACATCATGTCGAGCTTCGTGCCCGCCTTTAGACAGCAGGTATACTTGCCCTGCTTGATGGCCTCGTAAAAAATTTCCACGGCGTAATCGGTCGTGCCGCCGCCGGGCAGCGTCACGTTGGAGATGATGCCGGGGTAGCGCACGCCGCGCGTATCGACGCCGAATCGCTTGTGGTAATAGTCGCAGAGCAACTCGCCGGCCACCTTGGTGACGCCGTACATGGTGTTGGGCCGCTGGATCGTGTCCTGCGGCGTGCCGTCCGGCGGGGTCGAGGGACCGAAGGCGCCGATCGAGCTGGGCACGAAGACCGCGCACTTGTGTTCCCGGGCGACCTCCAACACGTTGTACAGGCCGTCGATGTTCACCTTCCAGGCCAGTTGCGGATTGGCCTCGGCGACGGCCGAGAGGATGGCGGCCAAATGATATATCGCATCAATTTTGTGCTTCTCGACCGTTTTCGCGACCGCCGCCGCGTCGGTGCAATCGACGATCTCGAACGGCCCCGAATCGCGCAACTCGGGGCTGGGTTTGGTTTTGCGTCCGCCGGCCACCACGTTGTTCGAACCGAATCTCTCGCGCAAGGCCATCGTCAATTCCGAGCCGATCTGTCCGACGGCGCCCGTCACCAATATCTTCTCCATTCTCTTCTCCCGTTTTGTTGTATGCCTGTATAAGCAGCGGCGATTCGCTATAAAGAGGGATTGTAACCATTCACGGGCAGGGGACTGGCTCATTTTTTCGCCCTTTCAAGGGCGAAAAATGTGCCTGTCCCCTTCACCGCCGAGTGGGACAGTCCCCTGTGAACGGTTACGAGGGATTTTTATCACAGAATCGGGCCGTATTCAATAGGCCGACGACCATATCCCGCGGAATGCGGCAGGTATGCGAAAGCCCTTGACAGGCCGGTCGGATTGTGCGATTCCATAGGTTTTCGGCCGCCATTTCGGGGATCTTTACATGTCCTCTTCCGCTCGAACCGATGCCTCGCTGGTCAGCCGCATCTGCCAACGGAGCGCCGAGGCGTGGGGCGAACTGATCGGGCAATTCGAGGGGCGGCTGCTGGCATACGTCGAGGGCCGCACGCGCAACAAAGCGACCGCCGAGGACATCGTGCAAGAGACGTTCATCGGCTTCCTCACAAGCCTGCCGAACTTCGACCGGCGCCGGCCGCTGGAAGGGTATTTGTTTTCCATCGCCGCGCACAAGTTGACCGACCACCTCCGCCGCGAAGGACGCAGGCCGACACTGCCGTTGGTCCCGCCGGGCAGCGAGGCGAGCGGTTGGGAGCCGGTCGGCGGCGCGCGGCCGGCAAGCAGCATCGCACGCAGCGCCGAGCGGCGCCGCATCGAGCGGGACGCGGTGGCCAAAGCCGTCGCCGACCAGATCGATCATTTCCGCCGTCGCGGCCAATGGGACCGGCTCCGCTGCCTCGAACTGTTGTTCGTCCGCGGCCGGTCCAACAAGGAGACGGCCGCCAAACTCCGCATCGCCGAGCAGACGGTCGCCAATTACAAGTTCGAGTTCCTCGCAAAGCTGCGCGCGGCCGTCCGGTCGCAAAACTTGCCGGTGGATATTTTCCCGGAATTGTATCAATAGGATAATCGACTAGCCGCCATGTTCCGCACCTCCGACTTGGAAGCATATCTCGACGAGGCGCTGCCGCCCGATGAGATGGCCCGCATTGAAAAAGCCGCCCGCAAAGACCGGACGCTGATCGAACAACTGGCGTCGATCAATGCGCGGCGCGGCGCGGGCGTACATTCGCTGGGCGAAATCTGGCGAAGTCGCCGGCTTAGCTGTCCCACTCGCGAGCAGTTGGAAAACTATCTGGCAGGCAAGCTGGATAAAGACCACGCCTCCTATATCGAGTTCCACGTCGCCGTGGTCGGCTGCCGCTTCTGCCGGGCGAACATGGCCGATCTGCAATCGAAACGGCCCGACGCGGACCCGGAAGTGCATCGCCGCCGACGGAAGTTTTTTCAGTCCAGCGCGGGGTATTTGGGGTGAGAAGGGTGAGAAGGGCGTGAAGGGCGTGAAGGGCGTGAAGGGCGTGAAGGGTGAGAAGGGTGAGAAGGGTGAGAAAGGTATGACGGGAGGTTTAATATGACCGAAAAGGCTGCCAGATCGTTTGAGGAGTTGCATATTTATCAACGGGCAAGGGAATTGACGAATGATATCTATTCCCTGACAAGAGAGGGAGCGTTTGCGCGGGATAGAGGCTTAGTCGATCAAATCCGCCGCGCCGCCGTTTCGATTATGTCAAATATCGCCGAAGGTTTTGAACGCGGCGAAACGACCGAATTCATACAATTTCTGTACGTCGCCAAGGGATCATGCGGAGAAGTTCGTGCGCAATTGAGTATCGCCTGCGACCAGAGCTACATTCGAGCCGAAGATCACGCGCGTTTACACGATCTTGCCCGTCGCACGAGCGGGATGATCTCCAACTTCATTGCCCATTTACAGAAGTCGGGCTACAAGGGCGAGAAGCGGAATCGACCTCGGCGGATGGAAGTCGAGGCCCGAGAGGAGCGTCTGCAAACTCTTCGCGCGGTGCAATTGGTCAACATAAATAAATCCAAAAACCGTCAATCCTAACCCTTCACACCCTTCACACCCTTCACACCCTTCACACCCTTCACACCCTTCACACCTCTCCTACTTCGGTACAATCTTAAACTCCTGCCGAAAAGCCACATCGAAGTCGAAGATGTCGTCGAAGTCCACACGCGCATCGGAAGGGGTCTTTCGCATCTGTCCGACGCGGATCAGGTTGAAGACGATCTCGCCGAAGTCG
>JAFGLH010000024.1 GCA_016928165.1 Pirellulales bacterium | reverse complement strand
GCTTGCACGCACCTTATTTCGCGGCAAAACCAAGCTGGTGCGTGCAAGCACGCACCCTACAGTGGTTTTCCGCAACAGAAACTAAGATGATGTGCCATCGCGGGGACTCCGTTCATAAGGGGTTAGTTCTGAAAACCACCCATTTGAACCTCCCCGCGATGTTTTCACCGAGACCAATTTTCCGCCTTTTTGCGTTTCAATTTTGACACTATCCTCCTACTTCGAGCAATTTGTGTGGGATTTGGAACATCGCGGTGTATCGAACATTGATATTCCCGTTTTGATTCTCGGTATCGACGCATAAAGTCGATGCCGAAAAACGCCATTAAATGCCAATATACTCTCTCTTTGTATTCCCCAGCAAACTGGGCTGGATGGCGTTGGTCGCCGGCGGCGGAACGGTCCAGCGGCTAACCTTCGGCCACCACTGCTCGGAGGCGGCGAAAAGGGCTATCGACACGGAATTGCACGAAAATGCCCGGCTTGTCGAGAAAAAATCGCCTCTTGTTCGCCGTTTGCGGGCCTACGCCTCGGGCGAGCCGGATTCGTTCGTCGACGTGGCCGTCGATCTCGAAGATTACACTCCGTTTCAACGCCAGGTGCTGGAAGAATGTCGCCGCATACCCTTCGGCGGCACGATAACCTACGCTCAACTGGCCGCCCGCTCTGGCACTCCTCGCGCGGCCAGGGCCGTGGGCAACTGCATGGCGGCGAACCGAATCCCGCTAATCATCCCCTGCCACAGAGTGGTTTCCGCCGACGGAACGCTCGGTCCGTACTCGGCTGCGGGGGGAACGGCGATGAAACGGCGGCTGTTGGCGCTCGAGTCGCAAAAATTGGCCTAGAATTTTGTAGCGGTTTTCGGCACAATGCCCCCCCATTTCCAATCTCACCCGCTCAGATTCTCACAGCTATGCAGACCGCGGAACTAAGCGCCTGCGACGTGCGGCGCCGCTCAGACGGAGTGGTACTGGTCCGCGTGCGCTCCGACGTGCGTCAGGGGCGCCGCTTGCCCGATGCCATCTTTTCTTTTCGTCAGGGCGATCCCCAATACGAGTATTGGACCGCTCAAGCCCTCGGACAAACGTCGAACAGTCATTGCGGCTGACTCGCCGTCAATCGATCGGTTTATTGATCGACCATTTGGTGTCGCATATACTGTGAGCATCATTGGTCAACGTCTTCAAGAACGGGCCGCAAGCGGCCCCGCTAAACGGTTCTTTATTAAACCTGAACTTTTGCAAATTCGAAAACGAAAGTCCCCTCTCCCACCGGGAGAGGGCTAGGGTGAGGACTTGCGGCCTTAAAACGCCTTGACTTGCTTGCGCGATTTTCCCATGCCCCCACCCCCGACCCCTCTCCCAAAGGGAGAGGGGACAAATTTGCAAAAGTCCAGTTAAACGCAACTTCAACGAGGATTTCATTAATGCCGTTACTTCCAAAACTCCTTTCATTTATTCTTGTGGTTGCGTGCATAATTACTTCTCAATACGCGGGAGCGGCCGAGGGGGCGCGATTGGCGACGTTCCGCTGCGATATAACGCCGCCGAAGGGTCAACCGTTGGCCGGCAACGACCTGCTGCAAACCGTCGAGCAGCCGCTGCTGGCCAAAGGCGTCGTGCTCGACGCCAACGGCCGGCGATACGTGATATGCGCCTTGGATTGGTGCGTGGTGTGCAACGATTCCTATCACAAGCTGCGCGGTGCGATTGCCGAAGCGGCCGGCGTTTCCTTTTCTCGCGTCGCCGTGCAGACCGTACATCAGCACACCGCGCCGGCGATCGACATCGACCCGGCCCCCAAACCGGCCGGGAAAAATGACGACAAGTCGCCGCCGGATTTTGACGCGAAAGTCTACGACGCCCTCGTCGGGCGCATTGCCGCGGCGGTGAGGGAATCGCTCGATCGCTTCCAGCCGTTCGACCGCGTCGGGGCCGGCCAGGCCAAGGTGGACCGCGTCGCTTCCTGCCGGCGGATGAAAGACGCCGAGGGAAAAATCCGCACCCGATGGAGTTACGTGGCGGATTTGTCGGTGCGGAACTTGCCCGAGGGGAAAATCGACCCCTATCTGAAAACCGTCACCTTCGCCCGGGGCGAGAAGCCGCTGGTGCGGATGCACTACTACGCCACCCATCCGCAGACGAAATACCGCGACGGCCGGGCCAGCAGCGACATTCCCGGAGACGCCCGCGAGGAGTTGGAACGGAAAGAAGGAGTGTTTCAGGTCTACTTTACCGGCTGCGCGGGCGACGTCACCTTGGGGAAATACAACGAGCAGACAAAAGAAAATCGCGCCGCCTTGGCCGGGCGATTGTTGGCCGGCATGGAGGCCGCCTCGGCAAACACGAAATTCGCCCCGCTCGGAGTACTCCGCTGGCGGACGCATCTATTCTCGCCCCTCTGGAAAAAAGATGCCGATGCGGACGGCAAGCAAATCGAGCATCGGCCGATCGAGCTGACCTCGCTGCAAATCGGCGATATTTACATGCTCCACTTGCCGGGAGAACCGTTGGTCGATTTCCAGCTTTACGCACGGCGGCTCAGGCCGGATTCGTTCGTGGCCGTGGCGGGATACGGCGACGACGGCACCGGATATATATGTCCGAAGGAGGCGTTTTCAGAGGGGGGGTACGAACCATCCGCATCGTTGCTGGAGCCTGAATCGGAAGAACTACTAAAGAAGGCCGTCGCGGAATTACTGGGAGTTGAATGATCGGGCCGTTTCGCTTATAATTGATTTATCCCACCTGCCGAATATTACCCACGAAAAGTGTTTTGAAATGGGCGCCAGCGCCGGTTTGCCTGGCAGTGCGGCCCGCGTGTCTTGTATCCGGGGAATCACCACTGGGTTAACCAGCGTCGGCGTACGTGTAAAAATATCACTCCCAACCGAACTCATGGAGGGCGGGGGGAACTCTATAACACGGTGTTAGGCAAGACTACCCTAAATCGATCAATTCCATAATGAAACACACACGACGAGATTTTATCAAGGCGGCCGGCACCGTCTCGGCGGGCGCGTGCTTGATTGGCTCGGGGCCGCTCGCGGCTTCTCAGCCGCCGACTGACGAGGGCGAAACGGCGAAAGGGTCGCGAGTGGCGTCGTTCCGCTGCGACGTCACGCCCCTGCCGGGCCAGCCGATGTTTTGCTCCGACCCGCTGAAAACAGTGGAGCTGCCGCTGCTGGCAAAAGGGATCGTGCTCGAAGCCGATGGCCAAAGGTACGTGCTATGCGCGCTCGATTGGTGCGAGTTGTGCAACGGCTCCTACGACAAGTTCCGCGCGAAGATCGCCGCGGCCGCCGGGACAAAACCGTCCAACGTGGCGATTCAGACGATACATCAACACACCGCGCCGCTTGTCGATTGCGATGCCCAAAGGATTCTCGCCGAAGCGGGCGTTCCGCAATTCCATATCAGTCCGGGTGTCGAGGAAGACATTAAAACCCGGCTCGCCGAGAGCGTAAGAAACGCGGCTGGGCGACTCGAACCGTTCGACCAAGTCGGCGTCGGCCAAGCCAAAGTCGAGCGGGTGGCCGCCAGTCGCCGCCCGGTCGACGAGACGGGCAAGGTCGTCGCCCGCTTCAGCAAATGCAAAGACCCGAAAATCATCGCTCTGCCGGAGGGGACCGTCGATCCGTACCTGAAAACCATCGCCTTCATCCAAGGCGGCAAACCGCTGGTCCGGCTCCACTACTACGCCACCCATCCGCAAACCTCTTACGGCGACGGGCGTGCGAGCAGCGACTTCGTCGGCGCCGTCCGCGAGCGAATCGAGAAAGAGGAGGGCGTGCCGCAAATCTACTTCACCGGCTGCGCGGGCGACATCACCGTCGGCAAGTACAACGACGGCTCGAAGGAGTGCCGCGACAAGTTGACCAAGAATTTTACCGCCGGCATGAAGGCCGCCATCGCGGCCACGAAAACCGCTCCGGCCGGAGAGGTCCGCTGGCGGACTTATCCGCTGCTGTTTAAGCCAAGGACCGATGAAGGCTACCGGCTGGAAGACTGTCTTACCCGCGTAAATGATTCCAAAGCTTCACCGGCGCAGAGGTCGTATACCGGGGCCATGCGGGCGGCGTTCCACCAGAGAAAAGATCGGCCGATCGAGTTGTCCTGCCTGGAGATCGGCGACGTCTCGATACTGCACCTGCCGGGCGAGCCGATGATCTGCTTCCAACTTTACGCACAAGAGTTAAAACCCGATTGCTTCGTGGCGGTGGCCGGATACGGCGACGGGGGGCCGGGCTATCTCTGCCCCGAGAAGGTCTTCTCCGACAACGGGGGTTACGAGCAAACCGTATCGAACGTCGTGCCGGAGTCAGATAAATTGCTGAAAAAAGCCATCGCCGCGCTGCTCGGAATTGACGATACATCGAAAAGCGTCTTGCATTAAAAAACTAATTATCCGATAGGGAGATATCCGCCATGAAACGTAACGACGAGAACCCTGCGTCGGCATCCCCGCGACGCGATTTTCTAAAAACCACCGGCGCCGCGGCGGCCGGATTGTACCTGGCCGGAGCGGGATCGTCCGCGGCCGGGCAAAAAACGCCGGGTAAATCGGAAACGCTCGCCGTGGCCGGCGGTTCGCCGACGGTGACTTATCCGAAGGAAAAACAACGCGCCGTCTTCCGATGGCCGCAGTACGGCCAAAGTGAGAAGGAGGTGGTCCGCGCCGTTCTGGACGG
Source organism: Pirellulales bacterium (assembly GCA_016928165.1). Lineage (GTDB taxonomy): Bacteria > Planctomycetota > Planctomycetia > Pirellulales > Thermoguttaceae > JAHIKV01. The sequence goes on along the minus strand of JAFGLH010000024.1, from coordinate 5,097 downwards.
CAGTCAAAGGAATTTCTACAACGCCCTGGCGCGGCTGGAGGCCCAGTGGCGGGAATACAACGAAGTACCCTTCGCCAAGTCGCACATGAACGGCAGCAGCGCCTTGCTGTCGATGTACTTCGCGCTGGACCTGCCGCCGGGAAGCGAAGTGATGGTCCCCTCCTACACTTTTTTCAGCACCGTCACCAGTCTGCGGTTCTTCGGCTTGGTTCCGGTCTTCATCGACATCAATCCGCGCACGGCGACGCTCGACGTGGAAGACGCAAGGAAAAAAATGAATCCCAAGGTCCGCGCGATCGTGCCGATGCACTCCTGGGGACTGCCTTGCGAGATGGACCACGTCTGCGACTTCGCCAAGGAACACGACCTGATCGTGCTGGAAGACGCCGCCCACGCACACGGCGCCTCGATGCAAGGCAAGAAGATGGGGACTTGGGGGCGGATGGGCATCTTCAGCTATCAGGCCACCAAGCCGCTGCCGGGCATCGAGGGAGGCATGGGCACCTACCAAAATCGCGAGGATTACGAACGGGCAACCGTCCTCGGACACTATGAAGCGGTCAGCGGCAATGCGCCAGCGAGCGGCAACAGCGGCATTGCCCCAGACAGCCCCTATCGAAAATACGAAGGGACCGGCCTGGGAATGAAACTACGCATGCACCCGCTGGCCGCGGCGCTGATCCTCAAGCAGCTCGAAAAACTCGACGAGCAAAACCGGATCATCAACTCGCAAGTCCGCAAAATCAACGATCGCATTTGTCAACTGCCCGGCCTTTCGGAACCCGTATGCCGCGAGGACCAGGAGCGAGTCTATTACTCCGGCAATTTGATTTTCTTCGACGAGGCGAAAGCGGGGATTTCCAGGGCGACGGCGGTCAGGGCGCTACAGGCCGAGGGCGTCGGCCTCTCAGTTTGGGAGTATCCCGAAAACCACAAGTACGCGCTCTACTCCGAACCGAAATGGTGGCACCATCCCATCGACGTGCCCAAAGTCTTGCCCGGCTGCGAGGAGGTCAACTCGCGGGCGATCAACCTGGCGCTCTTCCGCCAGGAGGCCCCGGAAATGGTCGATCAATACATCGCCGCCTTCGAGAAGGTCTGGGCGCATCGAAAGGAGTTGGCGTAGATACTTGTAATGGGATAGGGTGCGTGCTTGCACGCACCAAGACGATCAAATTAAACAAGATCATGGTGCGTGCGAGCACGCACCCTACAATTTAGGAGGGTTATCCATGCGGCAATCCGACAGCAGACGCAATTTCCTTAAAACGGCCGGCGCCACGGCCGCCGGGTTGTACGCGGCCGGCGCCGGCGCGAAGGCAACGGCCCAAAATACCAAGGCCTCCGCCCCGGTGATAAAGGAATCGCTGGCCATAAACGGCGGTCCGAAAACGGTAACCGTCCCCTTTGGCGACGCCGCCCAATGGCCGCTCTACGGCCCCGAAGAGGAAAAAGCGGTCCTCGAGGTGGTCCGCCGTCCGGGCTACGACCCCAACTTCCGCTTGGAACGCGATTGGCAGGAGTATTACAAAGTCCCATACGTCAGGGCCTACTGCAACGGCACCGGCGCGTTGAACACGATGTTTTTCGCCTTGAACCTTCCGCCGGGCAGCGAGATCATGGTCCCCAGCTACACGTTCTTCGCAACAATCGTGCCGATGCGTTTGTTCGGGCTGGTGCCGGTCTTCGTGGACATCAATCCGCGCACGTTGTGCTTCGATCTCGAAGACGCCAAGCGGCGATTGACCAAAAACACCAAGGCGATCATGCCGGTGCATTGGATCGGACTGCCGGCCGACATCGACCAAATCGCCGATTGGGCCGAGGAGAAGGGCTTGATCCTGCTGGAGGACGCCTGTCACGTGCACGGGGCGCGTCTGAAAGGCAAGCTGATGGGCACCTGGGGCGAAATGGCGGCCTTCAGCTTCCAGGCAACCAAGCCCCTGCCGGCCATCGAGGGCGGCATGGCGAACTACAAACAAAGGGAACATTTCGAGCGCGGCTCGACGTTCGGCCACTACGATCTGCCCGTCAAGTTTCCCGCCGACAGCAAGTACAGAAAATACTACGGCTGCGGGTTGGGGACGAAACTGCGGATGCACCCGATGGCGGCCGCTTTGGCCCGCGTGCAGTTGAGCGGCCTGGACAAGCGCAACGAAATGATAACCAAGCAGATTCGCGGCCTGAACGATCGATTGGCGCATCTGCCGGGATTATATGAACAAGGCAACGGACGAACGGACGTCGATCGGATTTATTACGCTTGGAACATGCTCTTCATTGATCCGAAAGAGGCCGGCATGTCGCGGGAGAAATGCGTCGAGGCCCTCCGCGCGGAAGGCGTCAACGCCACGGCCCACTCGTACACGCTGCAACACAAACTGGCCTTGTACAGGGAGCCGGAGTGGTGGCACCATCCGCCGGTGATCCCCGAACTCCCCGGTTCCGACAAGGCCAACGCCACGGGAATAAGTCTGCCCTGCTTCAGCAAGGAAGTGCCCGAGTTGATCGACCAGTACGTCAAGGCCTTCGAGAAGGTCTGGGCGCACCGCGACCAACTTGTGTAAACAACCTTTCCACCGCTAATTTCAAGCCCACGGGTTGCACCCCGCGGGCTTATATATTATCTTGTAGTGGCCCGCCGGTCTCAAAGGCAACTCACCGCCGTACCATCATTTTCAGGAGGCTGCATCCATGCGAGTGCGAAGAATCAGCGTAGAGCTATTTCGAGCGGGTTTGATCGTCTTGTGCGTTTTTAGCTGCGCGGCGGCTTGGGCAGCCGGTGCGAACGCGGACGTCCCCCGCATCACCGCCGAGGTGTTCGACTCGGGCTTCCAGCACGCCCACGACACCTACAACGGAATGGGGTTGGGCAGCGACGGAAAAATCTATTACGCCCTAAGCGCCACGAAATACGACGTGGCCGGAAGGTTGTTTTCCTTCGACCCGGCCACGCGGAAGATCACTTGCGTCGGCGACCTGACCGAGCAGTGCGGCGAGAAAGGCGAGAACTGCATCGCCCAGGGCAAAGCGCACAACAATTTCATCGAATATAAGGGGAAGCTCTATTATTCGACGCACCTGGGCTATTACGTCATCATCGACGACATGGAGAAGCCCGGCCCGCCCCCGCCCGGCTGGAAGCCCTATCAAGGCGGACACTTGCTCAGCTACGACCTGGAGACCGGCGAAGCCGAGGACTTGGGCATTCCCCGCTTCGGCAACGGGATCATTGCCATGAACATGGACAATCGGCGCGGACGCATCTACGCGCTGACTTGGCCGACCGGCAATTTCGTCACCTACGACGTGAAAACCAAGGAAATGAAGGACCTGGGCTCGAACTGTCTCGACGGCGAAGGGGGCAAGGGCCGGCGATATCGCACCATCTGCCGAGCGCTGGCCGTCGATCCGACCGACGGTTCGGTCTATTTCACCAACGGCGACGGCGACATCCTCCGCTACGACTACAATACGGAAAAAATCGAAACCATCGAGGAAGACAACATGCGGAAGGATTATTTCGGACTCTACGATCCCAGCTCGGCCGGCCACATGGGCTACAACTGGCGGCAGGTCGTGCGGCGCCCCGCCGACAAATGCTTCTACGGCGTCCACGGCAATTCGGGATACCTGTTCCGCTTCGATCCCCGCGAGCGCCGCGTGACCGTGCTCGATCGGCTCACCTCCTTGCCCTCGAAGCGCTGCGGCATGTTCGATCAGTTCAGCTACGGCTACCTCGGTTTCATGCTCGGCGCCGACGGACGCACGCTCTATTACCTGACCGGCGCGCCGATCTACGTCGACGGCAAGCGTTTGGCCGGCAAGGACACCACCGGCAAGGGCGAGGCCAAGGGACTGGAAAACCTGCACCTGATTACCTACGACATCCCCACGGAAAAGTACATCGATCACGGCGCGATCTTCCTCCCCGACGGACAGCGGCCGCTGTACGTCAATTCGATCGCCTTGGATAACGACGGCAACGTCTACACGCTCTGCCGGATCAAGCGCGGCGATCGCGTAATCACCGATCTAATCCGCGTTCCGGCTGAATCCATTAAGCTCGAACAATGAGTACTAATCTCTCAACACGCCTTCCGGTTCCCACGCTCCGCGTGGGAACCGGAAGGTTCCTTGCTGTTATTGCGCCTCTTCTGCTTATAATCTGCGCCTCCAACGCTCAAGCCGAAGAGGCCGCGCCGCCGACGCGGCTGCAAAATCCACTGGCCTTTCGGATGGCGAACTACGGCAAGTTCGCGGCCCAAGGCTGGTCGCATTTGCCCGCGCTCGGCGTGAATTACGTCTTCCTGGACGTTCCCGCGGCGGAGGATTTTTCCTTGCTGAACAAACGGCTGGCCGATTGTAGACTTCGACCGTTGGTGCTCCGCGGCAATACCGATCTCGGACGGGAGTCGAGCGTCGATGAACTGGCCTCGCAATCGGCCGTTTGCGAAAAGCTGGGCGTAAAGTTCATGTTCATCTCGCCCAAGCATGCCGGAGTCGGCAAGGAAGCGGCCTACCAGCGGCTCCGTCGGGCGGGCGAGGCCGCAAAAAAACACGGCGTCACCATCGTGCTGGAAACGCACCCCGATTTGGGAACAAACGCCGACGCCCATCTGGAAACCATGCGGCGGATCGACCATCCCAACGTGCGGGTGAACTTCGACACAGGCAACGTCACCTTCTATAACCGAGGCGCCGACGCCGTCGCGGAACTGAAAAAAATCATCGACTACGTCGCAGCGGTCGAGTTGAAGGACCACAACGGCAAATACATGGACTGGAACTTTCCCGCGTTGGGGAAAGGAGTAGTCGATTTCCCCGCCGTGTTGAATGTGCTGGAGGAGCACGGCTACCGCGGCCCGATCACCATCGAGGTCGAGGGCGTCAAGGGCGTCGAAATGGACGAGGCCGAAACGAAACGCTACATCGCCGAATCGATCTCATATATAAAATCGCTCGGCGATTTCCGCTGAGAACGTGTTTTGAAATTGAAAAAGTCCAGTTCTAATACTACAGCGCTAACTTGAGTCCCATTTACATACAGGGGTTTCGGTCAGTTTGATGCCCATATTCCGTAGAATTCGGCGTTTT
>JAFGLH010000023.1 GCA_016928165.1 Pirellulales bacterium | reverse complement strand
GCTTGCACGCACCTTATTTCGCGGCAAAACCAAGCTGGTGCGTGCAAGCACGCACCCTACAGTGGTTTTCCGCAACAGAAACTAATTCAGCTCTTGCGCTGCTTGGAGTCGGAGTGAAATGGCCAGAAGAATCACCACGATATTGCTGCTCGGATTATTCGCGGCGTCGCTAGTGGTTTGTATTTTAGGCGGCTATCGCACCTACATGATGGTCACGGATAGATTCACTCAAGAAGGCCGGAAAGACGCCGAGGTCGGGGCAAGGGTCGTCGGCTATGTAATCAACCGCGCCGTGGGCAACGGCGTTATCGACATCGTCGACCTGTTCGACGACAAGTATCAAAAAATCCCCGGCAAATATCCGCCGAGATACCGCACCGAATACGACTTGTATCTGGAGCGAAACCTGCATGCCCAGATGCGCGCCTTCGCCGAGGACGGATCGACGTACTACGCCTATATCGTCAATCGCGACGGGTTCGTCCCGGAACACACCAACCAATATTGCGCCAAAAGCATCCTGCCGTCGGACATGCGGCCGACTCTTGCGGACAATGATAAAGACGCGCGTACTCCGAATGTGGTGGAAGGAGGGGATGGGTTCAAGTATCTCGAATTCTCCGCGCCGATTTGGATCAATGAACGTTATTGGGGCGATTTCCGCGTGGGAATACCCCAAGCCCTCGTCTATCAGGACGCCAAACGTCAAGTCTTTTCCACCCTCGGACTGACCCTGGCCGTTTCCTTTCTGCTGGCCGCGCTCACCTATTTCGTGATTCGCCGCAACCTGCGGCCGTTGTCCGGACTTTCACGGGTCACCATGCGAATGGCTTCGGGCGATCTCGACGCGCGCGGCGATTACGACGGCCGGGACGAATTGGGCGATCTGACGCGCTCGTTCAACGAAATGGCCGATTCCTTGCAACAACGCGCAAAGCAACTCAAAGAAAACATCGGCGCGCTGAAAAGCGAAATCTCCGCCCGACGAAAAGTCGAGCAAGAGCTGACCCAACACCGCGACCATTTGACCGATCTCGTCAGAGCACGCACCGCCGAACTAAGCAACGCGAACGCCGATCTCCAGGCGGAAATCGCCAAGCATAAGGCCACTCTCGCCGCCCTCGGCGAAAGCGAGGAAAAATACCGCAGCGTAATCGAAAGGGCCAACGACGGCATCGTCATCTTCCAAGACGCGAAAATATGCTACGCGAACCGGGCCATCGCCCAAATGGTCGGTCGTACTATCGACGAGCTGGTCGGTTCGCATATAACCGATTTCATACACGATGACGAAAAACATAAGATTCAAAAACGTTATTATGCCCGACTGGCCGGCGAGGACATACCGCCCGTTTACGAGTCGGCCCTGGTGGATAAAAACGGCGTCAGAATCGACGTGGAAATCAACGCGGGCCTGTGCAACTTCGACGGAAAACCCGCCGACATGGTTATCCTCCGCAATATCACGGAAAGAAAAGCCGTTCAGGAAAAAATGCGCCGCGCGGCCGAGGCCGCCGAGGAAGCAAACCGGGCGAAAAGCGAATTCCTGGCCAATATGAGCCACGAAATCCGCACGCCGATGACCGCGGTCATGGGCTTTCTCGAACTAATTCAGACCGGCTGCCCGGCGGAATGTCCTTTCGGACAAAACGACTTGCGCGACCACGTCTCCACGGCCATCCGCAACAGCGAGCACCTGCTTCAAATCATCAACAACATTCTCGATCTGTCGAAAATCGAGGCCGGCCGCCAGGAAATGGAGATCGCGCCCTGTTCGCCGCTCGATATTCTTCGCGACGTTGAATCGGCGATGCGCGTGCGCGCCGAGGAGAAGGGGATCGGGTTCAAAGCCAAATCGCGGGGACAAATGCCCAAGGCCGTCTTGTCCGATGCCATGCGGCTCCGTCAAATACTTTTCAATCTCATCGGCAACGCCGTGAAATTCACCGATGTCGGATCGGTGTCCGTCGCCGCCGCCTTCGAGCCGGCGGACAAAGAGGAAGACATCGACGGAACGCTGATCTTTGAAGTCGTCGACACAGGCCCCGGCATCGATCCGAAATACCGCCAACGCCTTTTCACGCCGTTTTCCCAAGCCGACACGTCGATGACCCGAAAATTCGGCGGCACCGGACTGGGTCTGACCATCAGCCGGCGGTTGGCGCAATGCTTGGGCGGCGACGTGACCGTGGAAAGCGAATTAGGGCTGGGAAGCACGTTCCGCTTGGCCTTGCGCGTAAAAACCGCCGATGTCGAGCCGACTCGGGGCGGCAATTCAGCCGCTACCCCTTATTCCCCATCGTCCAACGAGCCGCATGGGACCGACCTGTTGGGCGGCCGCCGCATCCTGTTGGCCGAAGACGGCTTCGACAATCGGAGATTGATTACTCGCATACTGGAGCGTCGCGGGGCGAAGGTGCGCGGCGTCGAGAACGGTTGCGAGGCCGTCGACGCGGTCCTGGCCGCTCAAAAGGACGGCCGCGCTTTCGAGCTTATTTTCATGGACATGCAAATGCCCGAAATGGACGGCTATCAGGCGACGGCTCTCTTGCGGAAGAAAGGCTATCGAGGTTCGATTATCGCCCTGACCGCCCACGCCATGAGCCACGACCGCGACAAATGCCTCGCCGCCGGCTGCGACGATTATCTTAGCAAGCCCATCCGCATGGCCGATCTACTGCAAGCCGTGGCCGCTTGTTTGCACGCCGAAGCCGAGCCGTGCGAGATGGTCTAAAAACGTGTTTTGAAATCGAAAAATTAGTCCCCTCTCCCTTTGGGAGAGGGGAGATTTTCAAAACACGTTTTCCCCTTCACCTCCGCCGCAACTCCGTCGATGAAATGTCCTCGCAAAAAACCTCCGGCGGGACCTCTTCGCATATCGAGCGCAACGTCTCGGGCAACCGCAAATCTTCGAGCCGCTCCGGCCGGCTACCCTCCGCGCCGCGGCAGAATACCAGAAAACGACAGCCGGCGACGGCCATCCGCTCCAGCGACCGCCGCAGGGCCGCCGCGTCGCCGCCGTGATATTGCGGCGAGGCTATCCGCCGCAGCGTGTCGGCGCCCACGACAAACGTTGCCCCGTTAAACAGCCGCGTTTTCTCTTCAAACTTGGCCGCTCGGGTAAGATAGACCGCCCAGTCGGGCGGAAATTGCTTCAAACGGCGTT
>JAFGLH010000022.1 GCA_016928165.1 Pirellulales bacterium | reverse complement strand
GCTTGCACGCACCTTATTTCGCGGCAAAACCAAGCTGGTGCGTGCAAGCACGCACCCTACAGTGGTTTTCCGCAACAGAAACTAATTGGGATTAGAGAGGCTTCGTAATCGGCCTCAACCAGCTTATCAATGGCTTCAGAGACTCGTTTACCAATGCTCATATCTTTTTCACAAGCCGAGCGATATCTTAAACCGTCTGCATCCGGGGACATACTACACAATTCGGGGCGTAATTCAAGACCCCTTGCATCCCGGCCCGATTCCAGCAATACTTATGCTTATTATTAACAAACCTGAGTAGGGCATGTCTCGGACGCGCCCCGTTAAATTGTATTTCTTGTGAAAGGCATCGAAACTAAGGTGACTGAGCATCAACGATTGAAGCAGTGGATCGACGAAATGGCGCGGATGTGCCAACCGGATAAAATCGTTTGGATCGACGGATCGAAGGAGCAGCAAGACCAAATCGACCGGGAGGCTTTTTCCACCGGCGAACTGGTCCAGCTAGATCAAGAAAAATTGCCCGGCTGCGTCTACCACCGCACGGCGGTCAACGACGTCGCCCGGACCGAAAACCTGACCTTCATTTGCACCACCCGCCGCGAGGACGCCGGGCCGACCAACAACTGGATGTCGCCCGAGGACGGATACCGCAAGGCGGGCGAAATCTTCGCCGGCTCGATGAAGGGGCGCACGATGTACGTGATCCCTTTCTCGATGGGGCCGATCGGCTCGCCGTTCAGCAAGATCGGCATCGAGCTGACTGACAGCATCTACGTCGTGCGCAACATGTGCATCGTCACACGCGTCGGCCCGAAGGTGCTCGAATCTCTCGGCGCCGACGGCGAGTTCACCAAATGCCTGCACGGCAAGGCCGAACGCGACATCAACCGACGCCTGATCCTCCACTTCCCCGAGGACAACGCCATTTGGAGCGTCGGCTCCGGCTACGGCGGCAACGTCCTGCTGGGCAAGAAGTGTCTCGCCCTGCGGATCGCCAGCTATCTCAGCCGCCAAGAGGGCTGGATGGCCGAGCACATGCTGATCCTCGGCGTCGAAAGACCGGACGGAACGACCGAATACATCGCCGCCGCCTTCCCCAGCGCCTGCGGAAAAACCAACTTGGCCATGCTGCTCCCGCCCGAGGGATTCAAGGTCAAGGGTTATCGAATCTGGACCGTCGGCGACGACATCGCCTGGATGCGGATCGACGACCAGGGGCGGCTGCGGGCGATCAATCCCGAGTCCGGCTTCTTCGGAGTCGCACCGGGCACGAACTACAAAACCAACCCCAACATGATGGAGACCATCAAGACGAACACCATCTACACGAACGTCCTGCTGAAGAAGGACAAAACCGTGTGGTGGGAAGGCGGCGAGGGGCCGCCACCCGAGGAAGGCGAGGATTGGCAGGGCCGACCTTGGAAGCCGGGGATGAAGGACGAAAACGGCAAGCCCATTCCGGGCGCGAACCCCAACAGCCGCTTCACCTCGCCGGTCACCCAATGCCCCTGCTGCTCGCCGCTGGTCGATGATCCCAGCGGGGTGCCGATCTCGGCGCTGATCTTCGGCGGGCGCCGGGCGAAGCTGGCCCCGCTGGTCTTCGAGGCCTTCGACTGGCGACACGGAGTGTTCGTCGGCGCCACGATGGCCTCCGAACGGACCGCCGCCCAGTACGGAAAACAGGGCGAGGTCCGCCGCGACCCGATGGCCATGCTCCCCTTCTGCGGCTACCACATGGGCGACTACTTTCAACACTGGTTCGACATGGGCGAGCGGATGTCGCAGCCGCCGAAAATCTTCCACGTCAACTGGTTCCGCACCGACGATGACGGAAAATTCCTCTGGCCCGGCTTCGGCGAAAATCTGCGGATCATCGAATGGATACTCGACCGCTGCCGCGGCGAGGCCGAGGCCGTCCAAACGCCGATCGGATACGTCCCCACGCCGAAGAGCATCGATCTGTCCGGCTTGGACGTGTCCCACGAAAACATGGAAAAGCTCTTTGCCGTCGAGCGGCGGGATTGGCTCGAAGAGGCGGACCGGATCGAAACGTTCTTCGAGCAGTTCGGCGACCGCTTTCCCGCCCCTCTGCGCGAGGAACTCGAAGGACTGCGGAGGAGGCTGAAAACCCCTTTTAGGCTCCTGCCGCCGGGCAACGAGGTCCGACCCCTGGCCGCGGAGTTGAACGAGACCATCAGTCGCGAAAACCCGCACCTGTTCGAGATGTTCTCCGAACTCGGCAAACGGATGTTTTTTCCCAAGGGAATCGTGGCCCAAGGGGCCGAGGCCCGCGAAAAAGCCACTCGCTACAACGCCACGTTGGGCATCGCCTGGCAGGGCGGACGGCCCATGTCGCTGCCCTCGGTAAGGCGGTTGTTCAACGAGTTGGATCCGGTTGATTTGTTCCCCTACGCGCCGGCCACGGGCCGAACGGACCTGCGCAAAAAATGGCGCGAAGACCTGCTGAAAAAAAACCCCAGCCTGGCCGGAAAGAGCTTTTCCACTCCGGTCGTCACCTGCGGCCTGACCCACGCCCTGAGCGTCGTCGCCGACCTGTTCGCCGAGCGCGGCGACATGGTCCTGCTGCCCGACAAGTATTGGGAAAACTACGAACTGATCTTCGGCGTCCGCCGCCGGGCGCAACTGGCGCTCTATCCGTTGTTCGACGCCGCTGGGCGATTCAACGTCGCCGGGCTGCGCGAGGCGCTGGACGCCCGGCCGGAAGGCTCGAAAACTATCGTCGTCCTCAACTTCCCCAACAATCCGACGGGTTACTCCGTCTCCGACGAGGAAATGGACGAGATCGTCGCCGTGCTCCGCGAGGCGGCCGAGACGGGACGCAACATCATCGCCGTGGCCGACGACGCATACTTCGGACTATTCTATGGAGGCCATCCGGCGACCGAGTCGATCTTCGCCCGATTGGCCGGCTGCCACCCCCGGCTGCTGGCCGTTAAGACCGACGCCGCCACCAAGGAGGATTTCGTCTGGGGATTCCGCTGCGGAATGCTTACCCTTGCGGCCGACGCCGCCGGCAACGCCGAGGAGCTTTATCGGGCGCTGGAGAAAAAGATCGCCGGCGTCATCCGCAGCGCGATCTCCAACTGCCCCCACCCGACGCAGTCGGTGCTGGCAAAGGCGCTGTCGAGCGATTCGATCGACGCCGAGCGGTCGGAAAACAACAAGATACTCGAGGCCCGCGCGGAAAAAGTCCTGCGGATAGTCGCTTCGCCCAAGTATGCCGATCTTTGGGAGCCTTACCCCTTCAATTCCGGCTACTTCATGTGCGTGAAGCTCAAGGGCATCGACGCCGAAACCTATCGGCGCCATTTGCTCGACAAGCACGGAGTGGGCGTGATCGCCAACGGCGCCCAGGACATCCGCATCGCCTTTTCCGCCGTGGACGAAGAGCACTTGGAAGACCTGTTCGACGTATTGGCCGCCGCCGCGAGGGAGTTGCGGTGAGAAAAAAAGCAAAAGTAGGGTGGGTCGAGCTTTAGCGAGCCCCACCGATTGTTGAGACATTCGTTTGGTGGGGCTCGCTGCGCTCGACCCACCCTACGTCTTTGGGGGAGGGTTAGGGCGAGGGCAATCAATCCTCCCCTCTCCCGCAAGCGGCCCCGCTACACATGACATAAATCGTAGGACGGACCACTACGAATCTACGTCTGCTTGAGAAAAAGCACAGTACACGAACCTTCATCCGCCTCCTGGCAGTCGATCGGGCGCGAAGTCAACGTTACCCGATGCAAACCGCCGTCTTCTCCGCGAAACCGCACGACAAGCTCGCGACATTTTCCGTCCTTGCGGGAATGCAACAAGTCCGCGACTTCATTCTCGTCGAGCGAATGTCCGTCTTCATCGACCGCGCGTCGGCAGATTTCGAGCAACGAGCCGCCTCGCAATCGTTCCATCGGCGCGCCGAGCATCCGCGCCGCGGGGGCGTTGGCGTCGCGGATCGCGCCGTCGGCGTCGACGGCGAGAATTCCGCACGGGGCCGACTCGACCACCGCCCGATAACGCTGCTCGGCGTGTCGCAAGGTCCGTTCCATCTCTTTTCGGGCGGTGATGTCGACGTGCGAGCCGGCCATGCGATACGCCTTGCCGTCGGCGTCGCGCAGGGCCGCGCCCCGGGCGAGAATCCAACGATACGAGCCGTCCTTGTGGCGCAAACGGTACTCGTATTCATAGTGCGAGGTGGTGCCGTTGATGTGTGCGTAGTTGGCGGCCAGCACTCGGTCGCGTTCGTCGGGATGGAGCCGGCTTGCCCATTCGTCCAGGCGGTTGGCGAGTTCGTGGTCCTCGTAGCCGATGATGCTTTTCCAACGGGGCGAGAAAAAGACCTCGTCGCTTTCGAGATCCCAATCCCAAAGCCCGTCCTGCGAGCCGCGGACAGCCAGCTCGAACCGTTCGCGGCTGCGGCGCAGCTCTTCCAGTGCCTGGCGTCGCTGCATTTCCTGCCAGTTCTGCACTTCCCGGCCCAACTCGGCGGCCGATGCGTGGCGATCGGCGGGCGCCTTCGACAACGCCCGCAGACAAGCTGCCTCCAACGGCTGCGGGGCCTCGGGCCAGAATCGGCTGGGCGGCGGCGGCGATTCGCGCAACACTTTTTCCAGAATCTCGACCGTGCTCGAACCGGCGAACGGCGGCCGTCCGGCGAGTATCTCGTAAAGGACCGCGCCGAGGCCATGAATGTCGGTTCGCGGACCGATCAGGTCAGAACGTCCCTCGGCCTGCTCGGGCGCCATGTAGGCCGGCGTGCCCACGATCGCGCCGTGAACGGTCCGGCCGACTTCGGCAATCGGCACATTCTCCGCGGAGAAATTATCGCCGTCGTCCTCGTCTTTGCGGGAGTCGATCACTTTGGCCACGCCCCAGTCAAGGATGAACACCTCGCCGAAGTCGCCCAGCAGCACGTTTTCCCCTTTCAGGTCGCGGTGGACGACGCCCCGCGAATGCGCGTAGGCGACCGTGTTGCAGACCGCGACGAACGCGCTGAGCAGCGACACGAAGGCAAGTGGATCCTCGGCGGCTTCCGCGCGCTTTTGATGAAATTCCTTTACGGCGTCGACCAGCGTCCGGCCGCGCACGAAGCGCATGCAATAGAAGGGCGCGCCGGTCGGCGGGGAGGAAACAAGTTCGTAAACCGGCACTATGCCCGGATGCTCGAGCTGGCTGGTGATCCGCGCTTCTTGGAGAAAACGGCGCCGCAACCGGCCGCGATCGATCAGCTCCGGCCGCAGCGTCTTCAGGGCCACGTAGCGGTTGAGCTGCGCGTCGTGCGCCAACCAGACCTGCCCGATCCCGCCCTCGGCGTAAAGCCGCTCCATTGCGTACCGCGGCTCCGGGGGGCGCGCGGCGCCAGCGTCGTCGAGCGGCGGAGGCGCGTCCGGCGGTCCGTCCGCCGCCGCGTGCGGAAGATATTCGACGGTCGGTTGCGAGGCGGTCGTTTCCCCTTCCGCGAGCTTGGTCTTCGCTTGCCCGGACGCCGCGCGTTTGCCCATTTGTTCTTCGGCCATGCTTTATTCCCGTTATTTGAAATTGTAGCTCCGAGAACGCCGCTATTTCGGCTCCACGTGAATCACCACCCTGCCAAGCCCCGGAACGCGGGAACGGAGGAATTCCTCCAGGCGGACGGTCAGATCGTGGGCCTCGATGATGGCCGTGGTCGCCTCCAATGTGCAATGAAAGGAAACGTCCAACTCGCCGCCGGCCAATCGCGTTTGAATCTCGTGCGGAGCAATCGGCAGCGGGTTGGCGGCGAGGAAATCGCTTATCGCCTTTTGCACCCCGGCCTGTCCGGCCGGACGGCTCTTGACCACCGCGGCGTCGTCGCCCGTCGGCTCGATATGGGTGACAACCTCGTTCGCCCAAGGCAAAGTTTCCCGCAACTGCCGTTCGAAGGCCGACGCCTGTGCGTGGGCCTCGTCCAACTGGAGCTTGTCGCTCACCTCCAGGTGCAATTCCAGCCGGCGACGGTCTCCTTCCTCGTAGATTCGAATGCCGTGGGCGCCGAGGCCGAGTTTGGCCGCCAGGAGACGAATTTTCGTGGTTGCGTCTTCGTCGGCGGCGACGGTCGGCTCGACGTGAACCACGACGTCGGCCCGAAGCAACAGCCCTCGCAGGGCCGCTTCGACCCGGTCGGCCACGTCGTGCGCCTGCTCGAAGGCCGCGCCGCGGCCGACGGCGATCGTCGCGTCGACAAAAACCTCCGGCCCGCTGCGGCGCAAGCGCAGTCGGCGCACTTCTGCGACCCCGGGCACCGCGCCGACCGCGGCGGCGAGCCGATCGCGCAAATCGCGCGGCACGGAATCCAGCAGTTCGTTGACCGACTTTTTACCCAGCTTCAGGCTGATCCAGACGACGATCGCCGCCACGGCCAGCGCGGCCGCGGCGTCGGCGCGCACCAGCCAAGGCATCCCGAACCGGTTGCCGATTGCCACCCCGCAAAGCCCCAACAGCACCACGGCCGACGACCAAATGTCCGTCGAGAAGTGTAGTGCGTCCGCCTCGAGCGCCTGGCTTGAGTGTTTGACGGCGGCCTTCTTCAACGCGCGGGAGCGGGAAACATCGACCGCAATCGAAAAAATAATCACCAGAAAAGCCCAAATGTTTGCCTCGACGTGCGGTTCTCCTTGGAAAAAGAGGCGGGCGGTCGCTTCGTAGACGATCCACGCGCAAGTGGCCAACAGCAGCAGAGACTGGAACAGCGCGGAGAGGTTTTCGAACTTTCCGTGCCCGTAGGTGTGTTCCCGATCGGCGGGCCGGCCGGAGACCCGCACGGCCCAGAGCGTGATGCCGGCGGCCGCCAGATCGAGCGCGGAATGGGCCGCCTCGGAGAGGATGCCCAGACTATTGGTCCACAACCCGACGCCCAGCTTCGTGCCGGTCAGCAGCACGGCGGCGGCCAGCGAGGCGGCGGCCACGCGGCGTTTTTCTCGATTTACTTCCCCAATGCTTCCCATTTTTCCTCCGCCGCGCTGCGGCGACAGTAATGTGGCGTCAATGTCCAGAGGTTGTCGCGTCGCCCGGCCGCGTAATGCATGGCGGCCAGACGGCCCACGGCCGATGCCCTCGGAAACCAAAGCTCCCGATCCAACGCCCTCGCGCCCGACGGCAAACGCAAGGCGCCACTGCTGGACAAGTCAGCAGTGGCGCCCAATGCCGCCAGACAGGTTCCCAGTGCGGGACCAGACACGAAATCCGCCGGCTTGAGTCGTTCCAACCATCTTTCGACCGGCAATAGCTCCTGCCGTCCCAACGATCGGACTTGACCGGGCGAAGGGATCGAAAACGGCTGAGCGACCACGTCCCCGCGCAGGGCATCGACGGCGACGTGCAGCACGGACTGGCAGGCCGTCTTGCACGATCCGGCCAGGGCGATGGCTTCAAGCGTGTTAATGCCCAATATCTCTGCCCCGACGGCGTAAGCAAAGACCTTTGCGGTCGTCACCCCGATCCGCAGGCCGGTGAACGATCCCGAACCGACGGAGACCCCCACCAATTGCACATCTTTCGGACTCCATCCGACCCGTTCCAATAGCGTTTTAATGGCGGGCGCCAACGCCTGGGCGGTCCGCTGGTTTCGGTCTAACGTTTTTTCCGCCAGTATGTTACAATCATCGAGCACGGCCGCGCCGCCGGTCTTGTCGGTGGTTTCGATCGCCAGAATTCGCATTGTGCAATCGCCTCCGCGAGAAAGCATGGCCGATTCCCGCCGCAGTGACAAGAGGCATCTCGACTTGACCGTCCCAAGATGCGACAATAGACTGAGTTAGGAGTTGGAACTGGAGAGAATCCCCCTATTTTAACATTTCCCTCTCGGCCGCGGACGCCTGGAAGCGTAAGAGCGTGAAACGAGCAATCATCAGCGATATTCACAGCAACATCGAGGGCCTCGATGCCGTGCTGGCCGACATTAGCAACCAAGGAATTACCGAGGTCTATTGCCTGGGCGATCTGGTCGGTTATGGTCCGAATCCGCTCGAGGTGATCGACGAGGCAATGAAGTGTTCCGTCTGTCTGCTCGGCAACCATGATCAGGGGGCGCTGTTCGATCCGGAAGGGTTCAATTCCGGCGCGGAGCGGGCCATATTTTGGACCCGACGGCAGTTGGAAAACGGCCCCGGCTCGGTCGCCAGCCGACAACGGCGGTGGGATTTCCTCGGCGAGCTGCCTCGCAATCGCATCGAAGAGAACACGCTGTACGTTCACGGCTCGGCCCGAAACCCGTTGAACGAATACGTATTTCCCGAAGACATCTACAACAAGCGAAAGCTGGAGAAAATATTTGCCCTGATTCCGCAGTACGCCTTCCAGGGCCACACCCACGTGCCGGGCGTGTTTTCCGAAAGCTGCAATTTCTTCAGTCCCGAGGAACTCAACAACGAGTATCGTCTTGGCCGCGAGAAGGCGATGATCAACGTCGGTTCGGTCGGGCAACCCCGCGACGGCGATCCCCGCGCCTGCTACGTCGTTTTGGAGGACGAGGTGGTCCGCTTTCGTCGCGTCGAGTATCCGTTTGATCAGACAATCTCGAAAATCTACGAGATTCCCGAACTAGACAATTTCCTCGGCGAGCGGCTTCGCGACGGGCGGTAAAAAAATCCGTTTCGACCGTTCGTAGAAAAGGTCCACTGGCATGGAGCGTCGTTTCATACTGTTTCTCGTCCTCTCGTTCGCGGTCCTGTTCGGCTATTCGGCTTTGTTGCGTCGTAATCAGCCGCCCGTCCAGCCAAAACAGCAGGCCGTTGCCGATCGCGAGAAAAAAGAAGACGAGCAGCCGCCGGGGCCGATGCCGGAGGAGGTCAAACCGACCGATGAGCCGGCCGTCGCGCCGCACGAAGAGCCGGAAAAGAAGACCCCAGCCGTTATTGCACCGGCGCCCGAGCCGGAACCGGAGCATCCCGAACGATGGGTCACGCTCGGCTCGGCCGATCACGACGAGCCGTTTCGGATGCTGGTCACTTTGACCACCAAGGGGGCCGCCCTGGCGCGGGTGGAACTGAACGATCCCCGCTATCGCAACGTCGACGAGCGCTATGGGTTTCTCGGCCACGTGGCCTCGCATTGCGACAAAGAAGGGAACGGTTGCCGGGTGCGGTTCGTCGGGCGGGGCACGCCCGCCGACGAAGCCGGACTGAAATCGGGCGACCTGTTGAAGGCCCTCGACGGCCACGCCGTTTCCGGGCCTGGATCGTTGCGGGCGGTGCTCCGCGGCGCCCGCCCCGGCCAGGAAGTCGTCCTCTCGATCGTCCGCGACGGCGAGCCGAAAACGCTGACCGCGACACTCCGCCGAATACCCTTGGACGTAATCGCACCCGAGGGAGACGACCCGCTCTCGATGCTGCTGACGCTCAGCCGCTTCGACGATCTGCTGCTCGCAAAACAGAAAGACAAAGACGAGGGCGCGGACGGCGAGGAAAAGAAAGCCGACGACGCGCCGCGGCCCCGCGACAAGGCGGTCTCTCGTGAATTGGACGGACTCCATCTGCGCACGGCCAACTGGAAGCTCGTCGAGGCGAACAAGACTTGCGCGGTTTTCAGCTTTAAGGCGCCCGATTTGGACCTCGAGTTCGTCAAAACGTACCGTCTGGCCGAGGTGCCCGAGCAGTCGTTGCCCGACAAGGATTACCCGGCCTATCATTTGATCTTCGAGGTCGAAATACGCAACATCGGCCGACAGGCGCACAAGGTGGCCTATCAACTGGACGGGCCGAACGGCTTGCCTTTGGAGGGCAAGTGGTATGCCTACCGGGTGAGCCGGAATTGGGGCGGGGCGGGCTTGCGCGATTTCATCATCTCCTTTGACGGCGGCGAGCCGGCGATGATCAACGCCTCGAACGTCGCCGACCGGGACGTGCCGGCGCCCTGGTCCGGCAAATCGTTGCGTTTCATCGGCGTCGACGCCCAATACTTTTCCGCCGTGCTGATGCCGGAGGCCGACGAAGGAAAAAGCCCCTTGTTCGAGGAGCTGACGCCGATCTGCGTTGGCGAGGTGGACGCGAAGAACAAGAGTTGGGCCAACACTTCCTGTCGATTGACGAGCGTTGTCGTCGAGTTGGAGCCGGGCGGGCCGCCCTTGAAACACGCGCTAAAACTCTTCGCCGGGCCGAAGCGTCCGCCGCTGCTGGAAAACAAGGCCTACGACCTCGGCGAGTTGGTCTATTACGGCTGGCCGATTTTCGCCGCCGTGGCCGTCCCCCTGACGAAGCTGCTGCACCTTTTCTACGCCGTGACGTTCAACTACGGCCTGGCGATCATCCTGCTGACCGTGCTTGTCCGCGGCTGCATGTTTCCGCTAAGCCGCAAGCAGGCCATCGGCGCGCAGAAGATGCAGCAGTTGCAGCCGGAGATCAAAAAAATCCAGCAGAAGTACAAGAGCAACGTCGAGGCCCGCACCAAGGCCCAGCAGGAGCTGTTCCGCAAACACAACTACAATCCGCTCAGCGGCTGTCTGCCGATATTCATCCAGTTGCCGATTTTCATCGGCCTCTACCGGGCGTTGATGGTCGACGTGGAGCTGCGCGACGCGCCGCTGCTGACCAGCGCCATCCGTTGGTGCTCGAACCTAGCAGCGCCCGACATGCTCTTCGACTGGAGCGGCTTCATGCCCGATTGGATCAACAGCGGCCAGGGCATCTTCGGCCTGGGACCGTATTTCAACCTCCTGCCCGTGCTGACAATCTTTCTGTTTATTGCCCAGCAGAAGATGTTCATGCCCCCGGCGGCAGACGAACAGGCGGCCATGCAGCAGAAGATAATGAAATACATGATGGTTTTCATGGGCCTGCTGTTTTTCAAGGTGGCCAGCGGATTGTGCATCTACTTCATCGCATCGAGCCTGTGGGGATTGGCCGAGCGGAAGTATTTGCCCAAGGCGGCGCCGGCGGCCGCCCTGGCAGCGGAAACCCGCGCCGAGGCCAAAGCCCGCCAACGCCAGGAAGCGGAACTTGCCATGAAAAAGAAGAAAAAGAAGGAATAAAGGCCCCTAAGAAGGTGTTTTGAAATTGAAAAATTAGTCCCCTTTCCCATTGGGAAAGGGTAAGGGCGAGGGCCGATCGGCTGAAAAACATTGGTAACCGTTCACGGGCCGGGGACTGGCTCATTTTTTCGCCCTTTCAAGGGCGAATAATGTGCCTGCCTCTTTTATCCCCGAGGGGGACAGTCCCCTTTTCGCGGTGAACCGCGAAAATCGGGACAGTCCCCTGTGAACGGTTGCAAACATCGGAAGTTGACGATGCAATCCAATCCGCCCTCACCCCCGGCCCCTCTCCCGCATGGCGGGAAAGAGGAGTGTTGTTAGAGTCTCAAAGTAATCATGCCGGGTCTAGAACCGGTCTGCGGGATGATGTACCCTTTGGACGATACGATCGCCGCGGTTGCCTCTCCGCCGGGATGCGCGGCCCGAGGGATCGTGCGCGTCAGCGGCCCCGATGCGATCGGCCGCGTCGCCCGCTTCTTTCGAGGCGACGACCGGCTTCCGTTGGCCGAACCGTCCCATCCCCGCGCGGCGTCCGGCTCGCTCCATCTCGACGACCTCGCTTCGCCCTTGGCCTGCGAGGTGTTTCTCTGGCCGGACAAGAGGAGCTACACCGGCCAGCCGGTGGCGGAAATCCACGCGATTGGCTCGCCGCCGCTGCTGCAAGTCGTATTGCGTTCGCTGGCGACGGCCGGAGTTCGCCCGGCCGGTCCAGGCGAGTTCACACTGAGGGCGTTCCTCTCCGGCCGGATCGATCTTTCTCAAGCGGAAGCCGTCTTGGGAGTGATCGACGCCGCGGACCGGCGCGAGTTGGACGTCGCCCTGCGCCAACTGGCCGGCGGGCTGGCCTCTCCGCTCCACGAGTTGCGGGAATCGCTCCTCGACCTGCTGTCGCACTTGGAGGCCGGCTTCGACTTCGCCGACGAGGACGTCCCCTTTATCGAGCGCGACGAGTTGCTCGCCCGGCTGGCCGCGGCGGCGGCAATTATCGAAAATACGCTTGCCCGAATGGCGTCCCGCGGCGAATCGGTCGATTTGCAGAGCGTGGTCCTGGTCGGGCTTCCCAACGTGGGCAAGAGCAGCCTGTTCAACGCCCTTTCGGCCGATCGCTCGGCGTTGGTCTGCGAGTTGCCCGGCACGACGCGGGATTACCTCGTCGCGGAGTTGGACCTCGACGGCGTGAAGTGCCGCTTGATCGACACGGCCGGCCAATCAACGAACCCGCTTGAGTTTTCGCATCCCGTTGATTCCGCCGCCCAATCGGCGGCCGCCGAGCAATCGCGCGCGGCCGACGTTCGGGTCTTGTGCGTCGACTCGACCCGACCGCCGGACGAATGGGAAAGATCGCGGTTGCAAGAGGCGTCCGATCGCGGGCAGATCGTCGTGCTGACGAAGTGCGACCTGTCTGGGGACTACTATTTGGATTGTCCCGCCCTGAAAACCAGCAGCGTTGCCGGAGAGGGCATTGAACGGCTGCGAGGCGAGGTTCGGCGCCGCGTATTGCTCGCAAGGGCCGGCCGGTGCGAGACGGTAGTCGAGACGGCCGTCCGCTGCCGCGACTCGCTGCGAACGGTCGGCGAGTGCGTCGATCGCGCCCGGCGGACGGCCTCGGCCGGGCAAGAAGAACTGTCTGCGGCGGAAATCAGACTCGCCTTGGCGGAGTTGGGAAAGGTCGTCGGCGCGGTATACACCGACGACGTGTTGGAGCGGATATTCGGCCGGTTCTGCATCGGCAAGTGAACTGTCTCAACCGGTGAAGTACAGATACGCCGCGACGATCGCCGCCAACACGGCCGCCGAGGCGATCACGTCGCCGGCGCCCCAACTGTGCCGGCTCCGCCGCCGCTGCTCGTCGCTGAGCGTGCCGAACGTCAGGCCGGATATTTGCTCGTAGTCCGGCGCCCGAGTCAGATAGCTCACCAATACCATGACTCCGATGCAGACCAGCAGGATCAAGATGCTGTAGTATTGGAAGAAGGTGTTGTTGACGATCCACAACAACGAGTTTTTCGCGTAGCCGATGGGCGCGTCGTTGGCGTCGCGGCCGAACCACGCCAGCTTGACCGGCGTATCGACGGCCAGCCGGACCAGCCCCATGATGAAGCCGACGACCAGCGCCGCCAGGCAGCCCTTGCCGTTGAGCCGTTTCCAGAAAACGCCCAGGAAGAAAACGACGAAGATCGGCGGGGCCAAATAGGCCTGTACGGTTTGCAGATAGTCGTACAGACCGCGCCCTCCCTCGATGACGGGTATCCAGGCCAGCCCGATCAAGACCATTGCCATTGTGGCGATCCGTCCGATCCAGACCAGGCGGTGCTGGGAAGTGTTCGGCCGCAAGCGCGAGTAGAAGTCCATTGTAAAAAGCGTGGCGGAGGCGTTGAACACGCCGGCCAACGAACTCATCAACGCGGCCAGCAGCCCGGCCACGACGATCCCCCGCACGCCCACCGGCAAGACGTTCGCCACCAGCAGCGGAAACGCCGCCTGTGCCTTGTCGCGGATGATATGGCCGTCCCGCATCATCGCTTCACCGATGGCGGGAATCTTGTCGCTGGAGGCCAGGGCGAAACAGATCATGCCGGGGATGATGAAAATGAATACCGGCAGCAGCTTCAACATGGCGGCGAAGATCGAGCCGCGGCGGGCCTCCGTCTCGCTTGGAGCGCCCAGGGCGCGCTGCACGATGTACTGGTCGGTGCACCAATACCAAAGACCCGCCACCGGCGCGCAGACCAACATGCTCAACCACGGATAGTTGTCGTTGAAGTACCAGGCCATGCGGCCCGATTCCTTGACCGGCGCCCAAGCGGCCTCGACTCCCTCGGGCACCAGCGGCCGCCAGAGATTGAACATCTCGGAGCCGCAGATCGACCGTAGCTCCGACCAGCCTCCCAACGCCTGTAAACCAAAAATCGTCACCAGAATCGAGCCGACGATCAGCACCAGCGTTTGCAGGGCCTCGGTGTAGGCCACCGCCCGCAATCCGCCGAGGACCGTATACGCCCCGGTAAGCACGATCACCAATATCGAGCCGATCCAAAAGCTGTTCAGTGGGCCGAATCGCAACTCCGGCAAAAGAACGGAGAAAACGATCCCCCCGGCAAAAATGCCCACCGCGATCTTTGTCAGCACGTAGGCCACCAGCGAGATCAGCGAGAGTATCCAGCGATTGGCTGGGCTGAACCGCTTTTCGAGGAACTCGGGCATGGTGAACACCTTCGACCGCATGTAGAAGGGCACCATCACCCAGCCAAGGATCAGCAGGCACCAGGCGTGCAATTCGTAATGGGCCATCGCCACGCCGTCGGTGCAGCCCGAGCCGGCCAGCCCGACCAGGTGTTCCGAGCCGATGTTCGAGGCGAAGATCGAGGCCCCGACTATGAACCAACCCAGGTTGCGTCCGGCGAGGAAGTAGTCGTCGGCCGTGTCGCGCCCCTTGCGGACGCAGTACCAGGTAAGCCCCATCAAGGCCATAAAATACAGGCCGATCATCCCCCAGTCCCAACCGGACATTGAACAGCTCCCTGTATGAAAAGTGGGCGCCCCTCGAAAAACGGGTGAAATTAGTTACTGTTGCGGAAAGCTCCAAATCCGTAGGGTGCGTGCAAGCACGCACCTTATTTTGCGGCAAAACCAAGCTGGTGCGTGCAAGCACACATCCTACAGTGGTTTTCCGCAACAGAAACAAATTAGGCTTTCAGGCCGCAGTTTACCAAAAGCGTTACACCCGGTTAAGGGGGTGACAATCCTGGTAGAACGGAATTGCATCCGTTCACGAACTGGGGACAGGCTCATTTTTTCGCCCTTTCAAGGACGAAAAAATGTGCCTGTCCCCTTCGCCGCTTGGAATTTATTCCGTTCCCGCTTACTCCGTGCGTTTGGTCCGATTGGCGATAACTTGAATCGTGATTTCCGGGAAATGGATTGAAATCCGTGCTACTTTGTGTAACCAATCGTCCCGGCGGAGCGTATACATCTGCAATGCGGGTCGTTTACAATACATTTTTAACAATGAGGTGAAAAATGAGAGTCTATTTTGGACTGGCGATTGCCGCCGTTTTGTGTCTGGCCGGCGCCGTGCGGGCCGAGCCGCTGGAACTCGAACAAATCGCCGCCGACGCGAAATGGGTGGCCCACCTGGACGTCGATGCCATGCGAACGTCCGCCGTGGCCGACAAGGTCCGCGAACATTGGCGGGAAAAACACCCCAAGGCCGTGGAACATCTGGAAATGATCCGCGCGGTGTGGAACTTCAATCCCTGCGCCGACGTGCACGGTATAACCCTCTACGGCACGAAGATCAAGAAAGACACCGGCGTGGTGATCGTCCACGCCAAGGTCGATCAAGAGTTTCTTCTGGACAAGGCCCGCAAGGCCCCAGGGCACCGCGGAGAGACCTATGGCCAGTATCGGCTTCACACCTGGCGGCACCGCGAGGGAAAGAAACACGAACGCGACATGACCGGCGTGTTCTACCGGCCCGACGTGATCCTCTTCGGCGGCTCGATCGACGAAGTTAAGACCGCCCTGGACGTGCTTGACGGCACGTCTCCAAACCTGGCCGGCAAGAAATCGCCGCTGACCGTTCCGGTCGCCGAGGGCACGATGTTCCTGGCCCGCGCCGTCGATTTGGCGGAAGCGAAAGACCTGCCGTGCAAGTCGCCCATGGTGAAACAAATCGATTCCATCGCGTTGGCCATCGGGGAGAAAGGCGGAGATTCGTTCCTCGTGGCAAGAATGTGCGTGAAAAAGCCCGAATTGGCCCGGCAGATAAAGACCGTCGTCGAAGGCGCGCGAGCAATGGCGGCGATGGTCAACGGCGACGACTCCGAGGCGTTGGAATTGATCGACGCATTGGACATCGACATTAAGGGAAAGGTAATAGAGGTCGAATGGCGGGCGCCGGCGGAGAAGGTTTGGAACCATCTAAAAAAGATGAAGGAGATAAAAAAAGCGCACCGCACCGGGACCGCATGAAATTGCGCCTCGGCGCCGGGCTGAACACGACCGAGAATGAGGAAGGCAACGACGCGGAATAGCCGAATCGAATGGTGTGTATTCCGTCGGGGTGGTTTCGTTGGGGCAGCAGGTTTGCTTTCGTTGGGGAGGCAGTTATGCTGCCTCCCCAACCTTGTATTTGTAGCACGGCTGCCCTCGGCCGTGTTGCACGGCTAACGCACTTACGACACAGCCGAGGGCGGCCGTGCTACAGATGGCACATACCACCGAAACGACGATCAGCAACGAGGAACTCGCCTGTCGGGCGCAGCGGGGCTGCGCGCAAAGCTTCGATTTGCTCTTGCGGCGGTTCCAGACGCCGGTATTGCACTTTTTGCGACATCGCGGCGCGAACGCCGACGCCGAGGACTTGACGCAAGAGACGTTTTTGCGGGCCTACGAAAACCTGCACCGCTATCGGCCGCGGTGGACCTTTTCGGCATGGCTGTTCACGATCGCCCGCCGCGCGAGCATCAACCAACATCGACGCGCGCGGCCGGCGGTCGAACCGCTTAGCATGGAAGCGACGCCCTCGCCGGAAGCGGAACCGTTGGAGGCGATGATCGCCGCCGAGGGACGCCGGCGCCTGTGGGACCTGGCCGCCGACGTCCTCTCGGAAGAGCAAACGACCGCCTTGTGGCTCCACTACGTCGAAGACATGCCGGTCCGGGGAATCGCACTGGTGTTGGGGTGTTCCGTCGCCTCGGTTAAAGTAACGTTGTTTCGCGCGAGGAAACGGCTTAAACCCTTGCTGGCACGGCAATACGCGGCACGGCACGGGGCAACTCCCGCTCAAGCCGTCGAGAAAGTGGGGACAAGTCATGGATAAAAGAATAAACCGTTCCGAGCTTTACCAAGCGGACGATCAGACCGTAGCCGAACAACTTCGGCGCGAAGCGCTCGAATCCCGGCCGCAGTTCTCCGAATCGCTGCACCGGCGAATCCTCCGCTCGGTTGTGAACGGGCAAGCGGAAGGGGCGCCCATCGCCGTTGACAGCCGCGGCGCCGGCCGCCGCCGGCGCGGGCTGGCGATCCTGTTGACGGCCGCATGTCTGCTGGCGGCCGTAGCTGTTGGTTGGCGATTTGGACGCGACGGCAAGCAACCCGACGCCGCTAAAATATCGTCCAACGACCAATTGGCAAACGCCTTTTTGACCGGAAGGATCGAGGACTTGCCGACGATAAGCGCATTGACCGATCGGGCCATCGCGGACCTCGACGGACTGCTGGCGGCGAGCGGATTCAAGCTCCCTTCGTCGCAAATGGAGCACGACGCTCGGTTGGCGACCGACGCCTTGTTGCGCCGAATCCCATTCGAGATGGAAGCGGCCGAGCAACGCTGATCCGGTTTATCCGCACCTGAGGATGGGGTGGCGGTTGAATTGCCACCCCAACAACTTCGCCGCGCTCAGAATGAGAATGATCCCTTGTTCCGCTTCCGCGCCGTGGTAGAATGTTCGGCATGTCGAACGTCTGGTATGCACTTGCCCTGACGGCGCTGGCCGGTCTGGCCACGGGCATCGGCAGCGCCATCGCCTTTTTCGCCAAGCGGACGAATTTTCGCTTCCTCTCCGTTTCCACAGGCTTCTCGGCCGGCGTGATGCTCTACGTCTCTTTCGTGGAGATTTTTTTCAAGGGGCAAAACGCGCTGGCGGAAGCATACGGCGATTATTGGGCGAACTGGATCAACGCCGCCTCGTTTTTCGGCGGCATCGCGCTGATCGGCCTGATCGATTCGCTGATCCCCACGGCCGAGAACCCGCACGAACTGCACACGGAGCGGGAGACCGCCCCGCTGCACGATCCCTCGGCCCCCTGGCCCGATTTCACGGCGGCCCCAGATCGCAATGAGAAATCGACGGCTTTCACCTTACACAACCACAAACTGATGCGGATGGGGCTTTTCACGGCCCTGGCAATCGGCATCCACAATTTTCCCGAGGGGCTGGCCACGTTCGTCGCCGCCCTAAAGGATCCCGGACTCGGCGTGGCCATCGCCTTCGCCATCGCCCTACACAACATACCCGAGGGTATCAGCGTCTCGGTGCCCATCTTCTATGCCACCGGGCAGCGCGGCAAGGCGTTCTTCTATTCGCTGCTCAGCGGACTTGCCGAACCGATCGGGGCGGCAATCGCCTATCTGGCCTTGATCTTCGCGGTCGGCGACGGCAGTCCCATGCCGGCGAACGTCATGGGGATTCTGTTTGGCGGAGTGGCCGGAATCATGGTCTACATCAGCCTCGACGAACTGCTGCCAACCAGCCGCGCATACGGCAAAGGCCACGACAGCATACTCGGCCTGATTGCCGGAATGTTGCTGATGGCGCTGAGCCTGCTGTTAATGCAGTGAAAAAGCTCCCCTCTCCCGCTTTTCGGGAGAGGGGTCGGGGGTGAGGGCGGCATGAACTGAATACTCCCCTCGCCCGCTTGCGGGAGAGGGGTTGGGGGTGAGGGAGGTATGAATGAGAGAATACTCCCCCTCACGTTCCGTTGAACATATCCAAATCCCGAAAACTAGCTGCGTCCCCGGTAACCGTTCACGGACCGGGGACTGGCTCATTTTTTCGCCCTTTCAAGGGCGAAAAATGTGCCTGTCCCCTTCACCGCCGAGGG
>JAFGLH010000144.1 GCA_016928165.1 Pirellulales bacterium | reverse complement strand
TGGTGCGTGCAAGCACGCACCCTACAGTGGTTTTCCGCAACAGAAACGAATTATCTCCCCTCTAAATTCCAAGCCGCTATCGACAAGGGCCGTGTAGAGCAGTTGAGAGATGAAAGCGTTGGTTGCAATGAAAACATGGGCGCCCGGTCGAATGACGGCGGGATGCGCCAAATGCCACCCTTGCCGTTGGCGCGTTTTTCAAGCTGGTCAAGATCGTATTCTTTCACGCCGTAGGGCGGATCGGTCACAATCGCGTGTAACGCATTCTCAGAAAGACGGCTAAGCCACTCCAAACAATCGGCGTGAATGATGCGCGATTGCCCGATGCGTTCCGTTGCGTAGTCAAACGCCAGCCCTTCCGTTAAGTCCATTTTTCACCTTTTCCACAAGACTCGACGGGGCTTCCTTGCGATATAAGCGGTAGCCGTTGACCGGCTGGCGAATAGCACCGACCTTCCCCGCCCGATCCCAATTGCGCAGCGTAGCGGCGGATACCCCAAGAAAATCGGCCGCCTCACTGACTGTCAGGTAATCGCGTAGATTTCTCGCCAAGCCTATCAAACCATGCGAAAGGTGGCAATGTGGCTTCCATCAATTCTGCAAGCGTGGCGCTTGGTCTACGCTTCCACCTCCTTTGATTCCTTGGCTTTCGTCTCGCCGTTGCCGCCGGATTCCGCCGCGGCGGACTCGACGACCGCCGACCGGTCCACGCCGGCCAACTGCTCGTAATAATGATAACGCCTGTCGATGTCCTGCTGGCCGAGGGCCAATAGCCGGGCCGAGTCCTCGGGCCGCGAGCGGGCCAGCATGGCGAAGCGGGCCTCCTTCAAGGCGAAGTCCTTGAACGGACTGGTCGGACGCTTGCTGACCAGCTTGAACGGCTGTTCCTCGTCGCGCGGGTCGAAGCTCCACAGCGGCCAGTAGCCGCAGGCCACCGCCTCCTTCTGGATGTTCATTCCCTGCATCATGTCGATGCCCCAGCCGATGCAGTGCGAGAAGGCGATCAGCAGCGACGGGCCGCGAAACGACTCGGCCGCGCGGATCGTGCGGATGGCGTGCATCGGGTTGGCCCCCAGCGAGATCGAGCCGACAAACGCGTTGCCGTAGGACATGGCGATCAGGCCGAGGTCCTTCTTGCAGCCGGGCTTGCCGGCGGCGGCGAACTTGGCCACCGCGCCGCGGAAGGTCGATTTCGACGCCTGCCCGCCCGTGTTCGAGTAGACCTCGGTGTCCAACACGAGTATGTTCAGGTCGCGGCCGGAAGCCAACACGTGGTCCACGCCGCCGAAGCCGATGTCGTAGGCCCAGCCGTCGCCGCCGAAGCTCCAAACGCTCTTGCGAATCAGGTAGTCGGACGAGGCCAACAGGTTCTTCGCGTCGGGCGAATTGATCTTCGCCAGCCGTTTCCGCAGCTCGGCCACCCGCTCGCGCTGGGCGAATATTTCCTCCTCGTTCTCCTGCTTGCAGTCGATGATCGACCGGACCAACTCGTCGCCCAACTCGGAGGCCAGCCGTCTCAACAGCACGTGGGCGTAATCCACCTGCTGGTCGACCGCCAGGCGAAAGCCGAAGCCGAACTCGGCCGAGTCCTCGAACAGCGAGTTCGACCAGGAGGGGCCGCGACCCTCGGCGTTCTGGCAATAGGGCGTGCAGGGCAGGTTGCCGCCGTAGATCGACGAGCAGCCGGTGGCGTTGGCGATCAGCATCCGGTCGCCGAAGAATTGCGTCAGCAGCTTCACGTAGGGCGTCTCGCCGCAGCCGGCGCAGGCCCCGGAGAACTCGAACAAGGGACGCAAAAGCTGCGATCCCTTGATCGTATCTTGCTTGACCCGCGAGCGGTCCACCTCGGGCAGGGTGAGGAAAAAGTCCCAGTTGGCCCGCTCCCGCTCCAGGTGGTCGAGCTTCGGCTCCATATCGACCGCCTTGTGTTTGACGCGCTCTTTGTCCTTCGCCGGACACGATTCGATGCATAGTCCGCAGCCGGTGCAATCGTCCGGCGCCACCTGCACGACGAACTTCCAGCCGGGAAACTCCTTGCCTTTGTAGTCGGTCGCCTTGAATCCCTCCGGCGCCTTGGCCAGCAGGGCAGGATCGAACGCCTTCATGCGGATCGCCGCGTGGGGGCAAACCAACGAGCAGAACCCGCACTGAGTGCAGATGTTCGGATCCCAGATGGGAATGTCCTGGGCGACGCTCCGCTTTTCGTATTGCGTCGTGGCGGTGGGGAAGGTGCCGTCGCAACTGAACGCGCTTACCGGCAACTCGTCGCCGCGATAGGCGATCATGGTCCCCAGCACGTCCTTGACGAACGCCGGGGCATGGTCCGGCACCGGCGGAGTCATGTGCAACTTGGAGGTGGCCTTGGCCGGATACTTCACTTCGTGCAGGGCGGCCAGCGAGGCGTCGACCGCGGCGTTGTTGCGCTCGACGATCTTGCCGCCACCCTTCTTGCCGTAGGTCGCCTTGATGGCGTCCTTGATCCGATCAATGGCCTCGTCGGCCGGAATGACGTTCGCCAGCTTGAAGAAGCAGGTCTGCATGATCGTGTTGATTCGCACGCCCATTTCCGTCTCCCGGGCGACGTGGTAGGCGTCGATCACGTAAAACTTCAGCTTCTTGTCGATGATTTCCTTCTGCACCTCGGCGGGCAGGCGGTCCCACACCTGATCGGCCGGATAGGGGCTGTTCAGCAGGAACGTCGCTCCGGGAACGGCCATCGACAGCACGTCGATCCGTTCGAGAAAGTGGAACTGGTGGCAGGCCACGAAGTTGGCCTTGTGGACCAGGTAGGAACCTTTGATCGGCCGCGGGCTGAAGCGGACGTGGGAGGTGGTGACCGAGCCGGCCTTGCGCGAGTCGTAGACGAAATAGCCCTGGGCGTGCAGCGGCGTGTTTTCGCCGATGATCTTCACCGAATTGCGGTTGGCGCTGACCGTGCCGTCGCTGCCCAGCCCGAAGAACACCGCCCGCACCACGTCGTCCCCTTCGGTCGAGAAGTCGCGGTCGTAGTCGATGCTGATATTCGTCACGTCGTCCTCGATGCCGACGGTGAACATCCGTTTCGGCCGCGGCTTGTCGAGTTCGTCGAACACGCCGGCGACCATGGCGGGTGTGAACTCCTTCGAGGAGAGTCCGTATCGGCCGCCGATGACTTGGGACAGGCTGCCAAACCGTCCTGCTTCGGTCAGCGTCGTGACGACGTCCAGATAGAGCGGCTCGCCGACCGCGCCGGGTTCTTTCGTGCGATCGAGGACGGCGATCTTTTTCGCCGATTTCGGCAACGCGGCCAAAAACGCCTGGCTGTCCCAGGGCCGATACAAACGGACCTTGACCACGCCGACCTTCTCGCCCTTGCCCACGAGGTGTTCCACGGTCTCCTCGACCACCCCGCCGCCGGAGCCCATGATGACGATCACCCACTCGGCGTCCGCCGCGCCGATATAGTCGAACAGGCGATACCGCCGACCGACCTGCTTGGCGAACTTGTCCATGTGCTTCTGCACGATCGCCGCGCATGCGTCGTAATACTTGTTGCACGCCTCGCGGGCCTGGAAGAAGGTGTCCGGGTTTTGGGCCGTGCCGCGGAGCTTCGGCCGTTCGGGCGAGAGGGCGCGCTCGCGGTGGGCGGCCACCAAGTCCATGTCGATCATCGCCCGGGCGTCGTCCTCGGCGATTTGCTCGATCTTGTTCACCTCGTGCGAGATGCGGAAGCCTTCGTAGAAGTGGATAAACGGCACGCGGGCCTCGAGCGTGGCCGCCTGCGCGATAAGCGCCATGTCCTGCGCCTCTTGGATCGAGGCCGAGGCAAGCAGCGCGAAGCCGGTCGAGCGGCACGCCATCACGTCGCTGTGGTCGCCGAAGATCGACAGGGCGTGGGTGGCGATGGTTCGGGCAGTCACGTGGAAGACCGTGGGCGTCAACTCGCCGGCGATCTTGAACATGTTGGGGATCATCAGCAGCAGGCCCTGCGAGGCGGTGAAGGTGCTCGTCAGCGCCCCGGCCTGCACGGAGCCGTGGACCGCACCGGCCGCGCCCGCCTCGCTCTGCATCTCGACCACGTGCGGCACGGAGCCGAAGATGTTTTTTCGTCCGGCCGCCGCCCAGGCGTCGGGCATCTCGCCCAGCCCCGACGATGGCGTGATCGGGTATATCGCCATTACCTCGTTGCACATATGGGCGACGTTGGCCGTCGCTTCATTGCCGTCGACGGTCACAAAGCGTCTCTCTTCCACGGTCGATCTCCTCTATCTCGATTGATAAAACTGCTCTAATCTCGGCATTGCGGCCTTGGAAACCGTTCACGGGCCTGTCCCCTCCACCGTTGAGGGGTTCAGTCCTATTTTCGCCGCGAACCGCGAAAATCGGGACAGGCCCCTGTGAACGCCCCGTGTACGATTACCGGCCTTGTATCCTCCTTGCGACACAAGGAATCAAATAACTTACCGCGCGGGAAAGTTCTCCGCAATGCACGCCGACGGGGGGGTGGGAGGCTATTTCCCTGGAGCGGGAATGAACTTCAATGAGGAAGGGCGGATTTCTATGCCGCCGAAGTAAGCGCCGGGCGAGGAAGCCAAGGCGGTATGGGTGATGTTGGCGGCCTCGTTGCCCCCGACGTAGACGCGAATCTTCTCTTCGCCGTCGGGGCCGCGGGCGGTGCTGGTCAAATAGCCCGGATCGCTCTCGGATATCTCGCCGGCGAAGACCCGGCCCGCATAGCGAATCAACAGGTAGGTCTTCCGCTTGTCCAAGTCGATCAAGTGCTCGGTATAATAATCCCGGAATCGGATGCAGGGGCCGTGTCCGTCGCCGGGCGGATACCAATATGCCTTCATCTTTACGTTTGCGCCGTTTTCCAGCGGCAGCCAACGATACACGGCGTGCTCGCCATCGCCGATGCGCACTTGGTATTCGTGATCGGCTTGCGGTTGAAAAGTGCTTCTGCGAAGGAGCGTTATGGCCGGCTCTACGCCGGGATGAGGCAATGGCAATTCGTTCCGCGATGGTTTGTGCAGGCCGGGCAATTTTATGGCGGCGAGCAGATCTTCATCGCCGGCCGCGTCGAGCGGCATGGGCATGGCAATGTTGTTGTTCGCGCCGGCCAACATGCCGATCTTGCCGGTCAACGTCGAAACAGGGCCCTTTTTCATGCTTTTCACGAAAAAGAACCCCCCCAGCATGATGCTCAACATGACCGCGATTCGCATGGTGCGTCCCACGACCATGACGGCATGCCACCATCCCATCTCACCCCCCGAAGGCTTGGTGCGTGAATACTACCGATTACCCAATTATAAGGTAAAAAAGGCGGCAGCCACCAAATACTGGTAATATGGAAGATACAACACCCCAAACTACCTAAATAGTTTCTGTTGCGGAAAACCACTGTAGGGTGCGTGCTTGCACGCACCAGCTTGGTTTTGCCGCGAAATAAGGTGCGTGCAGGCACGCACCC
>JAFGLH010000021.1 GCA_016928165.1 Pirellulales bacterium | reverse complement strand
GCTTGCACGCACCTTATTTCGCGGCAAAACCAAGCTGGTGCGTGCAAGCACGCACCCTACAGTGGTTTTCCGCAACAGAAACTACTTCGGCTCGTCCTTGATTTCGCCGCAATCGGCGATGACGATCTTCGCCCGGGTGGCGCCCGATTGAGAGCCGAGTTTCTCGACATTTTTCAACACGTTCATTCCCTCGACGACCGAGCCGAAGACGACGTGGCGGCCGTCGAGCCAGGGAGTTTTCGCCGTGCAGATGAAGAACTGCGAGCCGTTGGTGTCGGGGCCGGCGTTGGCCATGCTGAGGATGCCGGGGCCGGTGTGCATGAGTTTGAAGTTTTCGTCGGCGAACGTGCGGCCGTAGATCGACTTTCCGCCGGCGCCGTTGTGGTTCGTGAAGTCGCCCCCTTGGCACATGAAACCGGGGATGACCCGATGGAAGATGCTCCCTTTGTAGCCGAATCCCTTTTCGCCGGTGCAGAGGGCGCGGAAGTTCTCGACCGTCTTGGGAACCACGTCGCCGCGCAGCTCGAAGACGATTCGGCCCAGCTTCTTGCCGTCGGCGGTCATGTCGAAGTAGCAGCGGGGACGCATGTTTTTCCGTTCGTTTTTTAGTTCGTCGGCCAGCAACGTTTTGCCCACGACCAACGCGGCGGCCGAGGCGGCCAGAAATTCCCTGCGAGATACCATTGTGAATTCTCCTGATTTGAGAGTATTGAGCGGCTTTATTATTGTAGGTCAGGCACTCCGTGCCTGACATGGTATTCGTTTTCGGATTTTTCCGCCAGAGATCATGTTTTGACTCATTTCTTCCATGTCAGGTACGGAATACCTGACCTACTTTTTCTTTTGTTTCCCCAGCGGATGCAGCTTGGCTTCGGCGAGGCGGAATTGTTTGCGTCCGGCCGGGGGTCGGAAATCGACCGTCGCCTTTCGCCCCGACCCGCTGCCGCTGATGGCCGCGATGCGGCCCAGGCCGTACAACTGATGGACCACCAGCATCCCTTGGCGAAAATCGTCCGGCCGGTCGGGCGACGGCGGCCGGCCGCCGTTGGCCAACGCCGCGGCGGTGGTCAGGCCCGGCACAAAGCCGCGACCGTCTCTTCGACGTTGGCGCGGCGGATGAACCGCAGCGCCAACCGTTTTATCGACTGCCTCACTATCTATTTGTTCATCCGCCTCTTGAACGTTCCATTGTTCGCGCCGTTGGTCTATGCCATCCCACATATCGTCGACGCGATCCTCCGACGCGGGAAACTCCCAATCCATATCTTCCCGAGGCAACTCCATCAAAAACGAGCTGGGGACGGTCAGCTTGCGTTGACCGCGGAAGTCGCGGCAGCGGGCCAGGCTGATGAGCAGTTCCTGCTGGGCGCGGGTGATTCCGACGAACATCAGCCGCCGCTCCTCCTCGAGCTGCTCGGTCCGCTCGCGGCTCCGCTCGTGCGGCAAAAGGCCCTCCTCGACCGCCGTGATGAAGACGACCGGAAACTCAAGCCCCTTTGAGGCGTGCAGGGTCATCAGCGTCACCCGGTCGGCCTCGGTTTCCCAGGCGTCGGTGTCGCTGACCAACGAGGTTTCCTCGATGAATGCCTCCAAGTTGCCCGCGCCTTCGTGGCGTTCGTCGAAGTCGCGGGCGACGGTCAGCAATTCCTCGATGTTGGCCAGCCGTTGCAGGTCGTCCTCGTCTTCCGATTCCTGCAACCGCCGCTGGTAGCCGGTTTCGCTCAGCACGAGTCCGACGATTTCCTCGATCGGCCCGCCGGCCGCGGCCGCGAGGCGGTCGAAGAGCTGTACGAATTTCGTCAGCAATGCCGCCGGCCGCGTGCCGAGCGGCAAGATATCCTTCGCCCGCCGTGCCGCTTCCAACAGCGAAAGGGCGTTCCGCGCGGCATAATCCGAAAGCCGGTCGATGGTCGTCCGTCCGATCCCCCGCGGCGGAGTATTTATCACCCGCAGCAGGGCCACCTCGTCGCGCGGATTGTTCAACAGATGCAAGTAGGCCAATACGTCCTTGATCTCCTTGCGTTGGAAGAACTCCAGGCCGTTGACCATTTGGTACGGGATGCCCAACTCGCGCAGGGCGAACTCCAACGAGCGGCTGAGGGCGTTGATCCGATAGAAGACGGCGAAGTCGCGCGGCCGGCGCCGCCCGGCGCGGACCTGCTCGAAGATGTAGGCGGCGATGCCCTGCGACTCGTCCTTTCCCGTGGCGTAGGTCGTCAGTCGCACCGGCGCGCCGGGGCCGTTTTCGGTGAACAGCCCTTTTTCCTTGCGGCGGACGTTGTGCGCGATCAACGAGGCGGCCGCGCCGAGTATCCGCTGCGTGCTGCGGTAATTTTGTTCCAGCCGAACGACGTGGACCTTGGGATAATCGCGCTCGAACTCGAGGATGTTGTTGAGGTTCGCGCCCCGCCAGCCGTAGATCGACTGGTCGGGATCGCCCGTGACCGCCAGGTTCGGATAATCGACCGACAGCGCGCGGGCGATGGCGTATTGGGCCAGGTTGGTGTCTTGGTATTCGTCCACCAGCACGAAGCGGTATCGCTCGTCGAGGCTCGCCCTGATTTCCGGGTTCTCGCGTAGTATGGCGGCGACGTGGTAGAGGAGGTCGTCGAAATCGGCGGCGTTCGAGGCGGCCAACTGCCGTTGATAGAGCGGGTAGACGGCCTGCACCACGTTGCCCAGGGCGTAGCCCGGCCGCGGCTGGTACTGCTCGGGCGAAATCAGGTTGTTCTTCGCCCAACTGATCCCCTTGGCGATCGTCTCCGGCGAAAAGCGGTCCTTGTCGATTTTTAGCCGGGCAATTGCCTGGCGGAGGGCTTTGAGGCCATCGTCAACGTCGTATATTGTGTAATTGTCCTGCAAGCCCACAAATTGCGCATATTTACGCAGCAATCGGGCGCAGAAGCGGTGGAACGTACCGACCCAGACCGAAGGGTCGCCGGCGAGCCGCTCGATTCGGCGTCCCATTTCGTCGGCGGCCTTGTTGGTAAAGGTCAAGGCGAGGATGTTTCGGCCCGGAACGTCTTGGCCGAGCAGCCATGCGACGCGGTGCGTGACGACCCTGGTCTTCCCGCTCCCCGGTCCGGCGAGTATCAATAGCGGCCCCTCGAAGTGGGTAACGGCCTCGCGCTGTGCGTCTGTAAGTCCGTCGAGCATCCGGGACAGTATACGCAATCTGATCGGAGAAGGCGACTGCAAACACAAGTTTGTATCGCCGTGGACATGCACTACTACCGGAAATCGCGAAAATTGTTATACTATGCCGCCGATGTCCGATGTCCATTTCGCAATCACACCAACTTGGGAGGGAGCCCATGAGCACCCGAATTCCGATTCGCGCCGCCGACACGTTGGCCAAGGATCTCACCGACAAGCTGGAGATGAGCACGGCGGAGATTGGATTGTCCGTCCGCACGACCAACTGCCTCGAAGAACGAGGGATTTTCACGGTCAGCGACTTGTTGAACAGCACGCGGGAAGAATTGTTGAGCATTTCCAACTTCGGCGAAAAAACGCTGGAAGAAGTCTACCTTGCGTTGGAGGCGATCGGCTTCAACCGCAAGGCGCCCCGGCAGCCGGCGGTCGAGAAGTCGGCGGACCCGCAGTTGCCGCGGTAAACGACGGAACGATGCAAGGCGACGATTTTCGCCGCCCGGTTTCCACGCTCTCCGCGCGGAAACGAGGAATGATTGTTTCATTCCGCTAAAGAGTAAAAGAATTATATTGCGGCTGTGCCACATTCGCCCCGAGGACTTCTCTTGGTACGAGCTTTTCGCTACTACGGCAAGAAACGGGGGCACTGGCGGACCGGGACGCCCGCCTGGGGACTCGGCTTCGAGGCCGCGCTGTCGGCCCTGTTTTTCGTGGCCGGATGCGTTGTTTTGGTTTCGATTATTAGCGGCGAAGTCTTGCCCCGTTGGCGGGTAAACCACGAGTTCGTGGAAGCCGCCTGCAAAGTGCGCAACAAAGAGGTCGAAGAGGTCCGAGACAACGGCGGCCCCGAATACAGGCCCAAACTGCATATCGAATACGAGAAAATCCGCAGCTCTTCCGGCCACGACGTTAAAAAGACCACATACGACAATCGCCGGGACGCCGAGGCGGTCCTCGATTTGTATGAAATATACGCGCCCGAGAAAAACAACCTTTATCCTTGTTGGTACGACCCGGCGGACCCCTACGAGGTCGTGTTGACGCGGCAATATCCGCGTTGGTTGTGGCCGGCGTTCGCCGTGCCGATCTCATTCATTGTCATCGGGGCCGGCGGATTGATTCATACGATGATCGGTTGGGGCAAGTCGGCCGAGCGCCGTTCGGTCCGCTCGCGTAATGGGGTGGAGGGGAACCTGCTCGGCCTCCGCGGCCAGGGCGACCGCCGTTGTCCCTTCGTGCCCGACGGCGCCGACATCACCAACAGCCCCGGCACGAGACTCAAATATCGCCTGCCGATCGGCGCCTCGGCGGCGTGGACGCTGTTCGGCACGTTGGCCTTCTGCGTGTTTTGGAACGGGCTGGTGGCGGTCTTTTTGGGGGTCGTCGTTCACGGCCACCTGTCGGCAAAGCCCGATTGGTTCGGCACGTTTTTCATCATTCCCTTCGTCCTCATCGGGATCGGGGCCATCGTGTTCTTTCTCCGCCAACTGTTGATAGCCACGGGCATCGGGCCTACGCGGCTG
>JAFGLH010000020.1 GCA_016928165.1 Pirellulales bacterium | reverse complement strand
GCTTGCACGCACCTTATTTCGCGGCAAAACCAAGCTGGTGCGTGCAAGCACGCACCCTACAGTGGTTTTCCGCAACAGAAACTCATTAATTCAACTCTATTGTACCTAACGCCGGGCGACTGCCAAGTCGTTTTGTAACCGTTCCCCTCGCTGGCGAAGGGGACAGGCACATTTTTCGCGATTGAAAGGGCGAAAAATGGGCCTGTCCCCGGCCCGTGAACGGTTACACATTGCCGGCAAACCCTATTTTGCCCCGCAAATTCTGTTGACGAAGCCCTTTTTTCGCTCTTTCATTCAACGCTACCGAGGGGGACAGTCCCATTTTCGCGGTGAACCGCGAAAATCGGGCCAGCTCCCGTGAACGGTTGCCTGGAACCCGGACAAGCCGCCGGTGGTCGCTGGCCGGCCGCCGCATAATAATATATGCGTCATATAACGCTAATGTTATATATTCTTCTCGGCCGATAATCGCCCCTAGCGTGCGTTCCTTTCAACCTGACGCGCGCCGCCTCTTGTCGCCGGCGGCGCGCCGTTTTTATATTTCCGGCAGGGAATTTACCATGACTGCCGTCGTCTTGACAGCATTGATGCAAGTCCTCGCGGTGGGGGCGATACAAGCGGATTTCGAGTCGGCTTGCCGAGAGAGCGCGGCAAGTCAACGTCGCTTGGTGGTGTTGATCGGCGCTAACTGGTGCGCGGCCTGTCAAACAATGCAAAAAAACATTCTGCCTCAAGTCGAGAAGGCGGGAGGGCTGAAAAACGTCGTTTTCGCCTACGTGGACTTCGACCGACAGCGGCAAGTGGCGGCCAAGTTGACCGCCGGCAAGCCGATTCCGCAACTGATCCGCTTCGATCCAACGCCGTCGGGGTGGCGAAGCGAACGACTGATCGGAGCGAGGAACCAGCGGGAAGTCGGCGAATTTATCAATGCCGGAGTTCTCGATAAAGAAACTGCGGCGCGCGCACCCGACGCCGATCGGCCCCAGGCCGCTCCTTCCCGGACGGCCGCCGACGAGGCGGGCCGTTCCACCGCGGCGCCCGCGCGGCCGGCGGGCAAACCTTCGGCCGAGGGCGCGGGCGGTCGGCCGGCCCCGCTCGATCCTCCCCGGGCCGAAAAGGGAAAGAAGCCGCCTCAACGGACGGCGTTTTTCAAGAGATTGTTTGGAAACGGCAAGAAGCAGCGCGGCAACACGACGCGATAGCACGAAGAAAGGATTCGATGTAATGTCAAATTTGCGCAATCTTTCGGACCGAAATTTCAAGTCGAAAGTGCTGAAATCCCCGATGCTCACGTTGGTGGATTTCTGGGCGCCGTGGTGCGGCCCGTGTCGCGCGGTGGGCCCGATCGTCGAGCAGGTGGCGGCCGAGCGCGACGGGGCGTTGATGGCGGCCAAGCTGAACGTCGACGAGAACCCCGGCGTCGCCTCCGCATTTGGAATACACAGCATACCCACCTTGATTATCTTCAAGAACGGAAAAGTCATGGAACGCATCGTGGGCGTACTATCGAAGAAAGAGTTGGAGCGCGCCCTCGACAAGGCCGCGGCGTAAAATGACGCCGGACGCCGCAAGGTCACAATCCGAATGGGCGGACCGTGTCGATCGAGCCGGAAAAAGGCAACCGTTCACGGGGGACTGTCTCGCTTTTCGCGGTTCACCGCGAAAATGGGACTGTCCCCTTCGGCAGTGAAGGGGGCCGGTCCGTGAACGGTTACGGAAAAAGAAAGGATAGATACAGGAAAGGGTTCCAAGCGTGGCAGCAGTACAATTTTCAAGAGTCAGAGTCGCAATCGCCGTCTTGATGTGCTTGACGGTCTTGGCCGCGCCCCGGACGGCTCGGGCCGGCGACGGTTTCGACGCGTTGGAGGGGCCTTTATTCAGCGCGGCTCCCCCATCCCGAGAATCCGTCGTCGCGGTAACGGCCCAGTTCACTCCCTCGACGGCCGATCGCGCCGGAGAGCTGACGATATCGGTCCGCATCGAGCCGACGTGGCACATCTATTCGATAACCCAAGCCCCCGGCGGTCCGCTGCCTACGGAAATCAAGCTGCATCCCTCGGCGGAGTACCGCTTGCTGGGAGATTTTCGCGCCGCGCCGCTTCCCGACAGCAAGATCGAACCGGCTTTCAATAATCTGGCCGTGGAGACCCATCACGATCTGGTGGAGTGGCGGGCGCCGATCGAGGTCCGTCCGGGCGCGGACCCGGCCGCGCTGGAGATCGGCGGAATCGTCCGCGTTCAGCCGTGCAATCCCGATAGCTGTTCTCCCCCGCAGGAAATTCCATTTCTAGCGAGACTCGCGCCGAATGCGGCCGCGGCGCCGGTCGCGGCGCCGGCCCCGCCGTCGTCAGTGTCGTCGGTCAACAGCGACGCGCCGCAAGCGGCCGTTCCGGAAGAGGAACCGGCTCGCGCGAAGCCGGCGGTACTAGCCGTCCGTGAAACCATCGATCGCCCGCTCCCGGACGACAAGATCGCGGCTTTTCAGCCGACGGCATTGGAAATCTCCGGCGACGAAGAGCAAAAAGAGACGCCGCTGACGACGATCTTGTGCTTTGGTTTTCTGGGAGGGCTGATCCTCAATCTCATGCCCTGCGTATTGCCGGTGATCGGACTGAAAGTTCTCTCGTTCGTTCAACAGGCGGGCCAGAGCAGGCGGCGGGCGCTGGCGCTCAACCTTTGGTATTCGTTGGGCATGATGTCGGTGTTCGTCCTGCTGGCCGGGCTGGCGGTCTCTCTCAGCCTCGGCTGGGGGCAATTGTTCAGTTTCACCGGCTTCAACGTGGCGCTGGCGGCGGTGGTTTTCACGATGGCCCTGAGCCTGCTGGGCGTATGGGAAATTCCGATTCCCGGCCTGTTCGGCGCCGGCAAGGCAAACGACCTCTCGCAGCGCGAGGGGGGCGTGGGGGCGTTTTGCAAGGGCGTGTTGACCACCATCTTGGCCACGCCGTGCAGCGGTCCGTTTCTCGCCTCGGCGCTGGCCTGGACGGTCGGCCAACCGCCGCTGAAGACATACGCCGTGTTCCTTTCCGCGGGCATCGGCATGGCCAGCCCGTACTTGCTGATCGGCGTTTTTCCCGGTTTGATTCGCTTCTTGCCCAAGCCGGGGGCCTGGATGGAGACCTTCAAGCAGGCGATGGGCTTCGTGCTGTTGGGCACCGTCGCCTACCTTCTGACTTTGGTTCCGTGGGCTTACATTGTTCCGACCGTCGCGTTTTTGTTCGGACTGTGGGCAGCCTGCTGGTGGATCGGCCGCGTCGCGGCGACGGCTGACTTCGGCTGCAAGGCGCGGGCGTGGCTTTCGGCTGCCGCCTTCGCCGGCGCCATTTGGTTGGTCGCTTTCGACTGGCTGGCCGAGGTGACGGCCGAGCGTTTCCAGCGCGCGGTGCAAACGGCGCGCGGCGGAGCCGAGGTCGCCGCCATTGCCGGGGACGAGGATCAATTACAGTGGCGTCCGTTCTCGCGCCGCGCTCTCGACGAATTGATCGCCGCCGAAAAGACGGTGCTGGTGGATTTCACCGCCGACTGGTGCATGACTTGCAAGACGCTCGAGAAGTTCGTCTTGAATACGTCCAAGACGCGCGCGGCCGTGCGCCGCAACGGCGTCGCGGCGCTGCACGCCGACTGGACCCACGCCTCGCCCGAGGTGACGACCATGTTGGAGTTGCTGGGCAGCAAGCAGGTGCCGGTGATCGCCATCTTCCCGGCCGGCGACGCCAATCATCCGATCGTTCTGTGGGGCGGCTACACGCAGAAGATGCTGTTGGACGCCTTGGAGAAAGCCGGCCCGTCGAAGGCGGTGCAACTTGCCGCGGAACAGGACAACGGCAAG
This sequence comes from Pirellulales bacterium, assembly GCA_016928165.1. Classification (GTDB taxonomy): domain Bacteria; phylum Planctomycetota; class Planctomycetia; order Pirellulales; family Thermoguttaceae; genus JAHIKV01. The sequence goes on along the minus strand of JAFGLH010000020.1, from coordinate 110 downwards.
GCCCAACTGTGAAAAATATATTCAGTTTCTGTTGCGGAAAGCTCCAAATCCGTAGGGTGCGTGCTTGCACGCACCTTATTTCGCGGCAAAACCAAGCTGGTGCGTGCAAG
>JAFGLH010000019.1 GCA_016928165.1 Pirellulales bacterium | reverse complement strand
GCTTGCACGCACCTTATTTCGCGGCAAAACCAAGCTGGTGCGTGCAAGCACGCACCCTACAGTGGTTTTCCGCAACAGAAACTCATTCTGGGGATTCCAACAAGACCATACCACCCTCATCTCAGAACGCGTTTTGAAATTGAAAAATTAAGTTACCGTTCACGGACCGGGGACTGGCTCATTTTTTCGCCCTTTCAAGGGCGAAAAATGTGCATGTCCCCTTCACCGCCTGTCCCCTTCACCGCCGAGGGGGACAGTCCCATTTTCGCGGTGAACCGCGAAAATCGGGACAGTCCCCTGTAAACGGTTACAAAATTAGTCCCCTCTCCCAAAGGGAGAGCATGATTGTTGCTGGACAAACGTTAAAGCAGCAGGTTCGAGTCCCGACCGCGGAACCGCCCCGGTCGCGGAGTATGCCGCATCGGTGTTATACTTGATAATACTCATTCACTGGAAACCGCTCATGGAAAACAACCGCAACATCCCCGAACAGTCGATGGTCGTTCTGCTGGCGGCGGGAAAAGGGACCAGGATGGGCAGCGACACGGTAAAGGTCTGTTTCGAGATCGACGGCGTGCCGGCCATCAATCGGCAAATCGCCGTGCTCAAACGCCGCAAGTTCGGCCGCTTTCTGATCGTCGTCGGGGCGAAACCGGACCAGGTGATCGAGACAGTCGGCAAGGAGCATCCCGAGGCGCTCTTCGTCCACCAGGAGCCGCAACTCGGCACCGGCCACGCCGCCAAGATCGCCGCCGACGCCCTGCAAGCGATCGGCTACGAGGGCTACGTGCTGGCGACGATGGGCGACAAGCACATCGAGGAAGAGGCCGTCGCCGCGCTGATCGACGGATACGTCAAGCAACGCGCCGACGTGGCCCTGCTGACCATCCCCAAGACCAGGGCCACCGCCGCCTCGGCCGGAAGGGTCTTCGTCGACGCGGAAGGTCAGGCGCTGGACATCGTCGAGAAGGCCGACATCGCCCGGCAGACGATCGTCGACGATCTTCTCGCGCTGACGTCGAAGGGCGAGCCGATAACCGGCCGCGACGTGGCGGCGGTCGTCGCCCGCCACATTCCCAGGCCCGAGAAACGGGAGAAATCCGTCGGCGAGTTGGTCGCTCTGGCCCGCGCGGCCGGAAAGATCGATCCTCGGCGTTTGCAAGCGGTTCTCGAAATGGAGAAATACAATCTCCACATCGGCGGCCGACGTTATTCGGGCCGGCAGATCGAAAAACTCGCCGCCGGGGTAAATCCGAGCCTCTACCTGATGCGCGCCGACGTGTTCTATCGGGGCGTGGGCATGATCCGCAACGACAACGCCCAGGGCGAATACTACATCACCGACATGGTCCGGCTGCTCTCCGGCGTTTGCGACGGGGGCGGCGTTCCCGCCTATCGCGTCCGCGCCGTGTCGGTCGAGCATCCCGAATGGGTGCAGAGTTTCAATTCGCCCGACGAACTGCTGGTGATCCAAGACTACGTGCGCAAGAAGCGGCTCGAAGGGCGCAAGACGCGGGCGGCCCGCGGCAGGCCGCAATTGAAGCCGGCGCAATACGCCACGGTCGACGGCTGGCTCGCCAAGCTCGACGCCGAGCGCCCCGCCTTGAAGCGATGGTTGAACACCATCTACGGTCCCCACGAAGAACTGCACCTGAGGAAGTGCAAGGCCATCCGCGCGGTGCTCGAATGTTATCGAAAGCGTTTCGGCGCCGACGACAAGGTGTGCATCGTCCGCGCGCCGGGGCGGGTGAACTTGATGGGCAGACACGTCGACCACCGCGGCGGAATGACAAACTTCCTCGCCATCGACCGGGAGACCATCGCCGTGGTCGGCCTCCGCAACGACGACAAGGTCGTGGCCGTCAACACCCAACCGCGAAAGTACAAACAGGTCAAGTTTCGCATCTCCGAATTGATGGGCCGGCTGGGCTGGAACGACTGGATCGACTTCGTCAACAGCGATTGGGTGCGGAACATCGTCTACCTTTCGGCGGGCGACTGGGGCAACTACATCAAGGCCGCCTTTCTCCGCCTCCAGCACCGATACCAAGACGTGCGCGTCCGCGGGGTAAACATCGCCCTGGCCGGAAACGTGCCCATCGCCGCCGGGCTGAGCAGCTCCTCGACGATCGTCGTCGCCGCGCTGCAATCGGCCATTGCGCTAAACAATTTCGATCTGACCAGCCAACAGTTCATCGACCTCTGCGGCGAGGGGGAGTGGTTCGTCGGTTCGCGCGGCGGGGCGGGCGACCACGCCGCAATATACCTCGGTCAGCGTGGAAAAATCGCGCAGGTCGGCTACCTCCCCTTCCGCGTCGAACGAATGATCGACGCACCCCGCGAATACCAAGTGGTGATCGCCAACAGCCACGTCAAGGCGGCCAAAAGCGCCTCGGCCCGCGACGAGTTCAACTCCCGCATCGCCGCCTATAACTTGGGGCTGGCCCTGTTGAAACAACGCTGCCCCGAAATCGCCGGCGCCGTCGAACACCTCCGCGACATCGACCCGGACAAACTCGGCTATCCGACCAGCGAGGTCTACCGCTGGCTGCTGCGGGTGCCGGAAAAAATGACCCGCACCGACTTCCGCGTCATGCTCTCGAAAGATCACGAGCAACTCATCGAGGCCAGCTTCGCCACCCACGCCGAACCGGAATGTTACCATCCCCGCGGCGTGCTGCTGTTCGGCATCGGCGAAATACTCCGCAGCCGGATGTGCGTCGAGCTGTTCCAGGCGGGGCGGGTCGAGGAGTTCGGCCGTCTGATGAAGATCAGCCACGACGGCGACCGCGTCAGCCGACCCGGCCCCGACGGCGAATATCGCCGCGCCGAAAGCGACTTGGGCGACGAGTACGTCGGGCGGCTGTTGAACGACCTGGCCAGCGAAAACCCGCAACGCGTGCTCCGCGCCCAGTTGTTCATGCAACCCGGCTCATATCTTTGCAGCACGCCGGAGATCGACCGCATGGTCGACGTCGCCTGCAACGTTCCCGGAGTGGCCGGCGCGCAGATCGCCGGGGCCGGCCTGGGCGGCTGCATCATGGTGCTGGCCCGCCACGAGAGCGTTCCCGCCGTACGCAGGGCTTTGGCCCGCCACTACTATCGCCCCCGCGATCTCGAACCGATCGCTCTGCCCTGCGTGGCCGTCGAAGGCGCCGGCCTGGCTGAGTTCTAATCGCGGCAACCGTTCACGGGCATCAAAATCGGTATAGGTGATTTCGAAGATTATTCTTAGAACGTGTTTTGAAAATCTCTCCTCTCCCTAATCCTGGGCTGATGAAAACGGGGACAGACGCCGCAATCAGTAGTGGTTTTCGTTGCGTAACAATATAAGGGATTGCGGAGCCAGTGCCCGTTTTCATCACGCCACCCCATCTCTTTCCCAAAGGGAGAGGGGACTAAGTTTTCAATTTCAAAACACGTTTTCAGAATAGGCGCTCCTGCACGGCAACATTTCAATAATGAAAACCGCCCGAGAACCAAAACATTTCGCAATAGAAATAGAAGTGGAGCCGACCGGGATCGAACCGGCAACCTCCTGGTTGCAAACCAGGCGCTCTCCCGACTGAGCTACGGCCCCCAATTTCACTGTGCGTTCTTCAATATACACGAAGAATTGCCCGAAGAAAAGCCGACCGCGGACGGTTGACTATCGGCGCCGCTTGGGGGAGAATCAGGCAAACACTCTTCTCGGGAGGTTCTTTCCATGACGAAAATAGTTACCATCGAGGCCCAACAGAAGTGGGAATACCGTCTCGAAAGCCGCAAGACGGAGAGTTCCCTGTTGAAAACGCTCAACGAACTAGGGCAGCAAGGCTGGGAACTCGTCGAAGTGCTGTATTACAAGGACTTGAAGGCGATAATGACCTGGACCGGGTTCATGAAGCGACCCTGCGTTCCCCAGCCGCAGCAGGGCGGTGAAGGATCGGCTATCCTGACGAAGGCCGAGCCGCTGGACGAGAGCGCCCCGCTCGGGAACGAAAAAGGATTCGACCTCAGCGGAGACGAGTTTCCGCTTGCGGAAGAGAAGCCTCCATCGCCATAAACCGATATTTCCATGCACAAGTGGCTGCTCAAGTCGTTTTGGCCGCGGCTGCGCGAGGCGGGCCGCAACTGGCAGCGCGACGACTGCTCGACGTTGGCGGCGGCCACCGCCTACTACGCCGCCTTCTCGCTGCTGCCGTTGTTGCTCTTGTTGATCTCGGCGCTGGGCTTGGTCCTGCGATTTTCCAGCGGCGCGCAAAACGCCCGGCAGAAGTTGCTCGATCTGGTCGCCCAAAACGCCTCGCCCGCCTTGGCCGATCACCTGCGGGACGTGCTCGGCCAGATCAGCGATCGGGCGACGGTCGGCGGACCGATTGCCTTGGCCGCCTTGCTGCTGGCGGCCATCGGAGTGTTTGCCCAGGTGGAACGCGCCTTCGACCGCATCTGGAAACATCCGAAGTCGGGCCGCGGCGGCGTTTGGGCTGCGATACTCTCCGCTTTGTATTATCGGCTGAGGGCGTTTCTGATGCTGCTCGGCGCCAGCACGATCGTCGTGGCGGCCTTCGTCGCCGGGATCGTCCTCTCGGCGATCCAAGCCGCGGCGCCGCTGATGCCGGGCGGAAATTGGCCCTGGAGCATCTCGCAAATCGCAATCAGCATGTCCATCTACGCCCTGTTCTTCGCCGTCATCTACAAGGCGTTGCCGAAGGTCCGCGTCCGCTGGTCGCACGCGGTCCGCGGCGGACTGCTGGCCGCGCTGTTTTGGGAGGCCGCCCGGCAGGCGCTGACCTTCATCCTGCTCGGCAAAACCTACACCGCTTACGGCGTGGTCGGTTCGCTGATCGCCGTGATGCTCTGGATCTACATCGCCGCCAACGTGCTATTCCTCGGCGCGGAATACGTCCGGGTATTGGGGGAAAACGAGGACGTGTAGTGAGGCTACATAACTGCCGAGCAAATATTTATCAATTGGGGTGATTGACACATCCATGTCGGGTGGGTAACTTAGGGTGTATGCGGGCAGTTGTTTTCATCGTGGCGGTTGTTCTAACCGCCGGAAACGAGTTTCGTGAATCGACATTTAGCTCCCCGTGAATACACGGGGGTGGCACGGGCTGCACGAACAAACACCGTTGCCCGGAATATATTCCGCCCAGGGATAAAAGATAAAAAAAAGCACAACAATGTTTAACCCACTCCGAATGTGCTACGTCTTAACATCGGTCGTTGCGGCAACACTCGGCGTCGCCGCACCGGTCATAGCCGTGGATGTGGAATTTCCAGATGCAAACTTAGAAGCGAAAGTGAGGGCCACACTGGGCATCCCAGCGCCGACCCCGATCACCGATACGAAGATGGCGACTATGAGTTCGCTATGGGCAAACAACAAAAATATCTCCAATATTGGCGGTTTAGAGTATGGTACGAATCTATCCTACCTGACCCTCGCCTCTAACCAGATCAGCGACATCTCGGCGGTTTCTGGGCTGACGAATCTGACAACCCTGTACCTGGACCATAACCAGATCAGCGATATCTCGGCGGTTTCCGGGCTGACGAATCTGGCAAGACTGTTCCTGGGGTTCAACCAGATCAACGACATCTCGGTGGTTGCCGGAATGACGAATCTACCCCACCTGTCACTGTCCTCTAACCAGATCAGCGACATCTCGGCGGTTGCCGGGCTGACGAATCTGAGCTGCTTAACCTTGGACAGAAACCAGATTAGCGACATCTCGGCGGTTGTCGGATTGACGAATCTGAACGAACTGCTACTAGGCAATAACCAAATCAGCGACATCACGGCGGTTGCCGGGCTGACGAATTTGCGCCAACTACAAGTGCAATATAATCAGATCAGCAATATCTCGGCAGTTGCCGGGCTGACGAATCTGACCTGGCTGGACCTGAATGGAAACCAGATTAGCGACATCTCGGCGGTTTCCGGGATGACGAAGCTGACCCACCTGCACCTGAGCTTTAACCAGATCAACGACATCTCGGCCGTTTCCGGGATGACAAATCTAACCTGCCTGCAACTGTACTCTAACGACATCGGCGACATCTCTTCGGTTGCCGGGCTGACGAAGCTGACAGACCTGGACCTGTACGGTAACCAGATCAACGACGTCTCGGCGGTTGCCGGGCTCACGAATCTGACCTTTCTGTGCCTGGGCAGAAATGAGATCAGCGACATCTCGGCGGTTGCCGGGCTCACGAAGCTTAACTCCCTATTCATGGCCGAAAACCAGATCAGCGACATCTCGGCAATTTCTGGACTGACGAATCTTAACAAGCTGTACCTGTATCATAACCAGATCAGCGACGTCTCGGCGGTTTCCGGGTTGACGAATCTGGGCGTCCTTTGGCTGTTCAACAACCAGATTGAAACTCTGGATCTTAGCAATTCAGACCTGTCTTCTTTGCAAGAGTTCGACATCGGCGACAATCCGCTCACAAGCGTGCTATTGACGGATGCGACGCTTAGCCAGTCGGTTTTCAATTCACTTATGGATGGCAGTGCTTTCTATCGCACCGGTATTGCGGATTTGGGTGGGGTTTTGAGCCTCGACATGAGCGGCGTTGAATTCTGGGATAATTCAGATTTATCTACTATGTACACGATGGACGATCTCGAAACACTGCTGCTTTCCGGGGCGAGCAACCTCGACGGAAGCCAGGTCGTCGCGCTGACCGGAGAACTCGATTCGCTCGACTGGCTCGACGTGACCGGCTTGTGGGACAGCTTTGACGCGGCGGCGCAAAGCTCGCTCATCGCATGGGACGCCGAAGCCGGCAACACGCTCGTCATCCCCGAGCCGGCCGCCGTCATTTTGTTGTTTTCCGGGCTGCTGGCGGCATTGATCCGCTGGAGAAAATGGCAGGTCAGGTTGTGACTGACACGCTTTCGTTGGGGCGGCAGTTGAACCGCCGCCCCAACCGATAGTTTAGCGGCCGTCGGCACGACGGCCGCTAAACGGCGAAAATCAAACACGGCAATGAATGAATCCACTGCTTTTCTTCCGTCTACTTCGTTACTGTTGCGGAAAGCTTCAAATCCGTAGGGTGCGTGCTTGCACGCACCTTATTTCGCGGCAAAACCAAGCTGGTGCGTGCAAGC
>JAFGLH010000018.1 GCA_016928165.1 Pirellulales bacterium | reverse complement strand
GGGCAGGGCAGGGGATTATCTCCCCTCGCCCGCTTGCGGGAGAGGGGCCGGGGGTGAGGGCGGTGTCGAGCGGGGCAGGGCAGGGGACTGTCCCGATTTTTCCGCGGGAAAAAAGGGACTGTCCCCTTTGATGGTGCGGGAGGGTGAATCGAAAACGCCGATCGGCAACAATCCCGACAATTTCATCGCCATCGAAATCGAGGCCGACGGCTTCCTCTACAACATGGTCCGCGCGATCGTCGGCACGCTGGTCGAGGTCGGCTGCGGAAAGCGTCCCGAGAGTTGGCCCGGCGAGGTCCTCCGCGCGGCCGACCGCCGCGCCGCCGGTCCCACCGCCCCGCCGCAGGGACTTTTTCTTGTAGGGGTCGAGTATTGAAAGGGCAGGGCAGGGGACTGTCCCGATTTTTCCGCGGGAAAAATGGGACTGTCCCCCTTGGAGTCGCACATGGACAGCCGGTCAACGACGTCGTTGCTTCGCTCTTGCTTTGCCGCGTTCCTTCCTCACCAGTGAAACAAGCCCTCTGGTGGAGATGTCCGCCTTAACGGAGGGTACGTCGAGGGGAGATTTCGACGTTTTTTCCGGCGTCAATGCGAAAGTGCTCCCGTCTTTTCGCCGAATCAGCACTTTGCCGGTCGCGGCGGCCGTGTTGAGCACGCCGGCGAATTTCTGTCTTGCTTCCGAATAGGTGTAAACGTTCATCTCAAATCTCCAGTACGTGCAAACCAACCTTCTCCGCAGCGACGCACAGCGCATGATCCAGCGTCAGCAGCGGGGCCGCGCGGCGCAATGCACAGTCCAAGAAGTAGGCGTCATAGGCGCACATGCCGGTTCTGCTCGCCAGACGAAGCGCACTTTCCATGTCCACCGGTACGTACCGCAATGGTACGCCTTCATAGATTTTTATTGGCCGCCTTTACCCCGGCCTCTCCCGTTAAGAAGAGGGGGGATTCCTGAAATACACCATGTTGACAATAGGCACACATTGTAATAATATTCATGCATGAAGATCATTCGCTGGAACAACGAGAAAAACGAGTGGTTGATTCGCAACCGAGGCGTTTGCTTCGAACAGGCAGTGTTGATTTTTGAAAACGACGAGATTATGGACGTCGTCGAACACCCCAATCGGAAGAAATATCCCGTGCAAAAAATGGCAATCGTGGACATCAACGATTGCGCCTCCCTTGTGCCGTACGTCGAGGACGAAGAAGAAATCTTTCTGAAAACGATGATCCCGAGCCGGAAAGCAACGGACATATACTTAAGGGGAGGAAGATGAGAAAAAAACGCATCAATGACGAAGAACGGGCATTGTCCGAATCGTTCGAGCGAGGCGAATGGCGAACGGCAAAGCGCCTCCGGCGCGAAAAACGAACGCTCCGCGACGCCGCGCGCCGCACGCTGCAAAAAGACGCTCGAATCAACATCCGCCTCTCGTCGAAAGACCTCCGCGACGTGCAGACGATCGCCGCCCAAGAGGGTATTCCATATCAAACGCTGGTCTCCAGCATCATACATAAATACGTTTCCGGAACGTTGACCGATAATAAATAAAGCAACCGTTCACTGGGGACTGTCCCCCTCGGCTATGAAAGGGGCGGGCACATTTTTCGCCCTTGAAAGGATGAAAGAAAAATGAGCCAGTTCCCGGCACGTGAACGGTTGCTAAATAGTTTCTGTTGCGGAAAGCTCCAAATCCGTAGGGTGCGTGCTTACACGCACCTTATTTCGCGGCAAAACCAAGCTGGTGCGTGCAAGCACGCACCCTACAGTGGTTTTCCGCAACAGAAACTAAATAGTCGCCCTATCAGTTGCGAAGCCGCAAGCGACTTGCCTCCCCCGCGAGCGCAGTCGCAGGGCGTTTAGAAACCCCGAAACCCCGAATTCCCGAATTCCAGAATCCCTCACATGCGAATCGCACACGTCATCACACGGCTGATCCTCGGCGGGGCGCAGGAAAACACGCTGCTCTGCTGCGAGGACCTGATCCGCCGCTACGGCGACGACGTGCTGCTGATAACAGGGCCGCCGCTGGGACCGGAAGGGAGTCTGCTGGATCGGGCCAGGGCAGGGGGGGTGCCCGTGGAAATTATCGACTCGCTCCGCCGACCGATCCATCCGTGGCGCGATTCGCTCAGCTATTTCCAACTGAAAAAGATACTGCGCCGCTATCGGCCGGACGTCGTGCATACGCACAGCGCGAAGGGGGGCATGCTCGGCCGCGCCGCCGCCTGGTCGCTGAAAGCGCCGGCCGTCGTCCACACGGTCCACGGCGCGCCGTTTCATCCGTGGCAGGGCAGGGGGGCGCGGCGGTTTTTTCGGCTCTGCGAACGCTGGGCCGCGCGCCGCTGCCATGCGCTGGTCAGCGTGGCCGACGCCATGACCGACCTGATGGTCGAGGCCCGGGTAGCGCCGCGGGAAAAATTCCTGACCGTCTACAGCGGCATGGAGGTCGAGCCGTTTCTGAAATCGGACGAGCATCGCCGGCGGGTGCGGCGCGAGTTGGGCTACTCGGACGAGCATGTGGTGATCGGCAAAATCGCCCGGCTCTTCAAGCTCAAAGGGCACGACGACGTAATCCGCGCGGCGGAGAGAATGATTGCCGGCGCCGCGCGCAATCTGCCCTCACCCCCAAACCTTCACCCAATGGGAGAGGGGAGTCGCTTCCACGCGACCGCCGCCACGAACGTTCGCTTTCTCTTCGTCGGCGACGGGATATATCGCCGCCGGCTCGAACGGCAAATCGCCGCGGCGGGGCTGAGCGATTACTTCCGATTCACCGGACTCGTGCCGCCGGAGCGGATACCCGAGTTGATCTCGGCGATGGACATAGTGGTCCACGCCAGTCTGCGCGAGGGTCTGGCGCGGGTCTTGCCCCAGGCGTTGATTTCCGCCCGGCCGGCGGTCAGCTACGACGTGGACGGCGCGAAGGAGGTGGTGATCGACGGCAAGACAGGCTTTTTGGCGCCGCCGCGCGACCTGGAAGGTTTGTCATCCGCCTTGCGGCGTTTGGTTGCCGACGAGGCGATGCGGGAGCGGTTTGGCCAGGAAGGCCGGCGGCGGTTCACCGACGTCTTCCGCCACGAGCGGATGACCGAGCAGTTGCGGGCGCTATACGTGCGTATATGCGAGGCCGGCCCGACTTTTCCATGAATATTTGCTATAATAACCTATACTTTTCTGCATATATAAAAGGAGCCTCGCATGAACTCGGTCGAATGGTACTACGCCCGCGACAACCAGCAGACGGGGCCGGTTTCCTCGGCGGAGTTGAAGCAACTGGCCGCCGCCGGCCGGTTGAGTCCCGGCGACCTCGTTTGGCGCGAGGGGATGAGCGAGTGGGCGGAGGCGCGGAATGTGCGCGGACTGTTCGATGGGGCGTCCGCGCCGGCCGCTGTCGAAACGCAGCCGGTCGAGACGGCGCCGCAAATGCCGGCCGCGCCGATGCGCCACCCGTTCGACGCGCTGATCGACTGGTTTCGCCCCCGCTGCGACGTCGGGCGGATTGACGCCATCTCTCGATTCTTCCGCGCGTGCGGCATGTATGGATTGCTCGCGGCGATGCTGCTCACCGTGGTCTTCAGCGTTCTCATGGCCCTCGAGGGCGATCCGGTGAGCGCGCTCGTTTCCGGCGTCGCCTTTTTGGTGCTGCTGGCGGCGCTGCACTACGCGGCGGGAAAAATGTGCGACTCGCTGGATCGGCTCAACGCGGCCGCCGCCGAAAGCCTCCCTTCCGAAGAATTCCCCCGCGTTCTGGCAATGTTGAACAAGGCGCTGGGCGTCGTCGCGCTGCTGGGGGCGATTGCCGCGGCGGCGCAAGCGTCGGCCTTCGAGCCGCTCCCCTTCGGCATCGCGGCTTTTTTGGCGCTCGGCTTCATGTCCTTGACGGCGGCCAGTCCGGCCGCGCTGTATTTCACCATCGGCGCGGAGGCCGGCGTCGCCGAGCAAGCGCTGGGGGTGATTACCTATCTGGTCAAGGCGTCGGCGCGGGCGGCCCCGGCGGCCTTTGGGGCGGGCGTGCTCTGCGGCACGTTTTGGATGGGATACGCCTGCTACTTGCTCGCCTTGGACGGCGACAACTTATCGTCAATCAAATTCACCACGGCGACCGCCTGCTTCACCCTTGTGTCGGCGGCATTGCTGCCGCTGGCGGCCTACATAACCTTCCTTCTCTACTATTTTCTACGCGACCTCGGCCTCAAAGTGCTGGAACTGCCGGCGAAGTTTGATGAATCGGCAAATGCCGCGGATAATGTCGACAGCGCCGAAAATACGCGGGATAATTAAAATCGCACTTGGAGGTGGTCATGCAAACTACATCGGAAGCGATTTTTCAGCAACCGTTCACGGGCCGGGGACTGGCTCATTTTTTCGCCCTTTCAAGGGCGAAAAAATGAAATGTGCCTGTCCTCTTCACCGCCCGGTTTCATTCGTTAAGCCCCTCGATTCCAACCGGCCGGAAAGACGTAAGTTACACCCATAATGCGTTCCTTTACTATGTTGTCATAGAAGGAAATGTCAGGCCCAGCCTGACCTGCTGATACTATATCACTCGCCGCAACTCGTCAATCAGCCGTTCGATCATCGCGTCGGTGTGCGCGGCGAAGACGGCGATCCGCAAGCCGCCCTCCGGTCCGAGGCCCGAGTAGGCCGGTATGTAGGCTATCGCGATGCCGCGCCGCATCATCTCGTTCTGGATGCGGCGCATGTTGTCGGCGGCGCCGAGCGTCAGACATACGATCGGCACGGGCGAGTCGTCGATTTCAAGTCCCAGCCCGCGCAGGCCGTCCTTGAGCTTGCGAACGTTGGCATGGAGCCGCGCGCGGCGGTCGGCGTCGGCGATGAGAATTTCAATCGCCTTGGCCGTGGCGGCGGCGGCCGAGACAGGCGGCGAACTGGAACCGTCGAACCAGTGCGACGAGCGCCTCGCCCGCTCGACGAACTCACGCGAGCCGGGGACCAGGCCGCCAAACCCGCCGATCGCCTTGCTGGCCGTGGCGGCAAGAAATGTCAAAACGCCGGCCCCCTTTGCCATTGGTATGAAATCGGCCCCCTCTCCCTTTGGGAGAGGGCTGGGGCGAGGGCGGGATTTTTCAGACATTTCCAAGGCCCTCACCCCCGGCCCCTCTCCCAAAGGGAGAGGGGAGTTTGTGGATGCGTTTAACCCAAGTCCAAAATGTTCGAGCGTGCCGCGGCCGTTTTGCCCGAGGACGCCGACGCCGTGGGCGTCGTCGATCAACATGCCCGAGCCGGCGTATCTGCCGAGCGCCGCGCGATATTCCGGCAGCGGGGCAATCGTGCCGCGGACGGAAAACACGCCGTCGGTCAGCAGCAGCGGACGTTGGCCGGGAGCGATGTTTTTTCTCAGCACGGAGGCCAGATCGGCCGGGTCGCGGTGGCGGAAGGTCAGCAGCGGCCGCCTGCTTCCCCGGGCCGCTTCCAACACGCTGTAGTGGGAAAGCTCGTCGGCCAACAGCAAATCATAATCCTCTTCCAACGCGGCCAGCAGGATGGCCGCGCCCGCGTAGCCGACGGCGAAGTAGAAGGCGGCCGGCGCGTCGAACAGCTCGGCCGCGCGCCGCTCTGCCTCCAGCACCGGCGGGCTGTTGCCGAAACCCGCCCGGCTCGTGGCGGCGTGGATGCCGTAGCGCTCGGTCGCCAGGCAAGCCGCCTTGATTACCTCCGGATGGTTTTGCAAGCAGAGATAGCCGGTCCCCACGAAGTAGAGATATTCCCGGCCGTCGATCGCGACAACCGCATCCGGCGGGCTTTGTAGAACGTGCATTTTCCGCAGCTCAGGCCGTGCCTGACGATAATCCGGCGATATTCATGTCAGGCATGGCCTGACCTACTTTTTTTCCAAGCGCACGTCAATCTTTCCCGAGCCGTCGCCGACCTTGTTCCAGGGCGTTCGGCAGCGGAGGTAAAGATCGCCGTCTCCCCGGGCGGTGAACGAGCCGGATTTGCCCAGCTCGAACTCCTCGCCGAGTTGGTAGTCCTTCAACAACGCGCCGACCAGGCGTCCGCGTCCGTCGTCCGCGCCGCCGGCATCGATCGAATCGCCTTTTTTATCGACCTTCCAAATTCCCTCGGTCTCGAAATCGTATGCGGCGTCGGCGGCGACGGTCAACCCCGACGGCTGCCAGCCGCGGTCGGCGCGGACGGAAACGGTGATCGCCCGGCCGGCGGGCAAACGATCGGTGAACTTCTTCTTCCAATCCCAACTGCACAGATCGACGCGGTATCCGTTCTGTAAATTCTGGCGAAAGAAGCGCAACTCGAAGTCCAACTCCTTCGCCGTCGGACCGAACACGTCTTGGAAGGTGATTTCTTTGCCGGCGAGTATCATCCGGCCGAAGGAGCGGTACTGGGCAAAGTAATTGGGATTGTTGTCCAGCATGTGGCCGAGCATCCACCACCAGCAATAATCCTGCCAGGTGCCGCCGAGTTTTTCCTCGTTGTCGATCAGCGATTCGAGCGGTCTGGGTTCCGAGCTTTTGAGGTAGCGGATGACGTTCTCCGGCACGTTCACGCCGATCACGTCTTTCTCCCAGTAGTGGCCCATTTCGGCCATGCATTCGGCGTACCACCTGGGGCCGGCGCGGCCGAAGGTTTGATGGCAATAGGCGTGCACGGCCTCGTGCAGGGGCACGCCCCCCTCGGCCACGGCGTAAACGCGCGACTTGGAAATGAATTTTTTCCCCTTTGTCATTTTAGCGCTGATGCAAACGCCGGCCCCCTCCTTGATCTTCCGCAATCCTTCCGGTTCCATTTTGGCGATCAGTTCGTCGGGCCAGCTCGCCAGGTCGTCGACGACGCAGCACTCGATTATTCCCCGCGGCTGACGGCCCCAATATGCGGCGATCAGCTTGAGCATATTTTCCAAGTCTTTCAACAACGAGCGGGCCTCAGCCGGCGGGAGGTCGGTGTAGATCAGAAAATGTTGAGAGCGGAAATCGCGGACGCTCTCGACGGCCGCCGCCTTTTTCTTGCCGCCGCGCGGCGGGGCGGCCTCTGCCGGCGGGACCAGTGCAATGGACAACGTGAAAAACGCAACCGCCGCGCAAATATATCTGATTGCCATGATTCCCTGTTTCCTGGACGCAAAACGGAATTTATTCCATTTTATGAATCTCATCCCATCGGAACGGATCGAAATCCATTCCACGTTTCAGCTTATCAGGTTCGACGCGGCCGGGCAAGCGAAGCGACGGCGCCGCGCGGCTATCGCTTGTCCGACCAGACGCCGCGCCGCTCCGCGCGGGCCTCGTCCTCGGCGCGAAGAAAGCGGGCCTTCATCGCCTCGGAATACGGATAGCTCGTTCTCGCCCCGGCCAGCCCGGCGCGGATCAGTTCCTCGTTGAGCATCCGCGCGCCGACCCAGGCGTAGGCGAGTATCCGGCCGTACTTGTCGCGCGACGGGCCGTCGAACTCCAGGCGGACCTCGCCGCCGCGGAGAAACTCCTCGCTGAACCGCGTCGCTTCCGGCCCCCACGGCTCGACCGGATGGTTCGGCTTGACCGTTTCCGGCGTATCGGCGCCAATCAATCTCACTCTCTCGTCCGCGTCGGCCAGTTGGAACGTGTCGCCGTCGATCACCCGCGCGACGCGATAGCGGCCGGGTTGCAAGGGGCGCGGCGCGGCAGACTCGAACAAGTCCGGCCACAGGCGATGCGCCGCGGCAAGCAGCAACACAAAGACTATCAGAAGGACCGCCCGAGCCGGACGGCGGGGAAGACGCAACGAACGAAAGCCGAGGGTGCGCCCCATCAGTTCGTGTTGAAACCGTACGCCTTGGCGGTCTTTCGTCCCAGCGGATTTCTGATGAACCGCTTGCGGCACTCGGGACAAAGATCGAACCGCAATTGCTGATAAACGTCGTCGCCGATCGACTCGTGCGACGAGTCCTCCAAACGTTCGAGTATGTCTTGAATCTCTTCGAGGTGGTCCCGATCTTCCTCCTCGGCGTCGGCCGCGGTTGGATCGAAGGCCGCATACACTTCAATTTTGACTACGTAACGGAGATCATTTTGTGGATCGAGTTCCCGTTTGCATAAGTCGCATGTGTATCGGATCATTCCGCGTTCTCCGCAGTTGTTCGGCAGACGCCGACAAATAAGTATGAAAGACAAGCCCCTCAACCAACATTAGTCATCCTAACGCCAAAACACCGCGGTTGGCAAGACGGGCGGGCGGGAATTTTCCCCGGGGTCGAAAAAACACCCCCAATAATGCCCCCGCAACCGGCGTTCTCTTGAACCTGAAACAATCTCTGGCGTCGCTAATGAAATTCCGGTAGAATGAAAGTGAAGTAGTGTAATTCGGCCGTTGCAAGCACCGCCCTTGCCAAATGGGTGGTCGTTTGTAAGGGCGCATGCCAGTGGGGGAACTTGCACATGCAAGGGCTTCAAACAGCCGTCGCGCATCGTCCCCGGGCGCATGGCCCGCGCCGCCGCGCGGTCGTTGCGCAACAGACGCCCGCTCCCCCCGCGAGTAGTGCGCTATCTTGCAGCGTTTTGGTCCTCAACAGACTCTACATGGCCGTCCATGTGGTGAACGTGCGGCGGGCGTTTGGATTGCTCTGTTGCGAAATGGCCGAGGTTGTCCACTTCGAGGACGGCACGTTCGGCACGTACTCGTTCGATTCCTGGCGGGAAATGAGCGAGTTGCGCGCCGAAAACAAGCGACCGGAAGACGATTGGATCCGAGCGGTAAACTTTGAGATTCAAGTACCCCGCGTAATTAGGCTGCTGCGCTACGATCGCCTGCCGAAACATAAACTCAACCTGAACCGCCGCAACGTGCTGGCCCGCGATGGTCACACCTGTCAATACTGCGGGCGGAAGTTCGCCACGCTCCAGTTGAGCATCGACCATGTAGTACCCCGCAGCCGTGGGGGAGAAACAACTTGGGAAAACGTGGTCTGCGCCTGTTTGGCGTGCAACGTGAAAAAGGGAGGGCGGACGCCGAAAGAGGCCCACATGAAGCTGATTCATCCCCCCGTGCGTCCGAAGCGCAATCCGTTGCTGTTGTTGAAACTAAACAACCCAAAATACGAAAGCTGGCGGACCTGGCTGGACGGCGCGCATTGGGAAGTAGGGGGGGGCGGCTAACAGCGGAGGATGGATGATTCTTGAATAAAGGGCCTCCTTTCAGTTCGCTCGTTTCCACGCAGAACGTGGGAGCCGTGGTGTTCGCAACTCCTCCAAACGGCTGAATAAATACCCATTTTTCCCATAAAATCCCTTACGGATATTCCCGCGTATAGAAGGTATGAGCATCACCGGTAACCGTTCACGGACCGGGGACTGGCTCATTTTTTCGCCCTTTCAAGGGCGAAAAATGTGCCTGTCCCCTTCACCGCCGAGGG
>JAFGLH010000017.1 GCA_016928165.1 Pirellulales bacterium | reverse complement strand
GGGGACTGGCTCCGCAATCCCTTGTATTGTTGCGCAACGAAAACCACTACTGATAGCGGTGCCTGTCCCCGTTTTCATCAGCCCAGGGTGGTGCTGGGGTGGAAGTTGAACTGCCACTCCAACATACTATTCAAATTCCACCTGAAAAGACGGCCTTTGGCCTCTGACCTTTGGGCTCTGATCTTCGGCCTCCGATCTCTGGCCCCTCTAATCCCTTACCCGCATCCTTACGCTGTCTGGATAGACGCACGAGAGTTGACCGATGGACTTCATTGCGTCCGCGACGTCCCCCTCTGAAGTCGTGTGGGTCATTATTACCAAGGGAACCACGTTCGCGGCGTCTTCTTCGCTTTCGTGCTGGATTACCGAGGCGATGGAGATTCCGTGGCGGCCGAGAATGCCGGTGATCTCAGCCATCACGTTGGGGCGGTCCTCGACATTCAAGCGAAGGTAGAATCGGCTCGGCATGTTGTCGGGACTCCGCAGCGTCACCGGCGCCTGCTGATCGGACGCCCAAAAGTTAGACGTTCGGAAGGAGATGGCGCTTCGGCCGAGGATCGAATCGATTAAGTCGGAGATGACGGCCGATGCGGTGGGCATCTGGCCCGCGCCAAGCCCGTGCAGAAAAATTCGACCTACCGCGTCGCCGATGATGCGTACCGCGTTATATGCCCCGCGGACCTCGGCCAAGGGAGTGCCGTGGCGGATGAGCATGGGCGAGACGTGCAATTCCAGTCCCTCGGGAACCAGCTCGGCCACGGCCAGCGGCTTGATCGAGTAGCCGAGTTCGCGGGCGTAGCGCACGTCGTCGATTTCCACGTTGTTGATGCCGACTCGCGGGATGTCGCGCCAATCGACTCGGGCGCCGAAGGCGAGATGGGCGAGAATGGCAAGCTTTTGCGCGGTGTCGCCGCCGCCGGTGTCCGGTTCCGGGTTGGCCTCGGCATAGCCGCATTGCTGGGCCTCGGCCAAAGCAACTGAGTACTCGCAGTCGTTCTCCTCCATCTGTGTGAGGATGAAGTTGCTTGTGCCGTTGAGGATGCCGTGGAGCGACTCTATCTGGTTTGCTGCGAGACATTCGGTGATCGCGGCGACGATGGGGATTCCTCCGGCCAGGGCGGCCTCGAAGGCAATCGAGCGGCCGAGCTTTCGCGCCCGCTCGAAAAGCTCCCGACCGTGCTCCACCAAAAGCGTCTTGTTCGCCGTGACGACGTTCTTGCCGCTTTCGAGCAGATCGAGAACGATCGAGCGCGCGGCGACCGCGTCGTTTACCAATTCCATGACGGCGGCGATCTCGGGATCGGCGATCACGGAGTCCAAGTCGTCGGTCAACAGGCCCGGCGGCAAGGCGAAGCTTCGCGGCCGCTTCAGGTCGATGTCGACCACCCTCGCCAGTTCCACGCGTTTGCCCGCGAAGCGTGCAATCCGGTCGGCGCGGTTGAGCAACAGCCGGGCGACGCCCGCCCCGACGGCCCCGTAGCCGACGATGGCAACCTTTGCAACTTCCATATTTGCCATATTTGCACCAGGCGCTTATGCGATGAGGTCCCGAACGACACAACCCGCTATCGTATGATGCGCGTGCGAGGACCGTCAAGTGGGTATTGCAATATGCCGCGATATTGCAATACTTTGGGACTTGGCAATAAATCATAGCTCAGTATGACTCGACGCGTTCGAGCCGTATTCACTCCGATCAGCAAAGGACCTCGCCTTGAATCCCACAGCCTTCGATTTTTTTCGCAAGTTATTGGAAACCCCCAGCCCGTCGGGATACGAAAGCGCCGTGCAACAGTTGGTCCGCGACTATGTGCGCGATTGCGCCGACGAGGTCCGCACCGATCTGCACGGAAATGTGATTGCGGTGAAAAATCCCCACGCAAAGTTTCGCGTGATGTTCGCCGGCCACTGCGACCAGATCGGCTTGATAGTCCAGCACGTCGACGACGAGGGTTTTTTATACGTCAGGCCGATCGGCGGCTGGGACCCGATCGTCCTGGTGGGCCAGCGGATGACCGTTTGGACCGAAAGCGGACCAGTCTTTGGCGTGATCGCCCGCAAGCCGATACATCTGCTCAGCGAGGAGGAGAAGAAGCAAGTTCCGAAGATGAAGGATCTCTGGCTCGACATCGGAGCGGCCGACAAGGACCAGGCCATGAAGATGGTCCGCATCGGCGACGCGATGACCGTCGAGCTGGGCTTCCGCGAAATGCCTAATTCTATGGCCGTCTCGCCGGCGATGGACGACAAGACCGGCTGCTGGGTGGTGATCGAGGCGTTGCGTCGGGCCTCTGAATCGGGCAAGTTGAAGTGCGGCCTCTACGCCGTCTCAACCGTCCAGGAAGAACTCGGCCTGCGCGGCGCCAGAACCAGCGCCTTCGGCGTGGACCCGCACGTCGGCGTGGCCGTGGACGTGACCTTTTCGACCGATTGTCCGACCATTGAAAAAAAGGAGGAAGGAGACGTGCGACTGGGCAAGGGGCCGGTGATACATCGCGGGCCGAACATGAACCACAAGGTAGTCGGACGATTGATCGAGGCCGCCGACGAGGGCCGGATCGCCTACCAACTGGTCGCCTCGCCAAAGGCGACCGGCACCGACGCCAACGCCATTCAGATCAACCGGGCGGGCGTGGCCACCGGGTTGGTCAGCATCCCCAACCGCTACATGCACAGTCCGGTGGAGATGATTTCGCTGGAAGACCTTGACCGCGCGGCCGACCTGCTGGCCCGATTTGTCGAGGGAATAGGCGAAGGCGCGGAGTTCACGCCGTAAAAAGCGCGGCGAAATAAAACGGTTCCTCGACAGAATTTGTGGGGGGATTTGGGGCTGATAGGCAAATTTGGCAGGCGTTTTCAAGGCATTTTCAGGGCAAATGAATG
>JAFGLH010000143.1 GCA_016928165.1 Pirellulales bacterium | reverse complement strand
GTTGCGCGACGGCCAGGGCCAGACCCGGCACATGTACCTGGTCATGCTGGCGTACACTCTCCTGATGGATCAACTCGGGCAGAACCGCGCGAAGGCGTGGGCGCTCCGCAAGCTGACGACCATCGGCGAAGCCTGTCGTGCGGTTCTGCGCGAGACCATGCGGTCCACCATCGCCTGGGCCATCGAGCAAGCCACCGACTATTCCCGGAGCTATGACCATGTCGTGAAAAGACTACGTCTCACCTAAATTTGCAAAACTTCAGATTTAAAATGAAAGATTACGAGGAACTTATTGCCATCATCCCAGTCATCTCAATATATCCAGATTGACCGTGCGGGTCAGCAAATTCCGTTGCTGGAAAATATGATTGACAGAAAATATTGAGCCACAACTTTATTCAGTGCGGCATGTGCCGGAGCGCGGCGAAAGACGTTGCCAATTTGTAATATCATGGCCGGCTCATAAAACCATATCCATAATTTATGAGAGTCCAGAATTCTTTGAGGTGCTCCCTGCTAATACCTTTTTCCTTTTGAACACTTTTTTTCTGCCAATAATCAATGATTCCGTTCCACGCCGGCATCGAGGGCGGCTTGGGCGACGGCCCGGGCCACGCCGGTCGATACCCGAGCGTCGAATACGCTGGGAATGAAATACTCGGGGCTTAGCTCGTCGTCGGAGACGACCTCGGCGATCGCCCGGGCCGCGGCGAGCTTCATCGACTCGGTCACGCGCCGGGCGCGGACATCGAGCATTCCTCGGAACAAGCCCGGGAAACAAAGTACGTTGTTGATCTGGTTCGGATAGTCGGACCGGCCGGTCGCCACGACCCGGGCGCTGGTCAGCGCGGCCTGGGGGTCGATTTCCGGATCGGGGTTGGCCAAGGCGAAAACCACCGGATCGGCGGCCATTTGTTTTACGTCCTCGACGCCGAGCAGGTCCGGTCCGGAGACGCCGATAAACACGTCGGCCCCGCGGACCGCCTCGGCGAGCGAGCCGGAGATGTTTTCGGGATTGGTGTTTTCGGCGATCCAGCGTTTGACTTTGTTGTCGTCGAGATTGCGTTTTCGGTCGATGATCCCCGCTCGGTCGCAGAGGACAATCGACCGGCAGCCGACCGATTGCAGCAATTTGGCGATGGCCGCCCCGGCCGCTCCCGCCCCGGAAATGGCCACGCGGATGTCGGCGAGTTGTTTTTGCACGATCTTCAGGGCGTTTTGCAGCGCGGCCAACACCACAACCGCCGTGCCGTGTTGATCGTCGTGAAAGACGGGAATGTCGACCAACTCGATAAGCTGCTGTTCGACGTCGACGCAACGGGGCGAGGAGATGTCCTCCAGATTGATGCCGCCGAAGGTCGGCGCCAGATAAACACAGGTGCGGACGATTTCGTCCACGTCCTGAGTGTCGAGGCAGATGGGGAATGCGTCCACGCCGGCGAACTCCTTGAAGAGCATGCACTTGCCCTCCATCACCGGCAAGGCGGCGGTCGGGCCGATGTTGCCCAACCCCAGCACGGCCGAGCCGTCGGAGACGACCGCCACGGTGTTGTGCCGGATCGTCAGTTCGAAGCTCCTGGCCGGGTCGGCGTGGACGGCCATGCAGGCCCGAGCCACCCCGGGCGTGTAGGCCATCGACAGGTCCTCTCTGGTTTTGAGTGGAGTTTTCAGAGAGACCTCGATCTTTCCTCCCCGGTGCAACTCGATTATCCGCTCCGATTGTTTCTGTTCCGTGGTCGGCGTATTCATGGGGGACATTGTATTGATTCGCCCTTTCGCCCGTCAATTGGGCGCGAAGGTAATCGCAAGTCGTCGAGTCGCGGCGGTCGCGCTTTGCGGCCGCCGGTCGGTCGCGCTTTGCGACCGATCCGTTTTTTTCCCGTTCGGCTTTGGAGCGGAGGCCTTTCCGTAACCCTTTGCCGTAGCCGGTGGTTGCGGCTGCCATTCGGTTTTTTCCTCATTACGGCATGTCTGTTGCGTGCATAAGCGGTTCGGGTTCTGTGCGCCCGTTTCGGGCAAGAGGACCGATCCGTCGAAAACACCGTCGGAGCGCCGAAGGTACATGAACGTCGTTCGCTTGTCACCCGCCGCCGATCTTCTCCTCCTTTATCCCGGAGAGTCGTTGCAGGACCAGATTCGGACCTGGGGCGCGCGGCGCCCTCGACGGCGGGTAAAGATTTCGTCGGAAAGCTCGTTGCCCGCGATCCGCAAGTTGCTGCGGACCGCGGAGACGGCGATCGTGGACGCCGGCGACGATCCTTGCCGGGCGAGCGACGCTTTTCTTCAAGCAGTCGCCCGCCTGGGAGCCGAGGCCGTGGCCGTATACAGCGAAGCGACGCATGAAGGTCTGGAGTCGTTCGTCCGCCAACACGGCTCGCTGTTCATTTTAGGACCGTTGTTCGCGCGGCAGTGGGCCGATTTTTTCCAGCGGTTTCTGGAAAGAGAAGGCGTCCGACCGACCGCCTCCGCTCCGCGGCAAGCCGGACTGCCGCTGCCGTTGCGGCTCGATCGAGCGGCGATGTTTCGACGCTGGTTCGCCCGCCGTTGTCGCGGCAATTTAGAGCCGCCCGTTACCGGTTTAAATTAAATATGTCCTTGTTCGCTTATCGAAAAATATCCTTTTCAGGAGGAGCGAGAAAATCATGAAACTCAAGGCCGCCATCGTGTCTTTTCTTTGTCTGGCCGCCTACGGCGTACTTGCCCGCGCGACCGACGATTTCACCTTGCCCGCGTCGAGCGACAACGCGGAGTTCCATGCCGTGGCCGACGACGAAGGGCTGTTGATTCCTCGGCTGGAGGAATATACCGGCAGAGCGAGCGATACGTCATGGCGCGGAAAATCGCCCGCTCCCTTTAAGTCGTACCGCGGCAAGCCGGCCTTCCGTTCCGGGTCTCGAAGCGATGAGACTTCCTCCCGGACAGCCTCGGATTCATCCGTTTCCGGAGCGGACGAACACCGCCCGTGGGTAGGCGTTTGGATCGCCGTTGGCGGGCTGATCGGCGCCATCGCGACGGTGACGCTAGGGCAATGGAGGCGTTCGAAAGGTCGCCGCCCGGCCCGGGCGCCCTTGTCGTCGGTTTTAGTGGCCACGCTGGCTGACAGCCAACCGCGGATCGTCAAGCCCAGGAAACTCGCGGAGCAACCGCCGAAAGAAACCCGACGCGCGGCGTGAACCGCGCCGTCGTTTTCGTTTTCCGTTTTTTCCATGCCGCGACACCGCCGGCCCGACGCCGGCCCGACAAAGGAGGCAACCTAAGGATGAAACCCCTAATGAAACGTCTTCACCGCATGAACGATGACGAACTGCTGAACCTCAGCGAGGCGATCGACGGCGAATTGGAACGTCGATTGGAGTTGACCGATCAGATCCCCGATTCCGCGCGCCGCCGGGCCAACTCCCGGCAATATAGCTATCGCCGCGCGACCGGTTCGGCGGCGCCGCCTATCCGGACCGTGGGCTTGCGCGACATGCGGCGTCCCCGCGCGGCTTAAACTGAGAGATCCGGGGCCGGAGGCATTTTTCGACTTCGTCGTTGCCATGCACGGAGATGAGGCACTCGAGTTTGGCGGGGCATACACGTGTCCGGCAACTTCTCGCCGAGAGCTTTTGGGCGCGAGAAGGCCAAAAAAGTTAGGAGCGTCGTATATGAAAAGTTTTAAGAAGCATTGTGAAAACAGAGCAACTCTGGCGCTGCGGGTCGTCTACGGGGACGAGAGCGGTGAGCCTAAAATCGAGAGGGCAGTGGATAGCCGGCGACCGCCGCTCCGGCTGAATTCCGAGGCGGAGCAATACTGGGCCGGTCGTTTCCCCGCCGCCAGGCACTCGACAAGGGTCGCGGCCTAAATGGGACCAAGGACCAGGGGGCAGAGTCTTGGTTGGGGCAGCGGTTGTATGGAATATTGAGGCGGCGGTTGGATGGAATGTTGGGGTGGTAGCTGAACCGCCCCAACAATATTTTATCGTCGTTCTTTTCCTCGCCCCGACCACCACCAGGCCAGCAGCTTCGAGGTCAAGCGAGCCACGGTCGGGTCGCAGCCGGGCGGATTCGGCGAGGGAACGAATTCCACCACGTCCCCTCCGATCAATCGGCAACTCGACTGAGACGTCAACACGCGCACCACCTCCATTGCCTCGTCCCAGGATAACCCGCCCGGCAACGGCGTGCCCGTGCTGGGAACCAGCGACGGGTCAAAGCCGTCCACGTCGATAGTCAGATACGTTTTGCCTTTCAGGGAGCGGAGCGACTCCAGAACTTCGGGCCACTGTTGTTTCAGACGGTGGGCGTAGTAAGTGGTGATTCGATCATTGGCGGAGGCCAAGCCGTACTCCTCGCGGCTAAGGCTCCGCACGCCGATCTGCACCAGCCGGCACCCTCGCTCCCACAACCGCCGCATCACCGTACCGTGCGACCAGCGGCGGCCGTCCAGCCGGTCGGCCAGGTCGGCGTGGGCGTCGATCTGAACCACCGTGACCTCGGCCGGATCTTCGACCATGCCGGTTACCACGCCGTAGGTGACGGTATGCTCGCCGCCGAGTGCCAGGAGAAACCGTCCCCTCCAAGGTCGAACGCACTCGTTTATCCTGGAAAGGCAATCTTCGATTTCGCCTTCGGACGAGGGCGGCGGCAAGGTATGGGTGCGCGGGGCCTCGGTGAACTCGACCAGCGTCTCCTCGTCGAAGGTTTCGATCTGGCTGCTGGCTTTGATGATTGCCTCGGGGCCGCCGCCGGCGCCGCGTCCGTAGCAGACCGTTTTCTCCACCGGCAGCGGCAGCAGCAGTGCGTCGGCGCGGTCCGCTCCCGGAGAAGGAATATCAAGGAACTGAGCGAGATTATGATTCATGGACCTTCCGCCCCCCCTCCTTTCGCCCTCGCCTCCAGCATTGCCCGGACCAACAGGGGCCATGCGATCGTGGCGTCGCAATGGACCTCGGCGAATCGGCCTCCCTCGGCGTGGCTGACGAATTTTCCCCAGGAGACGCCTTCAACGTAGGTGCAGCCGCTCAGTCCGCCCCAATGGACCGGCTCGGGGCAAATCCGCACCGCGTATTGGAACCGCGGCGCGCGGATTTTGGTTTCCAAACGGTTGTTCAAGATGTCCAGAAAAGGGCCGACCTGTTGGGCCCAGTTTCGCGGCACTCCGCCGCCGACGGTGAAAATTCCCAGTCGCTTGGCGGCGATGATTCGTTTCGTGTAGTCGTGCAGGTCGAGAAAGGGGTTGAACTGGGGTACGGATGCGAAAAAATCATCCATGCTGACATTTTTCCCGTCCGTTCCGTTTCTAATCAGATATTCGGAGGCCACTCCCAGCGCCATGTCCGAGTCGGTGAAGGCGGGTACATAGACCGGCACGTCCCGCCGGTAGGCGCAGCCGAGCACGCTGGGCATTTGGCCTTCGTCGTAGAGCCGGCGGCCGATTTCCCGATTCAACGTCCACGAACACATCGGCTGCCGCGGGTTCCACTCGTTGAGGATGCCGGCCACGTATTCCTCTCCCTGGAGCAGGTTGGCCTCCAACTCCACGGTGTCGTAGACGCGATTGTAGCCCCATTTGTAGAGCTGGCTGTCGGGGATTGCCGGGTCGTGCTTGAAATGCGTGCCGCCGATGGCTTCGGACAACCCGTGGGCCATGATCGCTCCGGTGCTGACGACGGCCTGCGCCATGCCCTCGTCGATCATTTCGCACAGCAGGCGGCCCATCTTCGCCACGGTCATGGCGCCGGAGAGCGTCGCCACGACAAAACACTCCGGGTCGTCCACCATCGCCGAGAAGACCTCGAAGGCTTCGCCCAGTTCGCGCCCGCCGAAGGCCGTGCGTCCCATTCGGCGGAGCAAGTCGGCAAAACCTTCGGCCCGGCGAACGTCGAGGGATTCGAGCGGTTGCAGTCCATCTTCGCGGCCATCGTGATATTCTCTCATAGTGACCCTATTTCAGGGTATTCGCTCCGAGATGTCAAGGCGACCGGCGGCGCGAACCACAATCGACGGCGGGAATATTTTTCGGTTGGACAACTTGCAGACAGGTCGATAATCAGGTAACTTATGCTGTTCCTCACAAGTCGGTTCTAGTTGTCCATTGCCTTCCCCCCTATAGCCCCAGGAGGACTTTGAAGTGGGTGAGCCGTTTGTACCCAAGAAGGTATTTTTTACCAAAGGAGTTGGAAAACACCGGACAAAATTGCAGAGTTTCGAGTTGGCGCTGCGCGACGCCGGCATCGAGGTCTTCAATCTCGTCCGGGTTTCCAGCATCTTTCCGCCGCACTGTAAGGTAATCTCAAAGAGCCGCGGCCTGATGAAATTGCAACCCGGCCAGATCGTCCACGTCGTGCTGGCCGAGGCGACGACCAACGAGCCGTCGCGGATGGTAGGCGCCGGCGTGGGCCTGGCCGTGCCCGCCAAGGGAGATCAATACGGATATATCTCCGAACACCACGACTTCGGCATTACCGAGCGGCGGCTGCGCGACCTGGTCGAGGACATGGCTGCCACCATGCTGGCCACCACGTTGGGCATCGAATTCGATCCGGAAACCGCTTACGACAAGCGGAAGGAAATCTATCACATGTCCGGCAAGATCGTTACGACTCGCGCCTGCGTGCAAACCGCCGAGGGGAACAAGGACGGTCTGTGGACCACCGTGATCGCCGCGGCCGTGTTCGTGTTCTGATCTGCCCGAGAAGGCCCCGCGGCAAAATGCCGTTGGAGCGGCGGTTCAACTGCCACTCCAGCAACTCAAGGCGGTCGAACCGCCGCCCCAAACAAGTATCATCCACCGTCGGACTTGCCCGGCGCGGCACGGACAGGGAGGCTCGGACTTCGAACCGCGCCCGGGACAAGCCCTACGGCGGACGCCGCTTTGGAGAAAACCTTGTTTCGTGGCCTAATCCGCGAAATCCATGTCTGACGTTGGTGGCCGCGGGCGAGGCGGCGTGGGACCAGCGGATCAACAGCCATCGCAATTGACAGTCCATGCGTCGATCGAAATCCATATAGGACCGCGCCTCGACGCGAACCGGAACGTCCCAGTGCTCGCGGCCGATGAGCACGCCCTCCACGGTGGTGGTTGGTTTGTCGTTCATGACATTCGCCCTCCCGCCCTCGCTATTCATTACGGAAGCCGACCGTCGGGGGTTCGCACGCCTCGGCCCGGCCGGGGCGCAAAAAAAATCCCGACGAAGAGAATTATTCCTCGCCGGGACTTGCGTTTAATTAGGATATCGTTAAGACCGCGTTAATCGCGATCTTGGTCGTACGACTCCCGCGGTTGCTCGGCCCCTTCATAAACCCTGGCAAGTTCCTTCAACTCGTTCTCGGGGCTTGCCTCATCCCACATCGGACGGACTCTCTCTTGATGCCTGCCCAATGAAGCCAGCTTGGCGCCGACCAATTCGTTCGTCCTTTCCAGCGCGGCCATCATGGCGGCCTGCTGCTGCTGGATGGCGGCCAGCATCGCCTCCTGCTGGCGTTCCAAGGCGGTCAAGCGGGACTCGATCCGCATGATCCGTTCGTCGCCGGAGTCTTCGCCGGTCTCGAACTTCGTCCCTTTCGGCTTCTCGATCTTCATCTTCGGCTTCTTGGACCATTGCTTCTTCTCGCTGTCCGGCCCCCAATGTTTCATCATCGGTTTTGGCCCGGCCGGGAAGCCTTGCCCCCACGATTGTTTGGGGAATTGTCCTTGGCAAGGACCCATGCCGAAGTTCATTCCGGGACGGTGCCACGGATTCATGCCGAATTGCATGCCGTGATGACCCCACGGCCCCATGCCGTAGTGCATCATGCCGTGATGACCCCACGGATTCATGCCGAATTGCATGCCGTGGCGACCCCACGGCCCCATGCCATAGTGCGGCATGCCAGGATGCATCCAAGACGTCCACGGGCCCATCTGCCGCCACATGCAGCAGAAGCAATGGGGGCCTTGGGCGTGCATCCACCAGCCATGCGGCTTGCGGGCCACGGTATGATGATATTTGCCGTCGTGCGGCTTGGGACCTTTGACATGGTGCTTCTTGGCAACTGGCGGCTTGCGGCAATGTTGCGTCTGTTTGCCGCTTTTCTTGGCGCGCGCAATCCACATGCGTTGGAACTGCCGCATGCCGTCGGCAAACTCCTCGAAACACAATTGGCCGTTCTTGTCCTTGTCCAAACGGACGAAGACCGCCTTGGCAAACTTCTTCGGGTCTTTTCCCTGGGCGGCCTTGGGGTCTTTGCCCGGCTGCTTCCGTTTTTCAACGACCTTGGCCTGCTGTTTGTCGCGGTGCTGCTGAAACGACTTGCGCAACTCGCCGATCGTCAGCTTGCCGTCTTTGTCGGCGTCCGCTCGAAGCAACATTTTCTTGAACTGCTCCGGCATGTCGGCGGGCAACTCGTCGGCGGTGACCGCCTTGTCGTGGTTGGCGTCGAGGCGCTGGAACATCCGTTCCGGGCTGGGACCCTTGCGGTGGGCCTCCGGGCGCGGCTTCTGGGGGCGTTTGACTTCCTCCGCCGCCAGATACGACGGCATCAGCACGACCGACAAAGCCGCAAACAGACTAAACATACACTTGCACATTACATTCCTCCTCTGCGCGGGATGGGTTGAGAAACTCCTTACTCCTTGGTAAACCCGTCCAGCCGCGAGAAGTTACGCGTTTGGCCGCGAGAAAACCGAAGAATACCGCGATGTCACACACCTTGGGGGGGGCTTGCGAGCGGCGACCCCTTGCCTAGTCCTCGAAATTACCCTAATGTCCCGCCGCTTTCGCTTATCGAACCCTTATTTATGAGTGTTCGTATGGTAAATAGGGCCGGGCGATCGAAACGCTCGTCTAGCCGGCTCGGCCGGAAAAAGTCGGTCTTGGCCGCACGGCGGCCAGAGTGCATAATGGAATTGTACGCATATTCGCCAACATCCCGACGCCGCGAATAACTCATGGAGGAGTATCCTTCGATAATCCCGGTGCGGTCGCGCGCCGCGGGGCCCATTTTCGGCGATCCGTTGTTGACCGAAGGCAGCCGATGATTCCGCAAAACATCATTGGGTAAGAAATCGTGCCGATACAGGCGTTATAACACTTTGCACAATGCGTTTTCACTACAAGCGGGGCGCCGAACCATTAGTTTAACCGTCCGCCGGGCAACGGCCGATGAGACGACTGTCAAACTTATCTTAGTGGAGAAGAAGCAATGCACGTTCACGGTCCCAGTCATTTACATGGTCCGCAACCGATAAGCCCTCCGCACGGAGTGAAGCCGACAGAACAAATGCACCGCCCCGACGCCCCGCAGATCGCCGACGAAGTGGACATCTCCGAAGCCGCCCGGCTGGCCGAGCAAATCCAGCAGATGCCGGACATCCGCGGCGACCGCGTCGAGGCGGTCCGCCGGCAGATCGCCGAAGGGACCTACGAAACCCGCGACAAGCTCCACGTCGCCGTCGAGCGGCTGCTTGATGAGATCGGCTAACGGATCGTTGCGGAAGCTGGTCGAGCATCGTACGCGAGATTCGTTTTCCAGCATCGAAAAATCGTCGCCTCCGCAATGCGACTCAAGCCCAACTCAACAACATCGAATTGCGTCCACTTCGCTCGCGGGCAGGCGCGGTGGCCTGCATCGGTTCTGAAGCGGGCAGCGGCTCGGAGGCCGACTCGTTGATCTTCTCCAAGGGACCGCAAACCTTGCGGCCGAGATGAACGTCCATTTCCGTATTGAGCATCCTCTCCAAGCCGGCCTTCATCATCTGCCGCATCAACCCGTTCAGGTCTTCGATCGTTTTGGCTTGGTCGGCAATCTCGTTGGCCAATTATTCGGCTCGGGTCTGTAAGGCAACATCCATGCTTCAATCTCCTTGTCAGAATGAGGGGTGAGTCACGTAGGGTGCGTGCTGGCACGCACCTCATTCCTCGCGCCTCTATCAACATGGTGCGTGCCAGCACGCACCCTACGCTTACTTGGGCAAACCGTGCCCGCCGTGTATTCAAGGCGGGCTAAATAGAGTTTTTAACGCGCGTTCTTGGTTCATTCTATGCGCGACCACCGTTCGCGGCTTTATAGTCGCCCCACTTTATCTGGTCGCCACAATCCCTTATACTTGACATTATTCGATTTTGTGAACTAACTCCCTCGAAACTCCTTGGAGCAACATCATGCGAGTTCGATTGACGCTGTTGACATTGGCTATTATCGGTATTTTTTTAGCGGTTCAGGCGCAGGCTTGCACGTCGATCATGGTCGGGCGAAAGGCGTCGGCCGATGGGTCGGTGATGACATCCCATACCTGCGACAGTCACCGCGATTCCTCGGTTGTGTTCATCGTTCCGCCGAAAAAGTACTCGCCCGGCACGGAGATTATGCTTACCCGACGGGTGGACGACGACAGCGGCATCATGGAGCGCTACGCCCGCAAGCCGACCGGCAAGATTCCCCAGGTTAGCGAGACATACGGCTACATTTCCGCCGTGTACGGGATAATGAACGAGCATCAACTGGCCATCGGCGAATCGACCTTCGAGGGACTGGAAAAGTTGCAGAGCGACGAGGGGCTGATCGACTGCGAGACGTTGACCCGGCTGATGCTTGAACGGGCGAAGACGGCCCGCGAGGCGATCCGCATCGGCGGCGAGCTGATTGAAAAGTACGGTTGGTGCGACCTGGGCGAGGCGCTGACGATCGCCGACACGAAGGAGGTATGGCTAATGGAGATCGTCGGGCCGGGCAAGGGCGAAGTCGGCGCGGCCTGGGTCGCGCGGCGCGTGCCCGACGACCATGTATCGGTAATCGCCAACGGTGCGCGGATCGGCGAGATCGATCTTTCCGACCCCGACTTCATGGCCTCGAAGGGCGTCGCGGAGATTGCCCGGCGGCTCGGCCTCTGGGATCCGAACAGCGGCGAGCCGTTCCGTTTCTACGAGGCCTACAGTCCCGAGAGCCGGTTGAGCGTGGCCACCACGCGGCGCGAGTGGCGGGCGCTGGACTTCTTGGCCCCCTCCTTGAAACTGCACCCCGGCAGCAACCATTTCCCCTTCTCGGTCAAGCCGGAGAAGCCGGTCGAGCCGGAACGGATCATGGAGATTTTCCGCGACACGTTCGAGGGGACCGATTATGACATGACCAAGGACCTGACCATCACCGACGAAGAGACGGGCAAGACGATAAAAAGCCCGCTGGCCAACCCGTTCATGCCCTACGAGATGAACAAGCTGTTGAAGCTCAACGGCGGTTGGGGCTGGATGGGCGAGCGGCCGATGGCCCGCTGGTATTGCATGTACGTCACGGTTACACAGTCGCGGGGCTGGCTGCCAGACGCGGTCGGCGGCGTCGTCTGGCTTGGCTACGGCAACCCGGCGATGACCACCTACGTGCCGATCTACGCCGGCGTGACCGACCTGCCCGAGGATTACAAGACTGACGGCCGGACGACCGGTTTCAGCCGCCGCTCGGCGTGGTGGGCGTTCAATCGGGCCGACACGCTGGCGGCACACCGTTGGGGCGACATGCGCAAGGACGTGGCCGCGGTCCGCGATCCGATTCAGCAGCAACTGCTCGCCGATCAGCAATCGGTCGACGCTCGGGCCGCCGAGTTGTTGAAGACCGACGTCGCCAAGGCCCGCGAGTTTTTGACCAAAACAACTCACGACGCCTGCCGCAAGGCGACCGATGCCTACTGGGACCTGGGCGATTTGCTGTGGACCAAATACGACGAGAAGTGGTAGCAAGCGCAATGACCCCGCGCGAACGAGTCCTTATCGCCCTGGGTCATCGTCGGCCCGATCGCACGCCGCGCGATTTCTGGGCCGAGGAATGTACATGGAACCGATTGTTGTCGCACCTCGGCCACGATGATCGAGATCGCGTGTTGGACGATTTGGGCATCGACGTTAGACACCTCTCGATCGCCGATCCGCCGGAGAAGGAACTTTCCAACGGCGTGGTGCAAAACTTTTGGGGCGAGCGATACGTCTATCGCCAAACGCCCTGGGGACCGATGCGCGAGGACGTTCGCGGGGCATTGGCCGACGCGGAGACGTTCGACGATCTGAAGAATTTCGCCTGGCCGACGCCCGACGCCCTAGACCACGCGGCCCTGGCCGAGCAGTGCCGGCGCTGGGACGACCACGCGCTGCTCTACGGTTTCGCCGACATTTGGCAGCGGCCATCGCTGGTCCGCGGTTGGGAAGGGATGTTTATCGACATGGCCCAACGCCCCGATTGGGCGCACTACATGAGCCGGCGGTTCACCGATTTTTATTTGGAAGACTACACGCGGGCGGCCGAGACGACCGGCGGGCGTATCGACCTATTCCTGGTCATCAGCGACCTGGGAAGCCAAAACGGTCCGCTGATCTCGACGCGAATGTTCCGCGAGTTCGTCGCCCCGTACATCAAGGAGATGACCGATTGCATCCACTCGCTGGGGGCGAAGGTCCTCTATCATAGCTGCGGACAGATCGGGCCGTTCATCCCGGAACTGATCGCGGCGGGCGTGGACGTGCTGGA
Source organism: Pirellulales bacterium (assembly GCA_016928165.1). Classification (GTDB taxonomy): domain Bacteria; phylum Planctomycetota; class Planctomycetia; order Pirellulales; family Thermoguttaceae; genus JAHIKV01. The sequence continues at coordinate 31,528 of JAFGLH010000143.1, read as the reverse complement.
CCCGATCCAGCCGGCCGGGCCGGAGATGCTGCCCGAGAAACTGGCGGCCGAATACGCCGGGCGGATCAGTTTCCACGGCGGGATTGACATGCAGCGGCTGCTGCCGCACGGTTCGCCGGAGGAGGTTTGCGCCGAGGCCCGGCGATATTGCGAAGTGCTCGGCCGCGACGGCGGCTACATTCTTGCCCCCGCCCACTTGTTTCAGCCCGACGTCCCGCCGGAAAACATTTTGGCGGTGTATCGGGATTAGCATGACTCCCCTCTTCCTTTGGGAGAGGGGCCGGGGGTGAGGGCGGCTTGGATTACATCGTTATTATCCGATGTTGACTGTCAATCAACCTTCATTCTAACCTTCTCCCAGTGGGAGAAGTGACTAATTGTGAAATCAAGACGCTTGCTTTTCCTCGGCCGGTTCCGGCTTGGGATCGAACGGTTTGAAGACCCGCTGGTCGTAGAGCGCCAATGCGTGCAGGGCGTGGCCGAGAGAGACGATCTCTTGCGTGTTCAACGACGGGGCGCTCGATCGGTAGCGCTGATTGCTCAGCAAACGGGTCAGATAGTACACCGCGCCCGTAACGCGCGGGTCTTGCAGGCGATCTTCCGGCAAGGAAAGGGCCAGCCACTCTAGCACCCGGCCGGTGGAACGCAACACTGCCGCCGGGTCGTTGCTCGCGCTTTTGGCGGCGAGGAACCGCGGTCCCCAACTGCCGTCGGAGTTTTGCAGCTTCAGCGCATAATCTTGATATTCGTCGATAAACTTTTTCGCCCGTTGGAATTGACCTTCGATCGGTTGGCCTTTCTTTTCGCGACGCTCGACGGCGTAACTCAATCCCAGCAGACGATTCAATCCGCCGTCGGGCGCGGTGGGGAACGGCCGGGCAAGCTCCTCTTCGACGATCTTCTCCAGCGACCATTCCTCGCCCAAGTCGTTCTTCCATTGCGGCTCGTCGAGATAGAAACTCAATCCGATCAACACCAGCGATTTGTCGGTTCCGCTCCGGCAGGCTAGCTCCTCGGCCTCGACCAGATCGGCGACCTTGCGCACGTCTTTGCCGACGCGGACCGGGTAATCTGCGGGCACGCGCGCGAGGGCCAGCGTCGCCAGAAACTCGCCGGGGTGCTCCTGGTATGCGTAGCCGATCCGCGCGGCCATGTGGTCGCCGCTGCGACCGATCAGGTTGTATCCGGCGCAGGGGTAATTCCAGCAAAGGCACGTGATGCCGTTGATTTTTTGCCCTTGGGGCGATTCGAGCGAGACCTCCGTCCCGCAGCCGTAGGCCAGGCAGCGGCTGAGGATTTCCGTGGGCATGTTGTCGCGGGTGTTGAACGGTTGTTTCGCGTGAGCCGTCAAAACGCTCCTCGCGCGGTCTCGCAGCGCCGCCATTTCGGGACCGAGCGTCGGCTGTTCCACTTTCGGGGCGTCGGCGTCTTTCTGGGGTGTTTCCTCATCCGCCCAGGCGAATGTTCCGAGCGAAACGAGAATGCATCCGATCAATATGCGAATGGTCATAAGTGCTCCGTATGATAACTTTGGACGTGTTGAAAATCTCTTCTCTCCATTTGGGAGAGGGGCCGGGGTTGAGGGCATTTTGAAATCAGTCGCAACAATCCAGGATTATCGACTGTTCGGCCCTCACCCTAACCCTCTCCCACGGGGAGAGGGGACTTGTTTTTGCGCGACCAACGGTCGCGGCTTTATATAATTACGATCCGGCGTCGGCGTCGGTTGGCGAATGGTTCGCGGTGGCCTCGGAATCGTGTTGTCGCGGCCGGTCGATGATGAATCCGCCCGCGTCTCCCCGTTGAACGTAACTGCTGTTCCGCGCGTGGCACCCGTAGGCGTCTTCGCCGCCGTAATCGACGACGAAGCTGAAGTTGCCGCCGCAAGCGGGCATGTCGTGGTACGAAATGCTCGACGGGGCATATCCCTGATTGCCGCCGCGGTAAACGTCGTCGCCGTTGTAATCGAATAGTATCCCGAATCCCATCTGCGCGCCGGTTCCTTGGGTCAGTCCGCCGACCGGCTTGTACTCGTCGTTTCCACCGAAGTCGCAAAGCGCTCCCAGCGAGCAATCCCAAGCCATGCCCGTGCTCATGATGCGTCCGTCGTAAACGTCGTCTCCGGCGTCGTCAAAGAGGAATCCCATCGCGTAGTGACATCCCCAGCCGGTGCCGAAGCGTTGAAAATGAGATTGCGTCCTCGGTCCCCCTTGGAATGATTTTTGCGTAACGAGCCGCCGGTCGTTGCCGCCGAAATCGCGGGCGAAGCCGACGCCGCACCAATATCCGCCGCCGTGGGCGAGATAGTCGAATTCGTAGAGGTCGTCTCCGCCTCCGTCGAGTATCACGCCGATTCCGCCATTGGCCACCTGACGCAGCCCGGCGCCGACGCCTTGCCCCCAGCCTTCCAGCCCCGGCGTTTCCTCGTAGGAATCCTGCCACATTCCGCCGCAGAAGTAATGGTCCGCTCCGTCCAGGTCGTCCAACAGGGCGAACCCCAGCGGCGCGCCCATTCCTTGTCCCCAGAGGGCGGCGCGGTAGTCGTCGTTGCCCGCGCGGTCGATCAGCAATCCGATTCCGCCCAGGGCCTGTCCCTGCATTCGCCTCACGCCGGCATAGGCGTCGTTTCCGGCGTAATCGACCAACAAGCCAATGCCCGCCAACACGGAACCTTGCGCGACCTCCCGAGCCACGTACTGATCGTCCCCGGCCAGATCGAGCAACATCGAGGCGCCCAACACGGCGCCGCCTTGGATGCCGGGATTCTTGCCGCTGTATATATCGTTTCCTTCCAGGTCGATCACCAGCAATACCGGCCGCTGCGGCCCGACCGTCCCTTCGTTGTAGACGTCGTTTCCGCCCAGGTCGATTACCGCGGCCACGTCGGCCATATTGTCGAGGTCGTAGGTGTTTTGGTCTTTGCCGCCGACGATGATCGCGCCGGCGGGCGTGTCGATTCGAGTGGTTGTTGAAGGGCTAATGTTCAATGATTTAAGTTTTTCCAGCAATTTTACATCGGCAAGCGGGGCCAGCGCCTCGGCGGCGTCAATCAATGCGGAGCGGTCCATCTTTTCCATCAGATCGCACATCCGCCGGCCGGTGCCGCGGTTGCCGAGCGTGTGGCCGAGGGTATTGTGAGTGCAAAGCGACGGGACCGCATTGGCCAGCAATTCGCGGATTTCCGACTTGCTTAACGGGGCCAGCGCCGCGCAATAAGCGACTTGCGCCTCGATCAACGCCCGGCGGACCGCGTCAAGGGCCTGCTCGGGCGTTTCGACGGCGAGCGGATCGCGCGATTTTCGCGCGCCGAGGTCCAATTTTTCCGCGGCCGCGGAGATCAACCGGGCAATCCCCCCACGCTCGTCGAGGGCGGAAAGATGCAACTTGCGGGTGAACTCCTCGGCCTCGATCGGCGCCGTCAATACGTTCCGCATCAAATGGTCGTACCATTGCAGACGGCAGTTGCCCGCCAACTCGGAGCCGGTGTATCTGCCCGCCGAGGCGTTCACCTTGCCTATCATGTACTGCTGAAAGCGGGCGAAGTGGGCCGTCATTCCGCGACGTTTTATCCCCGCGAATATCTCTTCCTGCAACAACTTCATCATCCCCGGGGCCAACGATTCGCCGACGGTCTCGGGATGCGCTTTCTCGCACTTCTTTTCTTTCTTTGCGACTGGCTCTTTTGTCTCGTCCTCGTCGTCGTGTTGGAAGTACGTCGTCTGCGCCGACTCTTCCGACTGAGGAGTCTGTTCCGGCTTCATCGTCATGGTCGGACCCGGCAGCGTCGGGGACTTATCCTCGTCGGCGACGGCGGATACGCCTGATGCGTGGAACAAAGGAATTACGAATAGAACCAGGATCCCCAATAACATGCGAAGTCGATGCAAACACGATGACATTGAATATATCTCCTGCCGCGGCAAAGGACGGGTTTTAAGAAGGGTATTTTGAGAAGGGTTTGCGGGTTGGGTAATTGAGCGACGGACGGCCTGTGATATGATTTGCATCGGCGTAATATCCGGCACGGCTTGAATTACACGCAATCTTACCCTACTACTTTGACAAATCGGCAAAGCGAAGCGGTTTTGCCGGTCCTACCGCCGTCCGGTGAGAGGAGGTTTTCGTCGAAACGGCTTTTGCAGGGCGGCCGCGCATACTTCCCGACGGTTGTGTTGCAGTTGTCTGGCCTTGACGCGGTTGAAGCCCCAGCTTCGGATGCGGTCGAGAAAATTGGGCAACTCGTCGGCCAGCTTCCAGTCGGTCAGCTTTAGCGTCAACAGCAGTCCGCGGATATTTACCCGCGGATGGGCGACGATCGCCTCGACGGCGTCGAGCGTGTATTTCGGGGCGACGTTCATGTCGGCGGTCAACCAGCGGATTTTCTGGAACTCGCGGCGGCGGACCTGGGAGCTGCGGCGGCGGACGTGGGTGAAATAGGGATGGTTCAACACGATCGGGTCCATTTCGGCGGGATCTATCCCCGTGACCCGGAATCCCCGACCCAACAGTGCCTGGCTGGACCCGCCCGGCGCGCTGCCGATCTCCGCCACTCGCGCGCCGGGGGGAATCGGCAGCCGCGACCAGCGCAACGCCTCTTCCATTTTCAGCCACGCTCTCGAAACCGCGTCCGGAGGCAATTCGAGCGGCATCATCCCGCCCGGATGCAAGGACGCAACCGATTTCGCCCGATGATAACCTATCCACCACTCCTCGGGCGATAGTAGTATGCAATCCAAGACCGACTCGCCCGGTTGGGTTGCGCCAACGTCTCGTTGGAATTCAGAGTGCGGACAAGTCTCGACCAATAGCCGATGGACGCGCCGAGATTCTTCGGTCAACGCCGGTTCGTATCCGCGGTCTCCCGGCGCTTGGGCATCCTTCGGCCAGACGTGGATTTTCTGAATTGGACGATTTTCGACCAGCTTCCAGACCGCGACGGCCATGTCCTTGGGCGACGGCCCCGAGACTTTTCCCAGCGAGAATCCATAGGCTCGGGCGAAGACCGAGCGGAGCGAGAAATCGTCTCGCAAGTGATGCTCCGGCGGCAGCTTGAAGGTTAGGAATCCCGGCCGTGAAAAGGCGAAGCGGAGCGCGGGCCAGCGTCGAGCGATCTCCCGTTTCAGCGTTCCCTCGGCGCCGATTTGGCAGGTGGCGAAAATAAATTCGGACATTTTTTCACGCGCGGGAAAGAAGACGCCCCGCGACTGCGATCGCGGTGGGTTGCCATTCCGCACTTTCCTCCGGCGACGGCCGCTTGTCAATAGGTCAATCCGCCGCGGATCATCACCGTGTCGGTGGGCCAGTACTCGGGCGTGTCGCTGGCGTAGCGGATTCGGCGGCTGAAGACGTAGCCGACCTCGACTTTGGAACTCAGCCCGCCGGCCACCCGCCGCTCCAGGCCGAGAATCACCCGATAGTCGCTCAAGACGACCTGATCGGAGGCGCCGTCGGAGCGTTCGATCGCCCAGGCGTCGCCGGCGAACTCGCCCGCGATATAAAGCCAGTTCTGCTTTTCGTCGCCGGGATTCCAGTCCCAGTGGATGCGGCGGGAAACGCGCGGGTGGGGAAACACCATGTCGAACTTCACGTCTTCGCGCGGCGTCCAAACGATTCCGCCGATGGGAATTGTCTGGACGTCGGGTCGGTCTAGATAGGCCGCGCCCAGCACCAACTTCGCCTTATCGGTCAAGTTCCAAGCGCCCGCCGCGTGGCCGGTGAGGCGGAACGAATCGGCCGTTTCCTGCTGAAAATCGCCGTACGCGGCCGGGGTGATTGCCAGGTCCAGTCCAAGCTTCGGAGTCACCTGCGAAAGCCAACGAAACTGGACGTATCCCTCGTGCAGCCGAGGCGGGAGATCGGCGCGCTGCGGACCGTCGAGATAATGCGCCGCGAAGCCCGGCGTAATCAGCAGCGGCGAGTCGATCGTCGGGCAGGGCAAGGCGAAGATCGCCTCCAACCCGACGTCGGTCATTCCCATTCCGTCGTATCCGCCGGGAGCGAGCCAAGTGGAGTCGAAGAGAATTTTTTGGAACACCCCGTTGCGCGCGCCGGGCGGCAATCGCGGCTCGGCCTCGGGCGCCGGCGGCTGGGCAATACCCAACTCGCCCGGCGTCTGAAGTATGTCGGCCGAGGAGTCCGGCCGCGAGGCCAGCCGGTCCGGCGGCGAGACGGGCGGAAGCCGCACGACCTGGGCGAAGGAGAAAGAAATGATGAAGGATGAATTAAGAATGATGAATGACATCAGCAGGAGCCGGCGCTTGGCGTTCATCATTTGTCACTCGGTAGGTCGGGCTGTGCCTGTCGCTTATTGATACTCCATATCAGGCACAGCCTGACCTACGTTCCAATCGACCATTCTCAGTACGAGATCCCGCCGCCTACATAGACGGTGTTGTGCGGATAGAAGGCGGGCGGCGGATCGTAGCGGTAGACCAACTCCCGCGAGCAGGCGAATCCGACCTCGAAGTTCCCCTGGAACTTCCGCAGGGTCTCGAACCGCAGCCCCAGCGCGATGCGGATGTCGTTGTAGTCAACGCGGTCGTAGTCGCCGGTGGGAGGAATGCCCAAACCGTTGTTGCGTTTGATCGTCCAGGTTCCTCCGCCGTAGTCGCCGGCGAAATACAACCACCAATCGGTGTTTCCCCAGGTGGTCAGCCGCTTGCCGACCTCGGGGTTGGGAAAGAGGACGTCGAAGTAGATGTCCGGGTTGGGCGTCCAGCAAATGCCGCCGGCCGGGAGGATTTTGGTTTTATTGCGGTCGAGATACCACGCGCCCGCCTTGATCCTCACGTCGGGCGAGAACTTCAGCACCGCCACGCCCTTGCCCATGTAGCGGATGCTGTCGCTGGTCACGCGGTTGAAATCGCTGTAGATGCCGATGCGGAAGTTCAATTCTCCGCCGAACCAGGTGGTGACCTGCGGGTTCCAGGCGGCGTCGAGATAGGCGTCGTAGGTCCGCGGCGGCATGTCGGCCGGCCAAGGACCGCCGGGCACGGGCGGATACGAAACCGGTCCGTCCCAGCAATGTAAATAAAATCCCGGAGTGACCAACAGCGGCGTCTGCGAGTTGTAAAACATCGGAAAGGCGCAGGTAACGCCTAACCCCATGTCGTTGATGCCCAACTCGTGGTCGCCGTGGCCGGCGAACCAGCGGTAATCGAGATCGATGTGTTGAATGAACTTTTTCATCGTCGCCATGCTGAGGTCCGGCGACGATTGAAAATACGGGGTATTCGGCAGCAGCGCGCTGGGCGTGCCGCCGGGGGTGGCGTATGGATCCCAAGTTGTCGGCGGCGGTTGGACCGCTCCGCCTGGAACGGGCGTCGGTCCGCTGATCGCCGGCGGGGGCGTCAGGTCGGGCTGCGGCGAATATACCGGGGCCGTGCCCCCGCCCGCGGCGCCAGGCTGAACGTACGTCGAAGAAGGCGGCGATGAAAGCAACGCCGGCGGAGAAGACGACGCGGCCGACGGCGCGCCGCCGGACCACGCCGGGGCAGTAGTCGTCGGCGCGGCGTTCGCGCCGGAAGTCTCCGGCGTGTATTGGGCGGTGGTTGTCTCCACCGGAGTGGGGAAACGAACGCGTTGGGCCAGAACCGGAGGCTGCGTCCAAATCCAAGATATTACGACCAGGCCGCAGATGATCCTTGCGGTTTTCACCTCTGTTCCCCTTTGATGATTGGCTGACAGTAGGGGTATCCTTGAAAAGAGCGGCGACAAGTGGAGCGGTTCAATACCAATACCTCTTTGCAGGGTCAAGAGCGGTTCGCGGCGGACCGTGTAATATTGGTATTGCGGCGGCCGTATGGCGAAAATAGGCGGGATAGGGTGTTTTCTGTCGCGAGGGATTCTCGATGATGGGGTGGCAGTTCAACTGCCACCCCAAGGAAAGAAAACTGCCACCCCAACGAGATGATTTTGAATAAAAACGCCCCGCGACGTCGTTCGCGGGGGTAACGCCGAGAAGTTCTTCCCCCCACGTCCGCAGTCGTGGGGCATTTCAATCGTTGTATGGAAAGCAACCGCGTCAAGGTAAAAGTCCTATTCGCGTTTTCCAACGGTTGCCGCCCCCCTTCGGTTCGCCTATACTGTTTGATTCCGACAATCTTGCAGGAAAATTCCGGCTCGAGGGACCGCTTTTCACACGAACGCGAGGAACCAGATGAGCGAGAGCAAACCCTATACGGCCTTTCAGCGGTGGCTGGTGCTGGTGGCGGCGTTTCTCGGCTGGATGTTCGACGGCGTGGAGATGGGGCTATTCCCGATCGTCATCCGCCCGGCTTTGCTGAGCCTGGGCATGACCAGCGATTCGGAAATTTCGCAGTGGAACGGCATTGTCGTGGCCGCCTTTCTGTTGGGTTGCGCCTTGGGCGGAGTGGTTTTCGGCTGGCTGGGAGACAAACTCGGCCGGGTGCGAACGATGACCGTCGCCATCTTGATATACTCCCTGTTCACCGGGGCCTGCGCTCTAGCAACCGCCCCGTGGCAGTTGGGCGTTTTCCGCTTCATCGCCTCGTTGGGCATGGGCGGCGAATGGGCCTTGGCCGTCGCTTTGGTCATGGAATGTTGGCCGGAAAAACATCGACCTAAGCTTGCCGGAGCCATCGGCGCGGCGGCCAATTTCGGCTTCCTCTTCATAGCCGTTGTCGGTTCCGTCGGGAAGGTTACCGAAGATGCGTGGCGATGGGTAATGCTCGTCGGGGCCTGCCCGGCGCTGTTGGCGTTTATCGTCATCGCGATGGTCCCCGAATCGCAACGTTGGAAGGACTCGCTCAAGCTGGGCAAATCGCAGCCGCTCCGCGAGGTTTTCGGACCGGGCCTCCGGAAAAAAACGCTCTTCGGCATCATTTTCGCCTCCATTCCGCTGATTGGCACCTGGGCGGCCGTTTCCGGTTGGACGCCGTCTTGGGTAGAGCAGATCAAGCAGGTCGAAGTGGCCGCGGGACCGGGGTTTCTGACAGATGAACAACAACAAGAAGTTGAACGTGCCGATACGTTCGACGAGCGCGTCAAGCTGATCCGCGGCTATACCAAAATTGAAGGCGGCAAACAAATCGAGGTGCCGGGCTTTTTGGCAAGCGAACAGTGGAAAGAAGTGGAGAGTATCGCCTCGCCCGCAAAGTCCCATACGCAGATAGCGCTGTCGATCGGGGCGATCCTTGGCTGCTTCGTCGCGCCCGTGTTGGCGGGCTTCATGGGCCGACGCCCCATTTATTTCGGCCTCTGCCTGCTGTCGCTCCTGTCGTGCGCTTACCTTTACAGGTACGTCGATTCCTACGGCCTGTGGTTCCTGTTCGTTACTTTCGTGGCCGGGGGGATCACGGCCTCCTTCTACGGCTGGCTGCCTCTTTACCTGCCGGAATTGTTCCCCACTCGGGTGCGCGCCACGGGCCAAGGGATTTGCTTCAACCTGGGCCGCGTGCTGGCCGCCGTCGGCGCGCTGTATATGGGACAACTCGTCAGTCTGCTCGGCGGCGACTACGCATTGGCTTGTGCGAACATAACGCTGGTCTACATTCTCGGAATGATCCTGATCTGGTTCGTTCCCGAAACCAAAGGCAAACCGTTACCCGAATAACCGCGCCATGAATTACTCGCGTCCTTGGATGTTTTGCGGCCTGTCGCTGATGATCGTCGGCGCCGCCATGTTGTGGCAAAACCGCCACTCCACCGCCGAGCAGACCGAGAAGCAGCAGCAACAACCGGCCTGGAAAGAACTCTTCGACGGCAAAACGCTCGAAGGTTGGAAAGCCCCCCGGTTCGGCGGCGAGGGAAAGGTTTATGTTAAAGACGGCGCCATCGTCATGGACACTGGCGCCATGATGACCGGCATCGCCTGGACCGGCAAACCGCCGAAAAACAACTACGAACTCGCCCTGGAGGGGATCCGGCTGGAGGGAAGCGATTTCTTTTGCACCACCACCTTCCCCGTCGGAGAGGAACATTGCTCGCTGGTCGTCGGCGGCTGGGGCGGCTTGCTCGTCGGCCTGTCGAACGTCGATCGACGCGACGCCTCGGAGAACCAGACCACCTCGACTTACGATTTTGAGGAAAACAAGTGGTATCGCATCCGCATCCGCGTCACCGATAAAGCCATTGAGGCGTGGATCGGCGACAAGCAGGTCGTCGATCAGCCGCGAAAAGAGCACACGTTCGGCATTCGCGACGAGGTCGATCTCTGCCGGCCGTTGGGCATCTGCACCTGGATCACAAAAGGCGCGGTCCGCAACATCCGGCTCCGCGAGTTGAAAAAGTAGAACGGAATCCATTCCGTTCCAAATCAGCGTCAAACTCGCGTTGGGGCGGCAGTTCAACCGCCACGCCATCAAGGGAAATTCCACCGTGCGGACGGTCGCTATAGTATCCGCGCCGCACCGCCCAATTCTACGCCAACTCCGACGTGCAGAAGGGGCATCGGCTCGCTTTCAGGGGAATGATGGAACGGCATTTCGGACACTCTTTCGTGGTCGGCTCGGCCGGCGGCGGCGCCTTCTTCAATCGATTGATCTGCTTGACGACCAAAAAAATCGCGAAAGCCACGATCGCGAAATCGATGACGTTGTTGATGAACAAACCGTACTTAAGGGATGTCTCCGCGTTCAACTTGATCGCCAACGAGGAAAAATCCTCTTTCCCCAACAGCAGGCCGACGGGCGGCATAATGACGTCGTTGACCAACGAGGAAACGATCTTGCCGAAGGCGGCGCCGACGACCAGGCCCACCGCCATGTCGATCGCGTTTCCCTTGACGGCAAACTCCTTGAATTCCTTCAACATTCCCATGGCTCAATCTCCCTTGTAAAAAATGGCGCGGTCCGCCTCGCTCCGCCTACCCCGCGAAAAGCGACGTTTCAAGCCGCCGTTTCAGCGGCCGCTAAACGATCTTACGCCAAGTCCGCAATTCTTCCAACACCCCCGCTATGTCCGCCGGCAACGGGGCCTCGATCTCCATCTCTCGACCGTCGAGCGGATGGGCGAACCGCAAACGCCGGGCGTGCAACGCCTGCCGCTCGAGCAACACCAACGCATCGGCCGGATCGCGGCGCAGCTCGCCGCGGGTGATCCGCCGCCGGCCGCCGTACTGCCGGTCGCAGAGAACCGGAAAACCGGCGTGGTTCAAATGAACTCGAATCTGATGGGTCCGTCCGGTCTTCGGCAATGCCCGGACGGAGGCAAATCCGTCGAATCGTTCCAGCACCTCGTAATAAGTTTGCGCGGCGCGGCTCGCCGAGTCGTCGCGGCGAATGGCCATTTTTTCGCGGACCCGGGGGTGGCAACCGATTGGGCAGTCGATCAGGTCGCTGTCTCGAGCGGGACTGCCCGCGACCAGCGCGAAGTACTCCTTTTCAATCCGTCGCTCGGCGAACTGGCGGGAAAGCGCGGCGTGCGCGCGGTCGTCTCGGGCGACCAGTATCGTGCCGCTGGTGTCGCGGTCGAGCCGATGGACGATTCCCGGCCGGCACGCCCCGGCGGCCGCGCTGAGGCCCGCTCCAAAACGGAACTGCAAGGCGGAGGCGAGCGTGCCGGACCAATGGCCCCGAGCCGGATGCACGACCATCCCCGGCGGCTTGTTGACCACCGCCAGGTGTTCGTCTTCGTAGAGCACGTCCAAGGGGATATTTTCCGGACGGGGCGACTCGCGGGGAATTTCCGGCAGGAAAATCGACACCCGCTGACCCGGCCTCAGCCGATAGGCCGGCTTTCCGCCGCGGCTGTCGACTTTCACCCCGCCGGCCGAGATTACGCGCCGCAGATGGACGCGGCTGTAGTCGGTGAAATGTCGGGCCAGAAAGGCGTCCAGCCGCGCGCCGGCCTCCGATTGCTCGACGGTCAATTCAACCGGCTGCGAAGAAATCGCCATCGCCATCGGATCCATGCAACACTATTCGAGGCCGGGAAACTCGGCCGCGTCCTCTTGGGGCACGTCCTTCATGTCGAATCCCGGCTTCCGCCCCGGAACCTCGAACTCGTGGGAGAACTCCGGCTGCGGATCGAATAGGTTCGGGTCGTCGAGGTCCCGGTACAACTGCCGGATTTCGGGTCGTTTCAACTCTTCCAAGCGCTTTTTGGCCGCGGCGCAAAAGGCCCCGTCGGGCCACTTGTCCGCAACTTCCCGATAGTATTTCTCCGCCTCTTCCAATTCGCCTTTGGCCTCTTTCGCGCGGGCGAGTCCGAAGGTGGCCCGGGCAAGCAACATCGCGTCCCCCCCTTCCCGGCGATCGGTTTCGTAATGAATTATCGCCATGTCCAACCGTTGCTTGCCGCGCTCCTTGTTTTGAAAAAGCGTATAGCAGCCGTCGGACAGCCGATAATCGCCCGAGAGCACCGCGGCCGCGTGGGAAACGGTTGTGTTGGGATAATCGTCGATCACATCCGCCAACTTCGTTACATTATTGTTTCCCATGCCGTCGAACAGCTTGGTCCAAGCCTTGCCGGCTTCCGCTTCCGCGGTCCGCGACCACCAGGCATGTACGGCAAACGCCGCCAACAAGAGTATTGCCGCCACGAAAATGAGATTTTGGTACGGCTTCAGCGCGGTCCCGATCTTTACCAGCCAGTCGGCCAGGGCGTTGTGTTGAAGTTCGTGCCGACGTTCGCTTTTCATGGTTTATGGTTCTTTCACAAATTGTTTGGCCGCAGCCGGTATGGCATTGGCGATGCAACATGGTGGCCGTCGCGCCGACGGCCGCTAAACGAGCCGCATTTATAAGGTTTTCCAGTATACGGACACAATCGACGTTTCGTCAATGTCTTGTTTAAGTATCTCTATATACCCCACACCCCCTGTTTTGCCCGGCAACCGCACAAATCGCCGTAGCACCATTTTACAATCCCTGGTAAACTCCGCAGTTGAGTCTATCTCTCGGCACGGTCGGCGGTTGTGCGGCCGGAAGAATATTTCCCAATAGCACCGCGGCATCGCAGGGAGGCGTCCATGTCGATTCGCCCATTTCGATTCATTCATGCCAGCGACTTCCATTTGGAACGTCCGTTGATGGGCGTGGCGGAAGTGCCCGACCACTTGAGGGAGCTTTTCCTCGAATCGCCCTTTTCGGCGGCGAGACGGACATTCGACGCAGCGTTGGCCGAAGGCGTCGACTTCGTGGTCTTGCCCGGCGGATTGTTGAACACCGCCGAGATGGGGCCGCGCGGGCCGCTTTTTCTGGCCGAGCAATTCGTCCGCCTGGCCGAGCGTGGGATTGAAGTATATTGGGCCGGTTCGATGATCGACCTGCCCGAATCCTGGCCCGCAGCCGTGAGACTCCCGCAAAACGTTCACTTCTTTCCCCGCGGGCAAGTGCAAGGAGTCCTCGTCCGAGGCGAGGGAGGCCCGACGGCAAAAGTGCTGGGCACGAGCTGCGATGATCGGCGACCCTGGCGGCCGGACGATTTCGTCCCCGACCAAACAGGTCTGTTCACCGTCGCCGTCGCTCACGGCCGGCCCGATCCGGCCGCGCTGCAAGCGCGGGGGATCAATTACTGGGCGCTCGGCGGCCGTCACGATAGAAGCACTCCGCTCGGCGGGCCAGCCGCGATCCACTACTGCGGAACCACTCAGGGACGCTGCCCGGAGGAAACCGGCGTACACGGCTGCACGTTGGTGCAGGTGGACGAGCACGGTCAAGCGCGGACCAGCCTGATACCGACCGACTCGGCGCGTTGGATCGCCGAGCGGCTGTCGGTCGAGCCGGCCGCGACCGTCGAGGAAGCGGAAGCCCATCTGCGGGAAAGACTCAATGCCTTGTTGGAATCCATGCCCGCCGCCGTGCTGCTGATTTCGTGGACCGTCGCCGGAGTCGGGCCGTTGGTGGATCGACTGCGGCGCGGGTCATTGGCCGCCGAACTGATAGAACGGCTTCGCGGCGACTATGGCTATCGCTCGCCGGCCGCCTGGAGCGTGTCGCTGGAAGCGGAGCCGTCGCAGACGTGGCCCCGGGATTGGTACGAACAAGAGACGATCCGCGGCGACTTCCTCCGCGCCGTCCGCCAATTTCAAATGAACCCCGGCGAGCCGCTCGGGCTGGAAGCCTATCTGGCCGAGGCCGACCGCGGCGGAGAATTGGCCGTCGTCGCCGAGCTGGCCGACGAACCGGCCCGCGAGCGGGCGTTGCGCGAGGCGGCGGCCCTGGGAGTAGACCTCTTGACCGGCGAGGTGCCCAACGAATGAAAATCGCTACTTTCAACGTCGATGGTTACGGCGTTTGGAGCGGGTTGAAGATAGAAAAACTCTCCCACGCCCTGAACGTGTTCTACGGACCGAACGAGGCCGGCAAGACTACCCTCTTGCAGTTTATCCGTTCCATGCTCTACGGCTTCGCGCCGCGACGGCAATACTTTCCACCCTTGCACGGCGGACGCCCCGGCGGAGAGATCGAAGTCGCCGGAGCCAACGGCCGCTTCCTGATCGGGCGATACCAGGCGGAAAACGGCGGCGCGCCGGGCGAGCAGCTTACGCTCACCGCGCCCGACGGCACCCGCCAGGGAGAACACTTTCTCAAAGTCATCCTCTCGAACGTCGACGAGGCGGTATTCAACAACGTCTTCGCCGTCGGACTGCGGGAAATTCAAGAATTGGCCACGCTCGGCGACACCGCCGCCGCCGAGTTGCTCTACAACCTCAGCGCCGGGGTGGACGGCGTCTCGCTGGTCGACGTGTTGCGGGAACTGGAAACCTCGCGGAACCGGGTGCTCGACGCCCGGGGCCAGCCAAGTCTGGTGCTGCAACTTTCTTCCCAGCGGCAAAAATTGCTGGCCGAAATCGAGGAGCTTTCCTCGATCAACCATCGCTATGCACGGTTGGCCGCCGAGTGCGAGACCGCAGGCGCGGATTCCACCCGGCTCGAAGAAGAAGCCAATCGGGCCGAGCGGCTGGCCGAGGTGATGGACCTGGCCGCGGTGGTCCGGCAACCGTGGCGCCGCCGCGTCGAACTTAACGAGCAACTCGCCGCCATCGGCCCCAGCGGCGATATACCGCCGAACGCCGTCGAGCGACTCGACGCGCTGAACGCGCGGATCGAGCGTCGCAGGCGGCGCCTGGAACGCATCGTCGCCCGTCGCGATGCGCTGCGGCGGGAATATGCCTCCCTGAAAATTAACGAGCCGCTCCGTCGCCAGGCGGCGCGGATTGAGGCCCTCGCCGAGCAAGAGCCGTGGATCGCCCGCTTGCGGACGCAGATCGCCGAATTGGAATCGGAAATCGGTCGCTTGGAGACGGCCGTCGCCACGGAAGCCAAACGGCTGGGATTCTCCGAATTGCCCGCCGCCCTGCCGTCGCCCAAGCCCGGTGAATTAGCGTCTCTGCGGCAGCCGGCCAAGGCGCTCGGCGAGGCTGTCGAGCGACTGAACGCCGCGAAGCGAAAGGGGGAATCGGCCCGCGCGGAAGCCGAATCGCTCGACCGGCAATTGCAGTCGTCTCTGACCGCATTGGGCGAGGACGACCTGGACGAGGCGCGCAATCGCGCCGCGGACGCCGTCGCCGCTTTGCAACGCCGCGTGGAGATCGACGAACGCATCGAGCGGGACGGCAAGTACCTGACCGAACTGGAGGAACGCAGCCGGCGGCTGGTCGATCGCCAGCTCCTGCCGGCGAGCGCGTTGATCGGACTCGGGGCGGCCTTCGTCACCGGCGTCGTGCTGCTGCTGACCGGCTTGTTCATACCCGAAACGATCGTGGGCACGGCCGGCTTGACGTTGGCCCTGCTGGGCGCCGCCGGCAGCGCGGCGGCCGCCTTCGCCAAGGTGATGCTCGAACGGTCCAACGTCCAACAACTCGACGCCTGCCGAAAGCAAATCGAATCGGTGGGCGGGCAAATTCGGCGGGCGAAACAAGAGCGCGACGCTTACGACGCCCGAGTGCCCGGCGAGAGACCGATTGCCGACCGCACGCAAGCGGCCCGCCGCGAGCTTGCGGCATTAGAGGAATTGTCGCCACTGGCCGCGCGCCGCGAGACGGCCCGCGCTGAAGCGGCATCGGCCTCGCATCGCGTTGCCGAGGCGCGGGAAGCGGCCCGAGCGGCGCGCCGCCGTTGGCGGTCGGCGCTCGCCGCCGTCGGGATGCCCGACAACTTCTCTCCAAAACAATTTCATCGTCTTGTTCGCCGCGGCGGGCGAATCCACGAAATGCAGCGCCGCTGGGACGAGCGCCGCGAGGAACTCCGCCGCCGCCGATCTGAAATGGAGTCGCTGTCCGGGCGGATTGCACAAATTGCGGCGGAGGCGGGCATCAATATCTCCCCTCTCCCGCAAGCGGGAGAGGGGCCGGGGGTGAGGGCGGTTGGCATGGTTGAACATTATCCATCGAGTGCCACTGCCGGCTTGCCCAGCAGTGCTCAGGACCACCCCTGGAATTCCACTGCCGGACAAGCCGGCAGTGGCACATTATTGAATGATCCTCTCGCCCAAATCCGTCTACTGGTCGAGGCGGCGGCCCGGCAGGAGCAAGCGGTCGCGCGGCGCGAAGCCATCCGCCGCCAGGCCAAAGGCCGCCGCGGGGCGACCGAAAAATACGAAGAGTCGATAGCCCGGCTCAACCGCCGCCGCCGAGAATTGTTCATTGAAGCCGGCGTGAAGGACGAACAAGAGTATCGACGCCGTGCGCTGGAGCAGGCCCGCGGCGAGGAAATCCGCGCCCAACGCGAGGAAATCACGCGGGAGATCGACGCCCTGCTGGCCTCGCGCTGTACGCGGGAGGCGATCGCCCGGCACCTTGACGGAGAGGACGCGGATTCGTTGGACGAGCGCCGCGAGGAGGCGCGCCGCCGGGCGACGGAGTTGCGCGGGCAACTGGGCGGCCTGCTCGAACGGCGGGGGAGAATGAACGAGCAACTGCGGTCGCTGGCCGATGATTGGCAACTGGCCGCGAAACGTTTGGAGCTGGCCGTGATCGACAAGCGCCTGCGGGACGCGGTCGCCCGCTGGCGGACGCTGGCGACGGCATGCCGCGTGCTCGACGAGATTCGCGAGAGCTACGAGCGGCACCGCCAGCCGGAGACGCTCCGCGCGGCCTCCGGCTACCTGGATCGCTTCACCCAGGGCCGCTACCTCCGCGTGTGGACCCCCTTGGGGGAACGTTCACTGCGCGTGGACGACGCCGAGGGCCGCTCGCTGCCGGTCGAAGCGCTCAGCCGCGGCACCCGCGAGCAGCTATTTCTGAGTTTGCGGTTGGCGTTGGCCGAGAGCTATGCCCGCCGCGGGGCGCCGCTGCCCTTGATCCTCGACGACGTGCTGGTCAATTTCGACGCCGATCGGGCGAAGGCGGCGGCCGCCGTGCTGCGCGACTTCGCCGCCGCCGGACATCAACTGCTGGTGTTCACCTGCCACGAACACATTCTGAAACTGTTCAAGTCGCTGAAGACGGCCGTCGCCCGACTGCCGGACAATTCCGAAAGCGGCGGGGTTGTGACGCTCGAAGCCCCCAAGGCCCCGGAGCGGCCGAAAAGCGGGAAAGCCGCCGCGAAAAAGAGCAAGCCGAAGCCCAAGCCGCGAAGGGCCGCCGAGATCGAAGTCGTCGAGGACGACGAGGAAGAGCAAATTGACGACGAGTCGTTGTGGGATGAAGACGACAACGAGGACGACATCGACGACGACGTGGACGCGGCAGCGTGAGGATGTGTTTTTAATCAGTCCCCTCTCCATTTGAGAGAGGGTTAGGGCAAGGGCTGATCGGCCGATAATCAATTGTTGGGGTGGCAGTTGAACTGCCACCCCATCGTGCGTTATTCGAGACCCATTCCGAGCCGCCCTCACCCCTCGGCCCCTCTCCCAAAGGGAAAGGGGAGATTCTCTTCCGCCAACTCCGCGCGGCGGCGACTGCGCAACTCCCACGACAACCACCCCAGATAAACGTTCGTGCCCAGCGAGGCGAATAAGCCAAAAAGGGTCAACGTGAAGGGGAGCCAGGGTTTGGCGGGCGGCTCGGGCAACGATTTTTCTTCGACGGCCGGGGGCGGCTGCTGAGGTAGCGTGTAATTCGCCCGGCGCTCGGCGATCGGCTCGGCGGTCGCGGGAGGCAGGAGCGGATTCGGCGGCGATTCGAGCGGCGGCTCGCGGACCGGCTCGGCGTCGCCGACGACGATGCGGAAGGAACGGACCTCGCCCGCCGCCGGCATCACGAAACTCTCGATCGACCGGCCGTCGCGGAGCGCGTCGAGCGTCGCTGGGCTGAGCTGGATGATGTATTGCGAGCCGCCCTCCGGCAAGCGCTCCCAGCCGAAATCGACTCCTACGGCCGCGACGACGATGGAGAGCAGCAATACGTTCATGGGGTCCTCCGACGGATGAAGATTTGGTGCGTGCAAGCACACACCCTACCGACTGAATTATCCTCGCATTCGGCACATCTTGCAAGGATGCGTGCAAGCACTGGCGAGACGCCAGCGCCACCCCGCCGGCTTGCCGGGCGCGGGATGAGCGTGTATGTTGAAACGCGCCATGAATCCCGCCCTGTGGAAAAAGGCCATCTCCGACGCCTGGCTGACGCTGGCGGTCTCCGCCACGTTGCTGATATTGTTTTGCTGGCTTTTCGTGTGGCTGATGAGCCTATTCGACGCGGGGGCCTGGGGCACGCTGTTGAACCTGCTGCCGGACTTCTTTCGGCCGATGCTGGGCGTGCCGCTGGCGAAGCTGGCCACCCCGGCCGGACAGTTGAGCATCCTGTACACCCACTTAATAACGCTGCTGGTCTGCGTCGGCTGGGCGCTGGGACGAGGGTCGGACTCGATCAGCGGCGAGATCGGCCGGGGGACGATGGACCTGCTGCTCGCGCTGCCCGTCCGAAGGGTCTCGGTGCTGATCGTGCCGGCCGTGGCAGCGACCGCCGGGGCGGCCGTGCTGGCGTTTTCTGTCTGGGCGGGGATGTGCCTGGGGCTGCTGAGCATCGAGTTCGAAAATCCCCCCGCGCCGCGGATGTTTCTGCCCGGCGCGTGGAACTTGTTCGCCATGACTTTTTGTTTCACCGGAATAACCGCGCTGTTTTCCTCCTGGAACCGCGACCGCTGGCGGACGATTTTACAAGCCGGCGGCTTTTTCGTGTTTTCGTTGATGGTAAAGATCGTCGCGCGGATGTGGGCCGACGGGGCATGGCTTGGATACTTTTCCTTTCTCAGCCTCTTCGAGCCGCAGGAGTTGATCCTCGTGCCGCCGCCGAGCGGCTGGTCGGGATTGAGCGATGACCTGTTGCTGATCGCCATCGGGTTGGTCTGCTACGCCGTGGCGGCGTTGATCTTTTGGTGCCGCGACATCCCCCCGCCGCTGTAGTTGAGCGGTAAGGGGACAGGCACATTTTTCAACTCTGAAGGGCCGAAAATTGAGCCAGTCCCCGGCCCGACTCGTTGTTGGTCAGCAACTTTCGAATTTTCCATTTTAACCCCCCCGTTTTCCCCCCGGCGGACGGGAATGAGAGAACGTCTCGCAAGTATCGGCGTGATTATACCAGGGCGTCTGGCCCGATTTCGAGCCGATTTTGAGTTTTCGTTTAGTCCGGATCCAACGGCGACGAAGGAGCCGCAAATCGATTTTTGTTTCGCCGTTCATCCGTCGCCGTTGGCTCCGGGCTAAACAGGGGCCTGTACAAAATTTTGTGGCACGGGCTTCTAGTCCGTGAAGAAACACGGCCAAGATGGCCATGCCACGTTGCTTGACACAAAATTTCGTACAGCCCCCTAAACGGCGGCGGGGGTTATATCTCCGATCCGTCGGCGATAGAATAATGCATTCGCCGTTCGCTCAAACCAAGGAGGAGAACCTTGAGCACGCTGCCGTTCGCACACCTTCATTGTCACAGCCACTACAGCCTGTTGGACGGGGCGGGCACGGTCCGCGGCCTGCTGGAAAGGGCCAAATCGCTGCGGATGACCGCCCTTGCGCTGACCGACCACGGCAACCTCCACGGGGCGATAAAGTTCTACCAGACGGCCCACGAATTGGGCATCAACCCCGTGCTCGGCATGGAGGCCTACATCGCCCCCGGCAGCCGCTTCCACAAGGAGCAGGGCAACTCGAAAGAGACCAACTACCACCTCACCCTGTTGGCCCGCGACCGCGCCGGCTTCCGCAACCTGGTGAAGCTCTCCTCGCTCGCGTTTTTGGAGGGTTTTTATTTCAAGCCGCGGATCGACAAGGAGTCGTTGGCCGCGCACCGCGAGGGCTTGATCTGTCTAAGCGGCTGCGTCTCCGGCGAGCTGAGCCGCACGCTGTTGGCCGGCGGAGAGGCGAATTTTCAGAAGGCCCTCGACGTGGCCGCCTGGTATGCGAAACTCTTCGGCGAAGACTATTATATCGAAATTCAAAACAACCACTTGGAATCGCAGCGGGTGGCGATGGAGGGGGCGATCCGGGTCGCCGAGCGGCTGGGGATTCCCCTGGTCGCCACCAGCGACGTCCACTATATCCACCGCGAGGACGCCGAGGCGCAGGACATTTTGCTCTGCGTCAACACCGGCAAGGTGCAATACGACGCGAACCGGATGCGGATGGAGAGCGACGAGTTTTTCCTCCGCAGCGCGGAGGAGATGTACGCCGCCTTTCCCGGCCGGGAAGACGCGCTGCGGCGGACGCAGGAAATCGCCGACTCGGTGAACATCGAGTTGGAGTTGGGGCGCCGTCATTTTCCCGCCTTCACTCCGCCCGGAGAAAAGACATCCGAGCAATTTCTCCGCGATTTGTGCGTGTCGGGGTTGAAAACGCGTTACGCGCGTCGCCCCGACCGCTACCGGCCGGAGACGGATGAATTTTCCCAAGAGGTCACCGACCGTCTGGAGCGGGAGTTGGCGGTCATCGACAAGCTGGGTTTCTCGAACTATTTTTTGATCGTTTGGGATTTCGTCCGATTCGCCCGCGAGAAGGGGATTCAGACCACGGCCCGCGGCTCGGGCGTCGGCTCGCTGGTCGCCTACGCCCTCTATCTGAGCCACGTGTGCCCGCTGGAATACGACCTGCTATTCGAGCGTTTTCTGGACGAGAGCCGCCGCGAGGCGCCGGACATCGACATCGACTTTTGCCAACAGCGTCGCGGCGAGGTGATCCAATACGTCAAGGACAAGTACGGTCTGGAGAACGTGGCCCAGATCGGCACGTTCGGCACGTTGGCGGCGCGGGCGGCGATCCGCGACGTGGGCCGCGCTTTGGGTTTGCCCATCCCGCGCGTCGACGCGGTGGTCGCGCTGGTGCCCGAGGAGTTGGGCATCACGCTGCGGAAAGCCTTGGAAAAAAGCCCTCGGCTGCAAAAGGAATACGACGGCGACGTCGAGGTCCGCAAGCTGTTGGACCTTGCCCAGGGAATCGAGGGGCTGGCGCGAAACGTGGGCACGCACGCGGCGGCGGTGGTCATCGCCGACCGCCCCCTGACCGATTACGTCCCCTTGCAGCACGTTCAAGACAAAAAGGAGGTCATCACGCAATGGGCGATGGGCGACGTGGAACGCGCCGGACTGCTGAAAATGGACTTTCTCGGGCTGCGCAACCTGACGATCCTGGCGAAGGTCGTACAGTTGATCGAGCAGACCACGGGCAAGAGGATCGATCCCTACGAGTTTCCGCTGGACGACAAAGAGACCTTCGCCCTGCTCTGCCGCGGCGAGACGAAGGGTGTGTTTCAGTTGGAGAGCGGCGGCATCCGCGACCTGTTGCAGCGGATGAAGCCCGACCATTTCCGCGACATCATCGCCACCAACGCGCTGTATCGCCCCGGGCCGCTGGAAGGCGGCATGGTCGACGACTACATCGAGGTGAAGCACGGACGGAAAAAGGCCGAGTACAAACATCCCGAGATGAAGGAAATCCTCGAGGAGACGCACGGCGTGATGGTCTACCAGGAGCAGGTGATGCGGATGCTCAACCGGCTGGGCGGCATCAAACTGGCCAGCGCCTATAGCTGCATCAAGGCGATCAGCAAGAAAAAACTGGAGATCATCGCCAAGTACCGAGAGGAGTTCATCGCCGGCGCACACGAAAAAGGAATGTCGAAAAAGGAGGCCGCCGAGCTGTTCAAGCTGATCGAGAACTTCGCCGGCTACGGGTTCAACAAGTCGCACAGCACCGCCTACGCGCTGATCGCCTACATGACGGCCTACCTGAAGGCGCATTGGCCGGTCGAGTTCATGGCAGCGCTGCTTTCCAGCGACATTCCCGGACGAAACTTCAAACGAAAGGACTCGCTGGTCGAACACCTGGAAGACTGCCAACGGATGGGCGCCGAAGTGCTGCCGCCGGACGTGAACCGCTCTTATCCGGAGTTCACCGTGGCCGAGGGGAAAATCTGCTTCGGTTTGACCGCCGTGAAGGCGTGCGGGGCCGCCGCCGCCGCGGCCATCGCCGCCGAAAGAGAAAAAAACGGACCCTATCTCAGCATCTTCGATTTTTGCGAGCGGCTCGACCCGGGCACGGTCAACCGCGCGGCGGTCGAATCGCTGATCAAGGCCGGGGCGTTCGACTCGCTCGGCGCCGGGCGGGCGATACTTTTCGCCGCCATCGACCGCGCCTTGCAGGCCGGCGCGGCGGCCGCCTCCGACCGGCGCAGCGGGCAAAAATCGCTCTTCGCCGGCGACGACGACCGCCGCCCCCAGGCGGCAGAAATCAACCTCCCCCACGTCCCCGATTGGGAACAGAATGAACAATTGTCGCGCGAAAAAGAAGTGCTCGGCTTCTATCTCTCCAGCCATCCGCTGACCGAACATCGCTCGACGCTGGCCGCCTACTGCTCCCACGTCACCACCGAGGCCGAACAGTTGGGCCACCGCAGCGAAGTCATGCTCGGCGGAATGATCTCGGCGATCAAATTCGCGCACACGAAAAATCCCAAGCCGGGCAACCCCAGCCGCTACGCGATGTTCGACCTGGAAGACACCGAGGGATTGATGCGCTGCATCGTCTGGCCCGAGCAGTTCGTCCGCTGCGAGGAATTGATCAAGGCCGACGCCATCGTGGCCGTCCGCGGCGCGGTCGACAAACGGCCCGGCTCACAGGAAGCGAACCTGATCGTCAACGAGATCATCGCGTTGGAAGACCTGCCCGCTCGATGCACGCGCGGCGTGGTGATTCGACTGTGGGAAAACGCCGACGGCCGTCGGAAGCTGGAGCAACTGCACGAGATTCTTCGCCGCCATCCGGGCAATTGCGAGTTGCAACTGCTGCTCTGTCTGGAGGACGGTCGCCGCGTGGCGTGCAAATGCGGCGGGATGTCGGTGGCCGTGAACGAGCAGATGCGAGACCAAGTGGACCGACTTCTCGGACCGGGCAACCTGCGTTTGGTTACGGCCCCTCCGCCCTCCACCCCCCGCCCCTACATGAAAAGACAGCAGTTGGCGGCTGCCCGTTAGATTTGTTGGGGTGGTCGTTGTACTGTCACTATGAATCTGACGCGAACCCAGGGGTGGCAGTACAACTGCCGACCCAAAAGCTGTAACCTCGTCAACAGCAAACACATAACTTATTTGTAATTAGCATCTTACGTCGATTGCCCCACGGCCGGTCATAAGCTTCGGATCGTTGTCTAGCGTGGGTTTTCCCGGTGAAATTCATGCCGTTTGCTTGCTTTACCCAGCTTTCCTAATTAAGATCAATGGGTGTAGGATTGTGTGAAGTCAACTTTACCCTATTGACCATTTCTTTCGCTCCCGCCGTTGAGGCATTGCCTTGGGCGGTGGGAGCGAACCGGACAATTTTCCAGCAATTGGAGATGAGACCCATGCGTTTGCGAGGACACGGTGTTTGGCCCGTATGGCTGCTGGCGGCTTTATTCGCCTTTTTTCCCGCAACGGCTTCGGCCCAGGATGACAACGGCGACGACGACGACGGCGGCGGCGCCTCCGCCGGGATCGTCATCGACGCGAACGGCGTGTTGCACAAGAAAATCTTTTCCGATCGCGGCGGACAGGTAATGCGCGAGCGGATCGCATCGGCGAGGGCCACTCTCGATCCTAAGCTGGCTTCCTATAGCAAGCTGAGAAAAGTTTCCCTGAATCGGCTGGAAAAAGTCATCCTCGACCGACAAGGCGTGTTGACCGACGAGATGCGTTACCTGGCCGGTCTGTTGCGGGTGCGCTACATATTCTTCTATCCCGACAGCAAGGACATCGTCCTGGCCGGACCGGCCGAGGGCTGGGCGCCCGATCCGTCAGGGCGGATCGTGGGCATAACCAGCGGCCGTCCGACCGTCCAGTTGCAAGACCTGGCGGTCGCCCTGCGGATGTTTCCGCCCGACGGCGCGCCGACGAAGCAAATTGGCTGCTCTATCGACCCGACCCCGGAAGGTCTGGCGGCGATGGAGCACTTTGTAAAAAACAATTTCCCTTCCGGCGATCTGTACCAATTCGCCGAAGCGATCCGTCAGGCCCGCGGTTTGCAGATCGTGCGCATCGACGGCGTGCCGCCGAAGACGCACTTCGCCCAAGTGATGGTCGAGGCCGACTACCGCATGAAGCTGATCGGCATCGGCTTGGAGGAACCGCCGGTCAGGATGGTGAGCTTCATCGACCGGGCCGCTCCGGGCGAACTGGGCGCCAACGGAATGGGGCGTTGGTTCTTCGTGCCCGACTATCAATGCGTCCGTCAGAGCGAGGACGGCTTGGGCATGGAATTGGTCGGCGACGGTGTGAAGCTCATCGGCGAAAGGGAAGCGGTCTCCGCCGAGGGCCAGCGCAGCGCCACCTCCGCCGGAACGAGCAGGGCCAGCCAGGCGTTCGTCACTTCATTCACGCGGAAGTATCCCGCCTTGGCCGAGCGTTCGCCGGTCTTCGCCGAATTGCGAAACCTGATTGACCTGGCGGTGGCCGCCGCCTATATCCAAGAGGAGGATTATTACGGGAAGGCCGACTGGAACATGCCCTTCCTGGGCAGCGAAAAGCAATTCCCGGTCGAGGTGTACGACGTTCCCAAGATGGCTGAATCGGCCGTCAACGTCGTGCGAAAAGGCAATTCTGTCATGTTTCCCGCCGCCGGCGGCGTGCAGATCGACGCCACCGCGGCCTTGGACTACGACAACGTCCTGCCCGACAAAAAAGAAAAGGTGGCCAAGCTCCACGAACAATTGAAGCCCGACCTGGCCGAAGGCCAATGGTGGTGGGACTGATCCCGGCAGACGGAGTCGGCCAAACATTAGCCCGAATCGCAAGCGAGGGCAAGCCAGGGCAATTCGTCGCGCGTCCCTTGCTTGCGCGTCGGGCAAACGAGAATCGCTCTTCTTCGTGCTTTCCCCGCGGATTGCAACCCGGCCTAAGTTGTTCTCTTATCGGCAGGTTTGCGGCTTGCCCGCTGGGCTGTTTTCTTTTTCGTCTTGGAAGTATTGCGCAAAAACTTCTTGAAGTCGGCCAAACACACCTGCTGAGTGCGGGGACAATCGCCGACGAACTTGGCGAAGGCGGCCAGGCGTTCCATGACGGCGGGGTCTAGCACGTGCTCCATGCGGCAGGCGTTGGCATCGGCCAGTTTTTCGTCCAGCGCCAAGACGTTGATGAAAAAGTCGCGGCCGATTTCGTGCCGGCGGACGACGACCTCGGCCGCCTTCCGCCCCTTCGGCGTCAATGTGGCCGCCTCGTACGCGCTGTAATTCACCAACCCTTTGCGAGAAAGACTTTTCAAGGCCGCGGTGACGGTCGACTTATGGACCGACAGCGCGGCGGCGATGTCCCTCGCCCGGGCGACGCGCTTTTTTTCG
Organism: Pirellulales bacterium; assembly: GCA_016928165.1. Classification (GTDB taxonomy): domain Bacteria; phylum Planctomycetota; class Planctomycetia; order Pirellulales; family Thermoguttaceae; genus JAHIKV01. Next base: position 5,883 of record JAFGLH010000143.1, on the reverse strand, counting down.
ACGATCCAGTAGATCGTCTCCAGATAGTCCTCCAGTTTCGTGCTCAACGACGACGGTTGGGACATTATCGTTGGTCTGGAATGATTCCGCCCTTTTGGTCAACTTAGCTCCAGTATATGTGAATAGATGTCCTCCGCCAAGCGGGCGTGACATCGGCCGCGTCTGACATGGACTTACGCTCCAAAGCCGTCGGGTACGGCCTGACCCGCGAAATGTATTGCCGAAATAATCTTCTATTTCCATAGAAATGGCTGTTGACACAATAACAGAAGGCCGATATGCTTCTAGTTAAATAGAAGCTCGTTCCCGAAGAAAAGGCCGCCGATTATGCCCCGACCGAAGTCCGCTTATCCCACCGAACTGGAACTGCAAATCCTGAAAATCCTTTGGCGGCAATCGCCCTTGGCCGTCCGCGAGGTCCGCGACTCCCTAGCCGCCGACGGCCGAGACCTCGCCCACACCTCGGTCATCACCACGCTCAACGTGATGGTCCGCAAAAAATATCTCCGCCGCCGCCGCGACGGAAACGCCTATCTATTCGAGCCGCGAATCGCCCAGGAAGACGTGTCCCGCCGCGTCTTGGACGATCTGGTCGATCGGGTTTTCGACGGCTCGGCGAAGGCCGTCGTCCTCGGGCTGTTCGATTGCGACGCGCTCGACGCCTCCGATCTGAAGGAGATGCGGCGTCTGATCGACAAAAAAACAAAGGAGCAAAAACCATGAACTTTAGCGACATGCTGCCGGCCGTCGGCGCGATCGACCAGGGCTACTGCCTGAAGTTGACCGCCGCCTTGCTCCATTTCCTTTGGCAGGGATGCGCGGTTGCATTGCTCTACGGACTGGCGACGTTCGCCTTGCGTCATTCGACGGCCGCCGCGCGCCACCTGTCTGGTGTGGTTGCGTTGGCTCTGATGGCGGCCTGTTTGCCCCTCACGCTCTGCTTTCTCCCTTCCAAACAAGCGGACACATCGCCCGCAACGGTTAGTTCACGGGTTTCATTGCCGCGGGAGACATCGAACACGGAACTTGCCGTCGAAGATGATATTTATGGAAAAAGCTATGAAGTGGGCGCCACTGCCGGCTTGTCCAGCAGTGCAACTCACACTATCGGGAAAGACACTGCCGGACAAGCCGGCGGCGGCACGCCTGTAATTCCACTCTACATCAGCACGATCTATTTGTGCGGCGTCGTGCTAATGCTGATTCGCGTCGTGTTGGGCGTTTGGGGCGTCGGTCGGTTGCGCCGCAACTGCACGCCGGTCGACGATTGGGCGATGTTGGATATTATCCGCGACTGTGCCCGGCGGATGGCGCTGCGCGCGGTGCCGGCGGTGGCATATTGCCGGCGGATCGGCGTCCCGATGGCGGTCGGGCTGCTGCGGCCGATGATCCTCCTGCCCGCCGCGTTGGCTTCGGGGCTGACGCCGACTCAACTTCAGGCGGTCCTGCTGCACGAGATGGCCCATCTCCGCCGCTATGATCTGATCGTCAACATTTTACAGCGGCTGGTCGAGGCGCTGCTGTTTTTCCATCCGGCCGTCTGGTGGATCAGCCGCCGGGTGAGCTGCGAGCGGGAAAACGCTTGCGACGACCTGGCGGCCCGGGCCGGCGAGGACCGGCTGCAATACGCCGACGCCCTGTTGCGCGCGGCGGAGATTTGTTCGGTCGGGCGTCAATCCGCCGCGGTCTTGGCCGCCACCGGCGCGAACCGCTCGCAACTGGCCGCGCGGCTGCGTCGATTGCTCGGCCAGGACCAGCGTCCGACGTTTCGTCTGACCATCGTCGGCGCGACGGTCTCGGTCTTGTTGGCGTTCGCCTTATTATTAACCCCTGCAATGTTGCGCGGCGCGGGCGACGAGGCGAAAAAGGACCAGCCCGTTTCGATGTCGGCCGATGAGTTCATGCGACTCACACCAACCGAGCGGCGCGACCTGCTGGTCCGCGTCTTTCAACATCGCCTGGAGCAGGCCGACAACCTCTATTACAAAACGGAACAATTATTTGAAGTTAGGAAAAACAACAACGGCTCCCCGGGCGAACTGCTGGAAGACAAACCGGAATCACGGTTCGTTTATCGTCATTGGCGATTGAACGATTCTTGCCGGCTGGATAAGGACGCATACAACACTCCCGACGATGCTAAGCCCAACTACAAACGTACTGTCGGCGTAAACGCCGAGGAAGGATTGGCTCGGGTTGTGACTATCCGAGATGTGGGCGAACGTCGACCTTCGGCTGTAGTGGTGTATCCAAAAAATCTGTACAGCGGCGACCATTATATTTTCTGGCTCGACCACAAGTTACCACAGATCAAGGAACTTGCTTCTTCGACCGGAGAACCGCTCTTTCCGTATCTGATTCGTCACAAAGACGAGTTCAAGTTCGAGCCGGCCGGCGATCTAATACGGTTGAGCGTCCCCTGGCAGCCGTGGTGGGCAGAAAAGCCGGGCGGGATGCAAGTCTGTCTGCTCGATCCGCAAAAAGGATTTCTGCCCGTTAAATGTGATTCGCGATGGAACGGCAAAACGGACGATGGCAAGCCGCTATCGTGCGAAGGATATCATACTGTCAAGGAATGTCGGCTGGTGGGCGACGTTTGGATGCCGGTAAAGATCAGTATGAGGAGCGAGATATCCTTCGCCCCCGAGGAAATATACATCTGTGAAATCAATGTTTTGCAAATCGAGCACGGCGAGGTCGAGCCATCCGATCTGATGGTCCCATTCTCCGAAGGGATGAAAATCGTCGATACCGTGGAAGGAATATCTTATACGTCCGATGCGCAAGGAAAACCCGCTGGCCGTTTCATTGCCAACGACAAGATGGATCCGCCCGACTGGTGGATGAAACGCTTCGGGAAGGTTAATCCAGGTGCGGGCGGATATTCGTTGGCCAGTAAAATATCCGAGGCCGACCGAAAACGCCTGGCCATCGAGGAAAAGCAACTCGACCACGAAAAGGCCAAGCACCGAGAAGATAGGGAAATACCCTCGAATCCTGATAACGAGACAATCGTTCCAAGCAAAATATTCCAATCCACCGGCGCTTTCGAATTCGATCCTCATTCGAGACGGAATATACACAGCGACATCAATAAGGCAATCAACAACGGAGCATCGAAAGACAGTGAACTGGCGGTCTCCAAGGCGCTTAAGTGGATCGCCCAACACCAACTCGAGGACGGCGGATGGAGCTTTGATCTGGAGAAATGCCCGGGCTGTGAAGGCAAATGTCGGAACTCCGGAAGTTATGGCGAAGCCCGCATCGCCGCCACTGGTTTGGCGCTGTTGCCGTTTCTGGGCGCCGGCGACACGCATAAAAATGAAGGTCCGTATCAATCCGCAATTCAGGCCGGCTTGAAATTCCTCGTCGACAACATGCAAAAAAGCGCCCACGGCGGCAAATTATACGAACCGAAAGGAACGATGTACTCGCACGGCATCGGCGCCATCGCACTTTGCGAAGCCTACGGCATGACAAGGGATCCTGATCTGCTGTCGCCCGCCCGCGAGACGTTGGCATTCATTTGTTACGCCCAAGACCCTGATGGCGGCGGATGGCGATATCAACCGCGTCAAAAGGGCGACACGTCGGTTGTCGGTTGGCAACTGACGGCGCTGAGAAGCGGCCATGCGGCTGGTTTCCAGATTCCATTCGAGGTGGTCGAGCGAACAAGTAATTTTCTCGATAGCGTTCAGTCTAACGATGGCGCGGCCTACGGTTACTTAACGCCCGGCGAGGGCGAAGCCACTACCGCAGCGGGTCTGCTTTGCCGCCTATATCTCGGCTGGGATCACGATAATCCCGCACTGAAGCGCGGAGTGCAACTACTCGACAATCGCGGTCCTTCGCCCACTAACATGTATTACAACTACTACGCAACCCAAGTTATGCAATACTGGGGAGGCGAGCCGTGGGAAAACTGGAATCGCCGCATGCGCGATCAGTTGGTCCAAAACCAAGCCGCACAAGACCACGAAGAGGGAAGTTGGTTCACCGGCTCGGGCGACTACGGCTCGACAACCGGAGGACGCCTCTACTGTACAGCCATGGCGGCGATGATTCTCGAAGTATATTATCGAAGCATGTTCGTCAACACTACTGAAAATATCGATTGACGATTTCCCGATATTTTACCGGTTGTTTTCCGCGTAGTTTCATGGTGCGCTTCACGCACCCTACCCGATCAGCGCGACCCGCAGGTCGCTGACGTTAGTGCCGGTCGGACCGGTCAGCAGCAGGGCCTTAAGCGGAGCGAAGAAATTGCAGGCGTCGTTTCGGGCCAAGTAATCGGCCGGGTCGAGGTTTTTTTGCCGGGCGGTGGAAATGACTTCCGCATCGACAAACGCCCCGGCGGCGTCGGTCGGGCCGTCCTCGCCGTCCGTCCCGCCGGAAAGCAAAACAATATCGCGCGCGTCGCTCTCGGCGAAGTGCTCCAGCGCGGCGAGGATCAATTGCTGGTTTCGCCCGCCGCGACCGCGACGGGATTTTTCGACCAGTTTTACGACCGGCTCGCCGCCGGAGATGAAACATTGTCGCCCGCCGCCGCGCATTTGCAATACTTTTTCGGCCAGTCGCCGGCCGACCTCTTCCGCCGATCCTTCCGATTGCGTTGCGATTTCTGTCAAAGTGGAATAGCCGAGCCGTCGGGCCTCCTCGGCCGATGCGGCGACGGCCGTCGCGTTGTCGGCGATTATAAAATTAACGGCGTTCAATTCCCGTTTAGCCCCGGCGTCCACGCCGGGGGATCGCGCTGCGCGCTGCAAGTATTCAAACACCGCCGACGATACGCCCCCCTCCCGCGCATCAAACCGTTCAAGAATATCAATCGCCTCCGCGGGCGTCGAGCGATCGGGCACGGTCGGGCCGGAGGCGATCAGATCGAGCCGGTCGCCGAGCACGTCGGAGATGATCAGCGAGACGAGCCTTCCCGCCCGGCAGGCACGCAGCAGTCCGCCCCCCTTGATCCGGCTAAGGTGTTTCCGCACGGTGTTCAACTCTTCGATGTTCGCCCCGGCGGCGCTGAGGTGGCGCGTGACGGACAATTTGTCTTTAAGCGTGATTCCTTCGACCGGGGCGGGCAGCAGCGCCGAGCCGCCGCCTGACAACAAACATATACAGAGATCGTCCGGACCGAGCGATTCGACCAGCCGAAGGATTTCCGCCGTTCCGGCGACGCCCTCGGCGGTCGGTTCGTTGATGCCCGCCGGCCGCGCGGGGTGAATTCGTACGTTTAGCGACCGACGGTACGTCGGCCCTAAGTTTGCCCTTTCCCTTTGGGAGAGGGGCCGGGGGCGAGGGCCGTCAATGCTATCTCCCCTCTCCCGCAAGCGGGAGAGGGGCCGGGGGTAAGGGCCGTCAGCCGGCACGTTAATCCAACCGACGAGTTGTTTTTCGGCGGCCAGTTCCGAACCGATGATTGATTCGACAGCCCGGGCCATCCCGCCGGCCGCCTTGCCACCGCCGACGACCGCGATGCGGCGGATCGAATCGAGATCAATCCGTTCACTGCCGACGACGAGCCTCCGCCCTTCGACCTTCAACCACTGCGGCACAATTCGCTCGGGCCGGACGGCATCGACACCGGCTTGCCAGATTCGCAGGGCGTCGCGGCGGAGATTTATGCACATCGCACAATATACTTCTCTTTAGCAATACGATCGACTATCAGGCCAACGAAAACCACTCCTATACCATATCCGGCAGCAAAGCAGCCGGTGGCCAAAAATCCAACAATAACGCCTACAATATACCGTGACCATATAGTCCATGCAAACAAGACTGACGGCATCTTTTGTAATCGTTCACAGGGGACTGTCCCCCTCGGCGGTGAAGGGGACAGGCACATTTTTCGCCCTTGAAAGGGCGAAAAAATGAGCCAGT
>JAFGLH010000142.1 GCA_016928165.1 Pirellulales bacterium | reverse complement strand
TGCCTGTCCCCTTCACCGCCGAGGGGGACAGTCCCATTTTCGCGGTGAACCGCGAAAATCGGGACAGTCCCCTGTGAACGATTACGGATTGTCGCCATCAGCGGCATTGTGTGCAAGAGATGTTTTACGGGTTGAGAAAACGCCCAATGGCGGAAAAGTTGACGTTTCAATACGGCCGTGAAGCCGACGTTCTTTATATTGGCAAGTGTGCGCCTTGCGCCGATCGGGAATCTGAAGAGCTAGCAGCCCGTTGAAAAAGAACTAGCGCGCATTTCTCGCCAAAATGTGAGTGGGTCAAGCAAACCTTTATCCTGGTGGGGCTTCGGTCGCGACAACTCGGTGCGACTAATCACAATACGTTGCACGACGGTTGAATGGTTTGCGCATCCCCACCAGTGTTTTGCGCGACCTCGACCCACCCTACGGTGAGCATCCAGAATAAGCCGCACATTCGGTTTATTGATTCATCCGGCGGCTGCCGAATTGAAGGTATGAGATAATGTCAATTCGGCCCATGTTTTGCGCCAAGATGGGAAAAATGGGTGGAGATTAAGGAAGGATTGTTGATGTATTCCGACACAATCGGGTACCAGCGGCGGCCGTTTTCGGCCTTGCCGATGGCGGACCATTATTTTCCGGCCGCGACGATCGAGGCTGCGCGGAACAATCTGGCCCGCTGCATCGAGCGCGGCGAAGGCCCCGGGCTGGTCATCGGTCCATCGGGTTCGGGCAAAACGCTGCTTTGCCTGATGTTGGCCGAGCATTTTCGCGAGTTGTTTTTGACGGTGGTCCTTTCTTGCGGTCGCTTGGGTACCCGTCGGGCATTGTTCCAAGCGATTCTCTACGAGTTGGGGCGGCCGTATCGAGGGATGGACGAGGGCGAGTTGCGTTTGGCGTTGATCGACTATCTCAACCGCGGCGAGGACAATCCGAACGGCATGTTGTTGCTGGTCGACGAGGCGCAGACCCTGCCGATGCGTCTGTTGGAGGAAATCCGGCTGTTGAGCAATCTGGCCCGCGACGGTCGCCCGTTGGTCCGGCTGGTGCTGGCCGGCGCAGCGGCGTTGGAGGAGCGGTTCGCCAACCCGCGGCTCGATTCGTTCAGCCAGCGGCTCGGCGCCCGCTGTTATTTGGAAGCCTTCAACCGCACGGAAACGCGCCAGTACATTCAATCGCGGCTCGACTCGACCGGCGTTTCGGGCGAGGAGGTTTTTCCGGAAGACGCCTGCGCGAGCGTGCATCAGGCGACCGACGGCATGCCGCGATTGATCAATCAAGTTTGCGATCACGCGCTGTTGTTGGCATACGTGGAAGGGCGCGGGTCGATCTCGTCGGCCGACGTTGACGAGGCGTGGGCCGACTTGCAGCAGTTGCCGGCCCCTCGCGGCGCGGAGCCGTCCGGAGGACGGGCCGATGGGGGCGTGATCGAGTTCGGCTCGCTGGACGAGTCGGCCGAAAGCGCCGAGGACCACTCGGTGGCGGCCGCGTTCCGCGTGGCGTCGGCCGAAGACGACGAAAACAACGACGCCGAGCCGGCCGGGCAAATCCACCGCATCGAGCGGCTGCTGGCTGAGGCCGACGAGGATTTTCAGCCGGCCGGGTCGATCGGTCCCGAGGTCGAACTGGACTTCAGAGAGCAAATTCATCCATTCCAGGAAAAATTCGAGGAAGAAGAAGTCGTTTCGGACCGCTATGCCGCGGCGCGGGAGAGGCAACCGCTTACCTTCGGCACTTCGGCCTATGCGATCGAATACGACCCGCCGGCCGAATCGTCCGTTTCGCCCAACGTCTGCATTGCGGAAGGGCCGGAGCCGGCATCCGAACAAAACACCGTGGTCGGCGAGACCCCGGCCGCTTCCGCGGAGAATACGGCGCGCTTCGAGGAAACGCGGCGGCGGGAATATCGGCACTTGTTTTCGCAGCTCAGACGAGGTTGAGTTCATGACAGCGACTTCGCAATACCACGACGGCGCGACTGCTCCGGTGATATTGCCGCTGCGCGCGGATGAGGCTCGCGCCGAGGGGATTCCGCGTTTTTTGATTCCCGAGTTGCCGTCGCCGAGCGTCGAGCCGGCCATCGGCGCGCCGACGGCCATCTGGCCGGCCGCTGATTCGCCGGCAATCGTGCGGGCAAGCGCGGCGGCGGCCGAGACAATCTATCGCCGCTTGCAACCCAATGCAAATTCCATCCTGGCGTTGACCAGTCCCGGCGACGGCGACGGCAAGACCTGCCTGACAATCTCGCTGGCCCCGGAGTTGGCGAAGCGCGTCGGGGCTATGTTGGTCGTCGACGCGGACCATCGCAAGGCCGATCTGTCCAAGCGGTTGGTGCTTACGACCCGCGCCGCCGGGTCCGAGGATGCGGCCTTGATCTACCCGACAAATCATCCCGGATTGAACGTGCTGCCGTATTGGGGCGGCGGCGACGACGCCCGGCACGGACCGACGACGGTCGATCGACGCGTATTTTGGGACCGCGATTGGTTCGACGATTTGCGGCAGCGTTGGCCGCTGGTTCTGCTGGACGGACCCTCGTTGGAGCACGCCGAGCCGGCGCCGATAATGCGCAATTGCAGCGGGGTGTATTTGGTGGTGCGGACGGGCCATACCGCGCGGCGCGCCGTGGCTCAGGCCGCCCGCGCCATCTCCGCCCGAGGCGGCCGATTGCTGGGGAGCCTAGTCATCGAGTAATTGCGAATCGCTCCGCTTGCGCGGCGACGTCCACGCCCACCATCCGGCCCCACGCCGCCAGCAACTGGGCGAAAATATTGCCCGGGCGTCCGTCTCCGATCGGCCGTCCGTCGAGCCGCGTCACCGGCAAGATGCAGGTCGAGGTGCTGGTGAGGATTGCCTCGTCGGCCGTCGCGACGTCCTCAACCGTCAAATCGCGGTGTGAACAGGCGATGCCTAGCCGAGCGGCGAGTTCCTGGACGGTCGACAAGCTGATGCCGGGCAAAATTTTCTCCAACGGCGGAGAAATCAGCCCTTCGCCCTCGCGGAGGACCAACAGGTTGGCCGTCGAGGCCTCGGCGACGAAGCCGCGGGCGTCGAGCAACAAGGCCCTGGCGCCCGGCTCCGCGGCGGCGGCCTCGCGGTCGGCGAGATAGTAGTGCATTCGGCTGCGGCATTTCAGTTCCGCCGGCCAACAACTCTTCGGCACTTGCTCGATTTTCGTGGCAACCAGCGCCTGGCCGACGCGATAACGATCGGCCCAAAGGTGAAACGCCAACGGATGCGCGTGCAGACAAACGGTGGGCCGCGGGGTCGAGGACGTTTCCTTGAGCGGCCGCCGGCGCGGCGGTCCATACGCCGGGTGCAGCCCTGGCGTAATCACGATCGAGAGGCGGAGATCGTCCCCCGGGTCGAGCAGTCGATGATTGTGCGCGGTCAGTCGCTCGGCTATCTCGGCTATTTGGCCCAGGCCCATGCCGGGGTCCACGCCGACGATCTCGAGCGAGCGCCGCAGCCGGGCGAGGTGGTCTTCCAGCCGAAACAGCTTTCCGCCGAAGGTCCGCAGTTGCTCGGCGACCGAGGCCCCCAGCACGAACCCGGCGTCGCCGACCGAGATCGCCGCCGCGGAAGCGGGAATCCAGCGCCCGTCGATATATGCAGTCGGTTCTTTCATGCGGACATTATGGGCCAAATCGGCCGGGTGCGATAGGTGGTTTCGGGCGCCGCTGCCGGCTCGTCCAGCGGCGTGATTTCGGGATGGTCGACCGGGCACTGTTGGGCAAGCCGGCGGCGGCGCCCATAAACAACACGTTCTCAATCCGTCGAATTCTCTTCAAGAAAAGCGTATTCCGCCCAATGCGCGACGACGTTCGGCGCCGAGCAGTAGCAGCGCCAGTCGTGGGGCTTGCCGACCGAGCAGCTTACGTCCACCACCCGGACTTTAGCCGAGTCTTCGACGCGGCAGGGGCCGATGAACCCCATTGCTTGCGGTCCGCAACGGCCGCAGAGCCGTGGATACCAACGCAACACGCGATCGCAGGGATTTCTTGTAACGAGCGTTTTTTCGAGGATGGAAAGGGCCGACTCGCGTCCGCCGCCTTCGGCGAGGCGATCGGCGTCGATGGCGGCGGCCAGCAACACGGCGCGTAATCGGCCCCGCTTGCCGGCGGTCCAGGCGGCGACGGTCTCATCGGACATTCGCCTGCCGGCGACTTCGCCTCCGGCCAAAAGATGCGCGGCGCCGACGATGATCCGCGGTCCGAAGCTGTGGCCCACCAGGCCGACTTTGGTCTCGGGCGGAAGGGCGTCGAGCCATGAAGCCAGATAATAACTCTCCACGTCGCAGTATTGGGCCTTCAAGAGGAGATCGTTCTTAATACGGCGGCAGACCTTGCCGGCGGGCCAGGACCAGACGACGCAACGGAACGTCCCATCGCCGGCCGCGCGGCGGATTGACCGATAGACGTACATGCCCTTGGCCGCTGCTTCGTCCGATTCGGTGCCGTTGCCGTGCACGTATACGACGATCGACGCGGCGGCGTCCGCTTGGAAATCCCCGGCCTCCGCCTCCTCCAAGCAGCAATCGTCCCGCAGCCTCCAGTAGCGGACGTTCTCCGCCGCCGACTGCAACGGTCCGCAGCGCGGGGCGCAGCGCGTGCTAAGAAGCCAAATGTCTTCGCTCGGCCGGTCGGCGGAAGCGGACGCGACAAACGGCAGCAAAAAAACGCAACAAGCAAGGAAAACCCAATTCCGACGTTTCGCGTTGATCGTCATGTCGATGCGCCCGCAAGTCTACCGAATCGTTGCAATCGCGAAGAAAGGTCAAGTTTGCCCCATCCTAAAACAAACGTAGCTTAAAAACAACGAGGGCAAGCGGCGTTTTTTCAACCGGCGAGTTTCCCCAAAAACACGACCGTTGCATTTGCACATCGTCAATCTTGGTGTAGAGTTTTCTTGGCAAAGAGTAGCGCGAAGGAACGTAACTATTTCGACGGGAGATTTCAGGAATGAAGAATATTATGATTTTAACGGCAATAGGGACGCTGTTGATCGGCGTCTCGGGCTGCCGGTTCTGGAATTGCCTGTGGCGCGGCCCGGCGTATCAGACGTGCCAGCCGACGGCAATCGCCTGCCCCCCCGCTTGCCCAACGACAAACCCTTGCGACCCCTGTTCGAGCGCTCCGGCCTCGTACACGCCCGGTCCGGAAACCTACGCGCCTGCAAACTGATTGGTAGAAGAGGACAATCATGAGAAAGATTTTGGCTCTAGCGGTATTTATGATGATGCTCGGCGCTTTTGGCGGGTGCAGAGTGGCGGAGTGTTGGCGTTATGCCTGGAACTCGCGCTTTCATCCCGAGCGGAACGTGATTGTGGAGGATCCCTGCGTGGTCGTTGATCCGTGCTGCGATCCGTGCTGCGATCCGTGCGGAAGCTCCTGCGCCAGTTGTGGAACGAACGCCTGCGGCATTCCCGTGACGCCCGCTCCCGTGACTCCCTGATTGCGGGAGAAGAGAAATGTCGGGCCGGCCGCGTCGTCCTGAACGCGGCCGGCGGCGGCGGTTTTATTGGCTGGGGTGGCAGTTTAAACGCCGCCCCAAAAAAGCAGCGGCAGGTCGGGCGCCCCATACCTGACATTGCAGGCAGTACGCTGGCCGGGGACTGGCTTATTTTTTCGCCCTTTCAAGGGCAAAAAATGTGCCTCTCCCCTTCATCGCGACCTACTGCCGAGCTGCTCTCTTCGACTGCCGCCAACGCCTCAACCTCAGCATTTGCACGCGTGGGTCCGGCGACGAAAAGTGGCTGTAGCGCATAATGGGAACCAACCGCGTATGGAAGTGGCGTTTGCTTTCCAGCGAGCCGACGCCCATGTCGTAGAAGCGGTCGCCTTGCGCGAAGCTGTCGCGGAGCGTGTATCCGAGCAAGACGTTTCCCGCCCCGCCGCGGGTCAGTCGGGCGTCGTATCCCCGTCGCAGCCCGTAAACGTAACCCCGCCAGCGGTATCCGTAGATGAACGCCACCGGCGAATCGTCCATCATCAACAAGTTCAGATCGACCGCGCCTGCCTCGGCGGCGGCTTCGTGGACCTCGCGGAGAAAACCGCGCACCGGCTCGTCCGAAAGCGTGGTGCCGTCGGTCGCCGCGGCCTGCCAACTATGCCGGGCCAACTGTTCGCATGCGTCGTACAGGTCCCAGCGGGGAGAACCGTCGCCGTGCTTTCCGCCGGCCGGTCGATAGCGCACGTAGGTCAACTTGCCTTGTTCGTTTAGTTTCCGCTCCGCGCTGCGATATTTCCGCAGCCATGCGCCGTCTCTCGACGACCAATATGAATCCCAATCGCCGTCTATATCCACGATCGCCGTCCGGTCCCAAACGGTCGGATAGGGCCGAAAGCCTATCGAGGCCATGACTGCTCGGACATCAAGCGGCTCGGCGCCGACGGCGCCTTGCCAGGGCAAATCGAGTATGTCCCAATCGCGCCGACCGCGGCTGACGTGTTCCAGGCCCGCGCGAAGGACGCCAGCCGGCTCGGGGCCGATCGGCCCGTAGAACGAACCCCAACCGTGCAGAGGATAGGTGAGGACGCGGAAGCGGCCGAGTCTCGTCTTTTCCCAGCGCACCACCAACGGCAGGATTCCCGTCGCGCGGCCGGCCTCCAACTCGATCAAGACGCGGAGACGCTGTCCCGAGCCGAAATGACTCCAATACGCCTCCAGCCACGGCAACGATTGGAAAAACGAACCGCCGGCGGTCCGTTCCAGCAGGGTCCGCCAATCCGGGCCGAAGCCGGCCAATTCCTCAATGCGGTTGATTTCGAGCATTTGGGGCATGGGAAACTCTACTATGCCAGAGCTTTCCCGGCCGAGTTTTCGGCGCTTCGACAGATTTTCCGCATGTCTTCGCGGCAGCGGAAAAAGGCGTCGATCACCATCGGGTCCCACTGATGTCCGGCCCCTTCGCGAAGGATCGCGTCCACCTTTTCGTCGGGCATCCCCTTTCTGTAAGGACGGTCGCTGGTCATCGCGTCGAAGGCGTCGGCCACGGCGACGATCCGCGCGGCCAGCGGGATCCGCTCCGCGTCGAGCTGCTGCGGATAGCCTCGGCCGTCCCACGATTCGTGGTGGTGCAGGACCACGGGCAGCACGTCTCCCAACTTCGAGAGGTCTTGCAAAATATGGTGGCCGATCTCGGCGTGTCTTTTGATGTGGTCGTATTCCTCGCCGGAGAGCTTTCCCGGCTTGCGAAGCACGCGGTCCTCGACGCCGATCTTGCCCACGTCGTGCAGCAAGCCGGCCAAATAGATCGTCTTCCGCGTCTCGGCGTCGCAGCCCAACTCCTCGGCCAGCCTGACCGCCGCGCGGGCGACGCGCTCGCTGTGTCCGCAGGTGTACGGGTCCTTGGCGTCGATGGCGGAGCTTAACGAGCGGATGATTCCCTCGATCAACTCCGACTGCTGCCGATACAGCTCGATGTTGCCGCCGTGGATTCCCAAAATGGCGGCCACGGAGCTGAGCAGGTTCGCCTCGATCGTGCCGAACTCGGCGTCGTCGCGGTGGTTCAACGCCATCAGCCAGCCGAAGGTGTTTTCCCCCTCGATCAACTCGACGGCGATCAATTGGCGCACCCGCGGACAGGGCCAGTCGGGGCCTTCGGTGTTCGGCCGATTGACGACGATCGGCCGTTTCGACGCGGCTGAATTCAAGTGCTCGATCAGCTTGAGAAAATCGCCGGTCTCGATGGGGCAATTTCCCTCGATGATAAACGCCGGCTCGCTGCGTCCGGCCTCCACGATTGCCTTTTCCCCCCGCGACAACGGCGATAAATAGATTGCCAAGCCCTCGGCGGGCAACACCTCTCCCAGCCACTCCAGGGCGATCCGCCCCAACTCCTCGTCGCTCTTCGAGAGTTTGAGGTTTTGGGTCAGCCGATAGAGGAGGCTGATCTCTTCGTACGTTGAGGAGAGGTTGATGGAAAGCTGTTCCGCTTCGCGCTCGAGTGCCCGCAGCCGCAATTCCGCCTGGGCATTGTCCAGCACGAGGTTGGTGATCTGTCTCAGTGCTTCGGCGGACCAAGGGTTTTGGCTTAGCGCCCACTCGCGCAACTCGTCCGTTTTCATGCCCAGCCGGCGCGCGAGCGCGGAAAAATCCTCGTCCTCCGCCACCGGACGGGTGAGAAACGTGGCAACCGCCACCGCGTCGGTTTCATCCGCGCCCCCGCGCGGCAAAGCCAACGACAGCAACGGATCTTCGTCTTCGATGAACTCGGGGCGGCCGCGCCGCGCGACCTCTCGACACATCTCGCCGAATCGCCCCCAGTCGCGCGACGGCAGGCCCGGCGGGGATTCGAGCACGTCGCCCCCGACGGCGTCGATAATCGTGAAACGAGCGCCAAACGCACGCTCCAACAGCAACTTCATTTCTTCGAGGGGCGAATCTCGAACGACCGTTGCCGCCGTGCCGTCTTCGGACAAGGAAATTCCGTCGGGGTCCAACATGGTCTCTACCGAGAGAGTCGACGTGGTTTGCCGCAATGAAAACGCTAAACTCTATGAAAAATGTAGGTTACGGACGGCAATCCGGGAAAAACGGCGGCCTGCCCGACAATCGACGCGCATGGGGACCGGTCCGATTGTGTCGATGGTACCCCAAAAAACAGGTCTGATGCATGGCAATACTGCTTTTCTCTCAGCTTACCCTACCTCTACAACCGATATATTTATGATGGTGCTCCGGTTTTTTGACAGTCCATCCTGGGAAGGTTTACAATGAACGACGCGGAACATCGGGCGGAAGAGGTGCAGGAGCTTGTCTGGGCACTGATTGACGACTACGCGACCGAACGGCAGATGCGCCGTCTCGAAGAGTTGTTGCTCGACGACGCCGAGGCGCGCCGCGTCTACGTGACTTGCATGCAGATGCACGCCGATTTGCACTATCTATTGGGCGACAAGCGGCCCGCTCTGCCCGAGGTCGTCCGACGGGCGATCGAGGCGGAGCGGAAACAGGGCACGGCGCCGGCGGCGGACATCCCCATGTCCGCGCTTAACGTTCAGATTCCCGACGCATTCGCGTAGGTTAAGCTTCGGCACAAGCGCGGGGACTAAACGATCTTTTTGTGTTCCCACCGCGCGCGTAAAAACTCCACGGCCATCGGCATCACTGATATGGCGATAATCGCCAGCACGATCAGGGGAAAATTGTCCGTGACGAACTTGCATTTGGCGAAGAAGTATCCGCCGAGGACAAAGAGCGCGACCCAAGCGATTCCACCGACGACGTTGTAGACGATGAACCTCGCGTAGCTCATCGCCCCGATGCCGGCCACAAAAGGAGCAAACGTGCGCACGATCGGCACGAAGCGGGCAATGATGATCGTCTTGCCGCCGTATTTTTCGAAGAAGGCGTGCGTGCGGTCGAGGTATTCCTTCTTCAGAAAGCGGACGTTCCCGCTGAACGCCCTGGGGCCGATATAGGCCCCGATCCAGTAGTTGACCGTGTCGCCGGCGATCGCCGCCGCGCTGAGCAGCAACATGAGCCAGAGCGGATCGAGCGCGCCGTAAGATGGCGAGGAAAATATCCCGGCGGCGAACAAGAGCGAATCGCCGGGCAAAAACGGCGTGACGACCAAGCCGGTCTCGCAAAAAATTATCACGAGCAGCATGAGGTACGTCCAAGCGCCGTAGTCTTTGATTACGTCGCCGAGGTGTTTGTCGAGATGGAGAAACAGATCGAATAAATATGAAATCCATTCCATGTCGTCTTCCTAGCAGGGGGATCGGTCGTGGCATTATGAATGTGTAAGCGAACTCGCGTCGTTCCAACAATCGGGTATCATAACGTCCCCCGCGCGGTATTAGTAGCGCGAAATCAATTTTGCCGCACTATCACCGCGAAACATGCTCATTTCACCTCTCATGTGCTGCCGGGCGGGCGCCTTGACAGCGGCGTTTTCAACGTTTAGCATCATAGCAAGAGCGGTTCTCTCAGGGTAGCTTGATTTTATGGAGGAAGTGCCTTGAAGCACACGATATCGGGCTTGGTCAAGAACCGAGCGGGCATACTGGCCCAGATTGTGGGGCTATTTAAGAAGTTCGCGGTAAACATCAAAAGCGTGGCCGTCAGCGAAACCGATCTGTTCGACGCTTCCCGACTGACGATCGTCGTCGAGGGACACGACAAGGAGGTTCGCAGCGTCACCGCACAGTTGAAAAAAGTGCGGGACGTGCTGGAAATCAATGACCTCTCTCGCCAGGATTTTCTCGACCGGGAGTTGGCGCTGGTGAAGGTCCATTTCCGCCCCGAGGAGTTCAGCCAACTCACGCAAACGGCGGAAGTCTTCAGCGCGCGGGTGCTTGCCATGGGCAAGAAGACGATCACCTTCGAGATCTCCGGCGACGAGGAGCGAGTGGACGGCTTCATCAAGGCCCTGAACTCTTTCGGCATTCGCGCCTTGGCCCGCAGCGGTCTGGTGGCGTTGAAACGGGGCGACGAGGTGTGAGATGCCCCGGCAGAAGAAGATTCGCAGCCTCAAGGACCTGCTCGAAATAGCCAAGAAAATGCCCGGCCAGAAGGTGCTCGCCCTGGCCGGCGCCGCTCAGGAAGAAGGGTTGAAAAGCGTGCGCGAGGCGTCGCGCCATAAGTTGATCAAACCCTTATTGGTCGGCGAGAAGAAAGAGATTCTGCGGATCTGCCGCAAGTTGAAAATCCCCACCCGCGGCCTTGAAATCGTCGACGAACCCGATCCGAAGCAAATGACCGCCAAAGCGGTCGAACTCTGCCGGGAAGGACGCGCCGACATCCTCATGAAGGGGACCGTGGGCACGGCCGAGATCCTCCGCGCCATTCTTGACCGCGACACCGGTCTGGGCCGTGGCGGGTTGCTGAGCAACATCACCTTGTTCGATTCGCCCATCGAGAAGCGGTTGATGTTCATGACCGATCCGGCGGTGAACATCAATCCCGACATAAGCCGCAAGGTGGACATGTTGAGGAATGCGATTTGGGTGGCCAACCGGCTCGGCTTCACCCGGCCGAAGGTGGCCGTGCTGGCGGCCATCGAGAAGATAAACAAGGACATGCCCGCCACGGTCGACGCCGCCATGATCGCAAAAATGGCCGAGGCCGGCCAATTTCCGGATGCCGACGTGGCCGGGCCTTACGCCTTGGACATCGCCGTTTCCAAGGAAGCGGCGAGGATGAAGAAGATCAAAGGCCCCGTCGCCGGAAAGGCCGACGTCCTCATGTGTCCCGAGATAAATTCGGCGAACGTGCTCTACAAGGCGTTGGTCTATTTCGCCGGCACCGAGATGGCCAACGCGCTAGTCGGGGTAAAGGCCCCGCTGGTGATGAGTTCCCGCTCCGACAGCGCGCTGACGAAACTCTACACGATGGCCCTTTCCGCCATTTTGGCGGAAACAAAACAGGAATGACGTATAGCATCGCCGCCCCCGGCTGTGATGAAATTATCAAGTCAAAGTATTTCACAGCCGTCGCCGGTCGTGGTAAAATATACAGCAGCAATGAGCAAACAAACGATCAAGCGCGACTTGGTGATCGTCCTCAACCCCGGCTCCACCTCCACGAAACTGGCCGTTTATCGCGGGCTGAAGTGCTTGGCCTCCGAGGAAATCAATCATCTCAAAAAAGACCTGGCCCGCTTCGAAAAGGTGGTCGATCAATACGAGTTCCGCCGCGACGCCGTGGTGCGGTTCATCGAGACAAGCGGGATCGACCTGAAGCAAGTGCTGGCCGTCGCCGGGCGCGGCGGGCTGACCAAGCCGATCTCGGGCGGCGTTTACAAGGTCAACGCCAAGATGATCCGCGACCTGCGGAGCGGCCGCTGGGGCGAGCACCCCTCCAGCCTCGGCGCCCCCTTGGCAAACGAGATAGCCAAACTGGCGGGCGCGCCGGCCTTCATCGCCGATCCCGTGGTGGTCGATGAATTTTGGCCCTTTTCCCGCTACTCGGGCCATCCGGCCTTCGAGCGGAAAAGCCGCTTCCACGCCCTTTCGCAGCGGGCCGCCGCCGGGCGAGCCGCAAAGGACTTGGGCGTCGCATACGAAAAACACAACTTCATCGTCGTCCACATGGGCGGAGGCATCTCGATCGGCGCGCATCGCAAGGGCCGCGTCGTCGACGTAAACGACGCCCTGGACGGCGACGGACCATTCTCGCCCGAACGCAGCGGCTCCTTGCCCACCGGACCGTTGGTCGCCGCCTGTTTCTCCGGCAAGCATTCCCACGCCGACGTATGGAAGATGCTCGTCGGCCACGGCGGATTGTTCGCCTATTTGGGGACGAACGACTGCCGCAAGGTCGAGGAAAGAGTCAAGCAAAAGGACGCCAAAGCGGCGGAGGTCTTCGAGGCTATGGCCTATCAGATCGCCAAGTGGATCGGCGCGTCGGCGGCGGTCCTTTCCGGACGGGTGAAGGCGGTGGTCTTCGCCGGCGGGCTGGCCCGCTCCAAGCCGCTTATTCGCCTGATAAAAAAATACGCCGGTTTCGTGGCCCCCTTCATGGTATACCCGGAAACCGAGGAAATGATCGCCCTGGCCAGCGCCGCTCAGGACGCCATGGCCGGAAAAAGAAAAATCCAGGAGTATCGTTGAATGTCTCATATCGTTATCGACCCGGAAATGTGCAAAGCCTGCGAGTTGTGCGTCTCGGTTTGCCCGAAGGAGTGCATCGAGCAGAGCGACACCTTGAACCGATACGGCGTTTTTCCCATGCGGATGAAAGACGGGGCCGAATGCACCGGCTGCACGCTCTGCGCCACGATGTGTCCCGACGCGGCGATCGAGGTCTATCGAACGGAAAAGCAAAAAACCGAATAGACGTTTAGCGGCCGCCGGCACGGCGGCTTATCTTCAAGAAAGCAAGGTGGAAAAGTGACGAAAGTATTGATGAGCGGAAACGACGCGGTCGTCGAGGGGGCGATCCGCGGCGGAGTTGACTGCTACTTCGGATACCCTATCACACCGCAAAACGAGATCATCGCCGGCATGGCCGCCCGGCTCCCGCCGCTGGGACGAGTGTTTCTCCAGTCGGAAAGCGAGTTGGCCGCCATCAGCATGGTCCACGGCGCGGCCGCCGCGGGAAAAAGGGCCATGACCACCTCTTCCAGCCCCGGCGTCTCGCTGATGCAGGAGGGAATCAGCTACATCGCCGGAAGCCAACTGCCCGCCGTGGTCGTCAACGTCCAGCGCGGCGGGCCGGGCCTGGGAAACATCGCCCCCGCACAGGGAGATTATTACCAAGCCACTCGCGGCGGCGGAAACGGCGACTATCGTACAATAGTCCTCGCCCCCGACAGCGCCCAGGAAATGCACGACTTCACCATCGAGGCGTTCGAGTTGGCCGACAAATACAGGACGCCGGTGGTGGTCCTCAGCGACGGACGGCTGGGTCAGATGATGGAGCCGGTCGAGCTGACCGATCTACCCGCCCCCAAGCCGGTCGAAAAACCCTGGGCCTTGACCGGGGCCAAGGACCGCGAGCCGCAAGTCGTTTGTTCCTTGCGGCTGCCGGTCCCCGACCTGGCCGAACACAACCGCGTACTGCAAAAAGTCTACCGGGAGATCGAGCGCGTCGAACAGCGGGCCGAGTCCTATTTGACCGACGACGCCCGGCTGGTTTTCGTCGCCTACGGAACCTGTGCCCGGCTCAGCCGCGAGGCGGTCGATCTGCTTCGCGACGACGGGTTGAAGGCGGGTCTGCTGCGGCCGATCACACTCTGGCCCTTCCCGAACAAAAAGCTGCTCGCCGCCACGAAAAAGGCCAGAACACTCCTCGTCTCCGAGATGAGCTACGGCCAGATGGTCGACGACGTGCGGTTGGCCGTCGAGGGCCGGGTGCCGATCGAGTTTCTCGCCTACGCCGGCGGCGAAGCACCCTCGGTCAAGGAGCTTTACGCGCTGGGCCGCAAGCTGTTGAAGAAACCGCGAAAAAAACACGCTTCCAAAGGAAAACGCCGATGACTGCCACGGAAAAAAAGGTCTTCGCCCGTTCCCCGGTGTTGACCCCAAAAATGACCCACTACTGCCCCGGCTGCGGGCACGGCATCACCCACCGGCTCGTGGCCGAGGCCATCGAGCATTACGGCATCCGCCAACGGGCCGTCTGCGTGGCCCCGGTCGGCTGCTCCGTGCTGGCCTACAAGTACATCGACATCGACATGTCGGAGGCGGCCCACGGCCGTGCACCCGCCGTGGCGACGGGCATCAAGCGGGCACGGCCCGACCTGTTCGTCATGACGTATCAGGGCGACGGCGACCTGGCCGCCATCGGCACCGCCGAGATCGTTCACGCCGCCAACCGCGGCGAAAACATCTCCGTCATCTTCGTCAACAACGCCGTCTACGGAATGACCGGCGGACAGATGGCCCCCACCACCATCCTCGGACAGAAAACGACCACCACGCCTACCGGTCGGGCGTCAAACGAAGGCCCGCCGATCAAGGTCTGCGAAATGCTGGCCACCATGGACGGACCGAGCTACATCGCCCGAGTGACGGTCGATAAACCGGCCGCGGTCCGCAAGGCCAAACAAGCGATCATCACCGCCTTCGGCCGGCAACTCGACGGCAAGGGCTTCAGCCTGGTCGAGGTACTCTCGCCCTGCCCCACCTATTGGCGGCTGCCGCCGACGAAGGCCATTAAACGAATTGAAGAGTGGATGGTCCACACCTTCCCGCTCGGCGTTTACAAAGACAAGGAGGCGGACAATGGCAAAAACTAAAACCGACGCCAAGAAAAAGTCAACAAAAGCGAAAAAGCCCGCAAAAAAACGCCCGGCGGCCGAGCCGACAAAGGAAATCCTCCTGGCCGGCAGCGGCGGTCAGGGTGTGATCCTAGCCGGAAAGATGCTTGCCCAAGCGGCGGTCAGCGAGGGCTTCAACGCCACCTACATCCCCAGCTACGGCGCCGAGGTCCGCGGCGGCACGGCCAACTGCCACATCAAGATCGGCCACCGACCGATCGGCTCGCCCATCGTCGAGGACGCCACGATCGTGGTCGCCATGAACGAGCCTTCCTATCGCGCCTTCTCGCCGCTGCTGCGGAAAGGCTCCACGCTGGTCGTCAACTCCTCGATGGTGCCCAAGGTCGGCAAGCACCCGGGCGTGAAAGTCGTCGCGCTCGAGTTGACCAAGATCGCCTCGGACATGGGCAGTCTGCGTTCGGCCAACATGTTGGTCTTCGGCCTCTGCGCCGGACTGTTGGGAATCTCCAACCGCGAGTTGCTCGCCGGCCTGTTGAACAACACGCTCGGCAAAAAAAATCCGGCGCTTTTGGACACCAACTTGAACATTCTCGCCAAGGGCGTCGATCTCGGCGAGCAAGCGGCCAACTCGTAGGTCAGTCGTAGGTCGGGCTGTGCCTGACGGTAGCAAGCAGCGCGTGTAACCGTTCACAGGGGACTGTCCCCCTCGGCGGTGAAGGGGACAGGCACATTTTTCGCCCTTGAAAGGGCGAAAAAATGAGCCAGT
>JAFGLH010000141.1 GCA_016928165.1 Pirellulales bacterium | reverse complement strand
TCGGGTGAGCCAAAAGCGCCGTGCCGTGAGGACGCAGCAGGTCGTACAGCCAGCGATAGGTTCCTGTCGCTTCGATTACCGCGCGGAATGTCCCTAACGTCTTGAGTGTGTTTACGATAGCAGTGGTATCGGAACAAGGGATTGTGATCTGGTTCATGGCTTCGCCAGAGTCGTTGACGGCGGCAATCACAACGGACAAACTATGAAGATCGATTCCAACATGCCGCATGATAGGCTCCTTGTTTGATGGAGAGATGGAGTTTGTTGCACACGCCATCTTACTCCACCGGCAAGGGGCCTCAACACGCGGCGGTTATAGTATCATTCTACTTTTTCGGTTATTCGCGGTTCAATAGTGCCTATTTCGTCAAATAAAGTATCCCCAGGGCGTTGCCCTGAGCTGGGTGAATCGTTGCCCCTTGGGGGCTACTCGCTAAACATGCACGTCCGCTTTCGTCGTTTGCCGATCGGTGTATTTTGCTCGAATCGGCTCGACCACCTCGGCGATGAACTCGTCTACCTGCTCGGGCGCGCGGCCGATGAACCGCCAGGGATCGGCGGCGACGCTTAGATCGACCTTGGCGAAGGCCGGATCGGCGGACAGACGGTCCAGCAGATCATTCGGCCGGCCCTCCTGCTTGACCGCCGCAGCCGCCGCCTGGCTGTGGCGGCGGATCAATTCGTGCAGCTCCTGCCGGTCGCCTCCGGCCGAAACTGCCGCCATCAAGATGTTCTCGGTCGCCATGAAGGGCAATTCGGCGGCGAGATGGGCGGCGAAAACTTTTGGATAAACGACCAGTCCTGACGCCACATTTTGGCAAAGGATCAGCACCGCGTCGGCGGCCAGAAACGCCTGGGGGAGCGTCAGCCGGCGATTCGCGCTGTCGTCCAACGTCCGCTCCAACCACTGCACCGAAGCGGTCGCGGCGGCGGAAGATTCGAGGCTTGAAATGAATCGGGCCAGACCGCAAATCCGCTCCGAACGCATCGGGTTCCGCTTGTAGGCCATCGCCGACGAGCCGACCTGATCCGTCTCGAACGGCTCCTCGACCTCCTTGAGATGGGCCAGCAGCCGCAGGTCGGTCGCCATCTTGTGCGCGCTCTGCGCCAGCCCGGATAAAACGCCGAGAACCTGTGAATCGATTTTTCGCGGATACGTCTGGCCGCTGATCGGATAAGCTCGGTCGAAACCGATCTTTCGGCAGATCAGTTCCTCCAGCCGGCGGACTTTTTCGTGGTCGCCGTCGAAAAGCTCCAGAAAGCTCGCTTGCGTGCCGGTGGTCCCTTTGTTGCCCAAGGCCCGAAGCGTGGCGACGCGATGCTCGATCTCGGCCAGATCGAGGGCGAAATCCTGTGCCCAGAGACAAGCCCTGCGTCCAACCGTTGTCGGCTGCGCCGGCTGGAAGTGGGTAAACGCCAGACAGGGCAGATCGCGGTATTGCACGGCGAACTCGGCCAGCCGGTCGATTACCGCCGCCGCGCGCCGGGCGAGCAACTCCAGGCCATCGCGGATCAGCAGCAGGTCGGTGTTGTCGGTCACATAGCAGCTTGTCGCCCCGAGATGGATCACACCCCTCGCCTTTGGGCAAGCGTCGCCGTAGGCGTGGACGTGGGCCATCACGTCGTGACGCAGCTTCCGCTCATATTCGGCGGCCGCCTCGAAGTCGATTTCATCGACGTGGGCCTTGAGCTGCGCGATCTGCTCGCGGCCGATCGGCAATCCCAGTTCCCTTTCCGCCTCGGCCAGCGCGACCCACAGCCGCCGCCAGATGACGAACTTCCGCCGGGGACTCCACAACTCGCTCATTTCCGGAGATGCGTAGCGGGTAATCAGTGGATTTTCGTATTGGTTGCGATTGTCGGACATAAGGCTCGATTGTGGTTGATGTTGCCCGAATATGTCGGTTTGTACGTGTAAAACGACACGGTGTCAATTCCCTGGTAAACGCAGGCTGGGGACAGTCGCATTTTTCGATCCTTTAGGATTGAGAAATGTGCCTGTCCCCTTTGCCTTCCTTTGCCCGCTTTGCCTGGAATTGGCCAACCGCTAAGCGACCGTGGAAATCGATGGACCTCTGGAAATTTCGACTCGAATCGGCTAGAATCATTGCTCAATAGTAAGCAAACCCCAACGAGGGACCACTATGGCTCGTAAAGTATTAAACCGCAAAGAGTTGCGCGAGGAAAACGATGCGGCCGAGCGCACCGCGGGCAAGAAGACCGCCACGAAAAAGGCCCCCGCAAAACGCAAGAAACGCACAAAAGTCGTCAAAGAGGTCCGCCTAAAAGCCTTTTGGGGCGTCTTTAGCCAATCCTTGCGGCGAGTTGCCCTCTTCGAGTACAGCCAGCGGGCGGAGGCCGACAAGAAAGCCGCCGATCTGAACGAGTCGCAAAAGACGCCGCATTTCGTCCAACTCGTCAAGGAAGTCA
The DNA here is from genome assembly GCA_016928165.1 of Pirellulales bacterium. Classification (GTDB taxonomy): domain Bacteria; phylum Planctomycetota; class Planctomycetia; order Pirellulales; family Thermoguttaceae; genus JAHIKV01. The sequence continues at coordinate 2,674 of JAFGLH010000141.1, read as the reverse complement.
TTGAAGAGTAATTGTCATTCGCGGCTCGGGGCGTGCCCGACGCTTTTCCGAGCTGTCGGGCAGAGACCGATCCGCGATTGAGCTTCATATTTTTCTAAAAGTCAATATCAAAGGGACCGGCACGATGGACGACGACAAAAAACAACGGCACGTTAATTTCACCATCATCGCCTTCTGCGGCACGGTGATGATCTTCATGATCTTGTTTTGGTTGTTCAGCAGCTTTCTGGGCTTTTGGCATTTCTTCACGGCGATCCTGCTGGGGGCCTTGGTCGGGGGAGCGACCTTCGCCGTGTGCCACGTGCTGGAGTTGTAGTTGTTTCGCGAAGGCGGCTTCAGGTCATTTCGCCGCTTCCCATGCCGACATTTTCCGAAACGCCTCGGATATGAATTGAACCAGGTCGCCGGCCGTCAACGACGTCTCTCCGATCTGTTCCGCGGCCAGGTCGCCGGCCAGGCCGTGCAGATGGACGCCCAGCCGCGCGGCGTCGAACGGTTCGAGGCCTTGACAAAGCAGCGCGGCCGCCAGGCCGGTGAGCACGTCGCCCGAGCCGCCGGTCGCCATGCCCGGATTGCCGGTCGCGTTTATCGCCCGGCGGCGGCCGTCGGTTGCCAACGTGCGGTGCCCTTTCAGCACCACGACGATTCCGCATCTCGCGGCCAACTCGACGGCCGCGTCGTTGCGAGCATCGCCCTCTAGTTTCTCTCCGATCAAGCGGGCGAACTCGCCGGGATGGGGCGTGAGTATCCGCGGGCCGCCGGGATGGGAAAGCGCCGCCGGGTCGGTCGCCAGGGCGTTCAGCGCGTCGGCGTCGAAGACCGCCGGCTTATGCGTCTCGCGATAGAGCCGGGCAACGAGCCGGTCCAGCCCCGGCGAACGGCCCATACCAGGTCCGCAGGCGACGGCCGTCGCCGACTCGATCAACTCGGCCAGCCGCTCGAACGCCTCGGGCGCGATGCGGCCGGCCTCGTCCGCCGACAACGGCACGGTCATGTAGGACGGCTCGAAGCCGGCCACCGTTTCCAGGCAAGGATCGGGTACGGCCACCCGCACCAATCCGGCGCCGCCGCGCAGCGCGGCCATGCCGGCCAGGCCCGCCGCCCCGGCCATGCCCCGCGAGCCGCCGACGATCAACGCCGTGCCAAAATCGCCTTTATGGGCCTCCGGCCGCCGGGCCGGAAGTCGCGGTAGCTCATCCATCGTCATGTCCCTCGCCGTCGGAAGTTGTGCCCGCGCGCTGGAGTGGCGGTTTAACCGCCACTTCAACATTCAGGTGTTTACAACTGTTTCCGCAATATACTTCGCCAGCCGGTCGGAGGCCACCAGGGCGTTTTCCCGCAGTCGATACATGTCCTTGGCGCTCGCCGGCCGCCGCCAGACCGCGCCCAGCGCGGCGCCCAGCCTCGCGGCCCCGCTCTTTTGCTCCAAAAGGCGCTCCACGTCGCGCGGCAAGGCGTCCGAGGCCGCGTCGTTTATCGCACGCACGGATAAAAACGGCACGTCCAGCCGGCAACAGACCTCGGCCACGGCGAACGTCTCCATGTCCACCGCCAGCGCGCCGTATTGCTCGAACAGCCTTTTCTTGTCGTCCGGCAGACGCACAGGCCGATCAACCGTCAGCAGCGCGCCGCGATGCACGCCGGACCGGGCCTCGGATAACGCCGGCGGCAGCGAGATCAGCCTCTCGCCGCCGTCGATGCTCAGCAGCCGGTCGGCAACGATGATATCGTTCCGTCTCAACTCGGGCGAAAGCCCCCCGGCCAATCCCGCCGACACGACCCGCCGGGGGCGATGCCCCTGGATCAGTATTTCCGTCGCCCGGGCAGCGTTCTTCCGTCCGGCCTCGGAGCGGATCAAGGCCACGCGCCGGCCGTCGAGTCCACCTTCGCGGATGTCGAATCCGCCGCCTTGCGTAACGACCGCTCCGTCTAGAATGTCTTCCAACCCGCCCGATTCGATTTCCAAGGCGAAGACGACGCCCAGTTGGCAAGGTTTGCATTCGTTCTCGGGCGGATTTTCAGGCCCTGTTTCGGCAAACTTATCCTTTGCCGCCCGGTAGACCTCCTCGCGGACCTTTCGCGCGGCTGCGTTTTGGAGCCAGGATTTCAGCAATGTGCGATACATCGGCTGGCTCGAGTGGAACTCGTTTGGGGCACAAAGTGAAAAAGGCGTTTTCTATCGTTGCATATTTTCGCAGGCTACGCCTATCATAGCATTGTTCGAGCAAACGTGCACCCTATCGGGCTTGAACAATCCTGTTTCCCTCGTCGAATTGGGTAAGACTGACAAACAAGCCAATGACAAAAATAGAGGCCGAGAACATTCGGACGTGCATGGCAAGGAATCGACCGTATGGAGAGGATAGGCATTGGTCCAAGGAGGAAGAATTGCATCCCTCCACGGCTCGGCGCAACGTGGCCCGCTGTTTAGCGAACACCTTGTGGAGCTTGTGGAAAACTGGCAGCCGGTACGATCCCGCCCAGGTGCGAGGAGTCGGTCGGCCGTGGTCGGGAAAAGGGGTCGGGAAAAGATATTCTCTGCCTTTGCAAGAGTGATTTTTGTTTTCTGGATGGCATCAGGATAGACTCCTAATACTACAGCGCTAACTTGAGTCCCATTTACATACAGGGGTTTCGGTCAGTTTGATGCCCATATTCCGTAGAATTCGGCGTT
>JAFGLH010000016.1 GCA_016928165.1 Pirellulales bacterium | reverse complement strand
GAGCCGTTGGACTCTTTCGCGCGGAAAACGGTCGAGGCGATTTGCGGCCGCGACGATCCGACTCTCGTCGGCCCGGGCGGCCGGCGGCGCAAGTACGACGCCGCGGAACTGCTCTTCGCCTGGCTGGTCGAGCCGGAGAGATGGGAGCGAGTCCCCTTCATAAAAGCGGCCGATCCGGACCTCCGCAGCGACGCCTTGGGCTTGCCGCTCCGCGACGCCGACGGTCGCCGGCCGGCGTTCGTTTCTCCGGGCGAGGTGGACGACAATCCGCGGCTAGACCGATACTTGAGCGAACTTCAACTCCGCATCGAAAAGGAAGGAAAAGATTTTCGCCAGAGCGAGTTGGACCGGGAAGTCGAGCGCCTGGCCGAGGCTTACGGCCGTTATCGCCGATTAACCTTCGACGCCGATCGACTGAAGACCATGCCGCGGCGGTTCTTCAATCGCATCCGCACGGCGGGCGACGCCTGCCGAAAGCTGATCACCGATGGACAGTGCATCCAACGCATCGTTAAGAATAAGCAAGTGCGCGACCTGACGGTCGAGCTGGTCGAATGCCGCAAGAGACTAATTGCCCTCTCGCACAAAGGGGAATTGTCGCGCGAAAAGCTCGAACCGGCCGCGGCCGACTTTCGCGGGACGGCCGAGAAGCTGGCCGACTTGCTCGCCGGCGACGCGGACAAGCCGTTGGCCGGCCTGGCCGCCGAGCTGCGCCGCGAGGCGGTCGAGATGCACCTGGCGCTGTACGACAACGGCGACGTTCTCCGCTTGGTTCCCGCGCTCAATCCCGCCGCGTTGGAGGAGAACCGCAAGCAGAACGACGACGCCCCGCCCTGGCTCGCCTTTCAAGCGTTGATCGTCGGCTCCGATGAATTGTTGCGGGGCTATCCGCGGCCGCGGTTGGAGGCGGCGCGGACGGCGCTGGCCGAGGCAAAGGCCGCCTATCTCGACGCTCAATCGCCGAACCGACCGGCGAACTTCGCCGACGCCATGAATCGCTTCGCCGATTCGCTGCGTAGTTTGGCGGAGGAGATCGAGCCGTCGCGGCGAAGGCTCCCCTTGCAACACCGCGACGAGCCGCTGCTGGACGCGACCGCCTATCCCCCGCCCGGCGCGACCGCCGCCGAGGTCTTTTACAACCGACTCGATCCGTTTTTCTGGTCGTGGCTGGCGGGATTGGTTTCCTCGTTGTTCTTGTTGTCGGCCGCGGGCCGATGGCGGCGGCCGGCATTTTGGTCGGGCGCCGCGGCACTGGTCGTCTCGCTCGGGCTGGTCATCGCCGGGTTGGGTCTGCGGGCGTACATAACCGGGCTGGCGCCGCTGACCGGGATGTTCGAGTCGGTCGTCGTCGTGGCGGCGTTCGTCTACGCGCTGGGGCTGTGGCTCGCGCTGTTGCCCTGCGTCGGCATGGGCGGAACGGCGGATTGGGCCGACGTGCCCTCGGCCGCTAAACGCTCATCCGTCGGCGAACAAATCCTCCGGCGGCGGCTGTTCGCACTGGCCGGAGCGATCGTCGGCACGCTGGCCCTGGCGCTGGCCTATTATGCCCCGGCCTCGGTAATGCGGCGGAACATCGGCGCGGCGGTACCCATCCTCCGCGACAATTTTTGGCTGGTCGTCCACGTCGTGACGATCATGGCCGGCTACGCCTCGGCCGCCATTGCGCTGATCATCGGCAACGTCGCCTTGGGCTATTACCTCTTCGGGCGATACGCCGGACGCCGGACGCCGCCGGCCTGCGCGACGCTGGCCGGGTTCATCTACTCGGCCGTAAAAATCACCGTCCTGCTACTGGCCGCGGGGACGATTCTCGGCGCGCTTTGGGCCGACGTTTCCTGGGGACGCTTCTGGGGCTGGGACCCGAAAGAGGTTTGGGCGCTGGTGTCGCTGCTGGTCTATCTGTGGTTTCTCCACGCCCGCCGCGTTGGCCTCTCGGGCGACTTCGGCATGGCGCTGACCGCCGTTCTCGGCGCGACGGTGATATTGTTCAACTGGTATGGGGTGAACTTCATCCTCGGCATCGGCCTGCACGCCTACGCCACCGGGGCCGGGGGGCAGTGGCAGGTGACCGCCGCCGTTGCCTTGCAGTGGTTCTTCCTGCTGGCCGCGGCCGGGCGATATCTGATGGAAAGAGGCCGCTCGGACATGCCGCAAGCGATGGAAAATTAGCGGTTCACCGTTTCGTCATCGCGGCGGCGAGGATTTCGGCGGTGCTGGGGCGCATGATCCGGGGATCGACCGGCCGGCCCTCGATCAGCGCGCGGCGGACCTCCTTGCCGGAGATGAAGACCGGCTTCTCGTCCGGGTGGTTCTCCATCAGATCGACCCGCCCGAGGGACTCGTAGAAGGCGGCGAAACCTACCCGGAGTGGAGTGATCTTCAACTCGCCTTGGAGCTTGTCGAAAATATCCTGTGCGTCGAAGTCGCCCCAGATGGGCGAGCCGTCGTGATAGGGGGCGTCGGCGTGCTTGCGCCCGATGATGATGTCGGTGAAGCCGAAGTTTTGGCGGTAGATGCCGTGCATCACCGCCTCTTTCGGTCCGCCGTAGAACATCTTGATGTCCAGGCCGAGGAGAATTACCCGATCGGGGACCGACTCGCCGCGCGGTCCCCAGAGCGCGGGGTCGCTGTCGCCTTCGCCCAGCGAGCGGTTCTCGATCAGCGCCTCGTAGGTGTGCATGCGGACGTCTGCGTTGACGTCGTCGCCTTTCGTTTCGCCGATCAGCGGATTCAGGCACGCGCCGGCGTCGTGGCCCGCCCTGAGGAGCGTCTCCAGGCCGTAAACCAACGCGTACTCGTGCGCGCGGTGCAGCGGGTTTCTGGTCTGGAAGGCGACCACTCGCCGCCAGCCTTTTTCGGCCAAGAGCTTTCGGACTTCCTTGGGAGTGAGCACGTACTTGCCGAAGCGCGGGTCTTTCGGCTGGGGGAGCACTTCAATCTCGCCGCCGAGCAGGTGCGTCTTATCGGCGTCGGCCTTCAAGACCATGTCTCCGCCGGGATGGTCTGTCCGTTCGGTGAGATAGACCGATCGGAGGTATTTTCGCTTGTCCCAGGGATAAACGTCGGTAACGTCCAACACGGCGACGACGTTGCCCGACGAATCGACCAGCGCGACCCGTTGCCCCGGCTTGACTCGTTTGGACATCTCCTCGGTTATCGGCAGCGCCAGGGGTATCGTCCAGGCGCACCGCTTTCCGTTGCGTTCGATGACCGACTCGTCGAGCGCGCGGTTGTAGGCGTCCGAATCCATCGGTCCGGTGAGCGGGCTTAGCCCTCCGTCGCCGAAGCGGTAAACAGTCGATAGGTCGGCGTCGGAGACGGGCACTTGCGGGAGGGTCTTGGCACGGGCGAGAAAATCATCGACGGCGTCGGCGGCCACGGTCCGGCATACCGGCTCGTCCAGCCCGCCGTGGGGAGGCATCAGAGAAGTCATGGTGTGTTCCTATGCTTTGTTTCCGCTGTACCGAAAACAATCAGTATAACGGCGCGGCGGGGAACACATCAAGCCGGCGCATACAAAAAGGGCGGCAGTCGAGCCGCCGCCCTGAATGGTCGAAGCATTAATCACATTACGGAACTGGCGCGGGTACTTCGTCGGCCATGCTCCCCAACAATGCGAAGATGTTTCTGTTGATTGTTTCGTCGATCCAACGCACCGAGCCGTCGCCGAGACCGAAATGGGCCCCGCCGATATGCGCGCTGCCGGGCGCGAAGAGCAGCCCGTTGTTCATTGGCGGAATGTAGGTTCTCGCGGTTGAATCGGTGGAAATCGTGCCCGTGCCGAACAAAGTAATCGTGCCGCCCAACGACCACCCGTCGTGGCTGGGCTTATCATAGACGCTGTAAGGAAGATCCTCGGGGATGCCGTCTCCGTCCTCGTCCACGTTGCGCTGCAATTCGCCGGTCAAAATGGTATTGGACGTGCCGTCTTTAATTTCACCGAATCCGGTGCAGGCATTGATGCGGCCGAATATTCCCACCCGCTTCATTGCGGGACCAGTGCCGAGCGCGCCGTCGCCCTCCACCACGTATATCGAATCCACGTCCGGGTCTACTCCGGGAACTATTTCGCACGCCGCCGCGGGATCCTGAGACGAATAAATGGGGTTGGAGAAACGCCCGGCGCACCCGCCGTAATCCGTTCCGCCGCCGGGCCAAACATACGGACCGGAGATTCCCACGTTAGGCATCATGAGGGCGTCCTGCGAGCGCAACTCGCTGCGTCGCGTCGGGCAGTAAAACCCCGCCACGTCCATCGCCGCCGGACCGGGATTTCCGGTATCGGGGTCGGGCCCCGCGTTGGCCCTGGGGGTCCATAAAGCATAAGTGGTGCCGGTGCCCGTTTTACCCGTGGCCCAACTCTCCGCGATATTGTCGCCTTCGATAAAAGGCATAATGGCAAGCAGGAATCCCGTGCCGTGGTCCCCGGTGTTCATATTGGTGGCCTCGCCCCAGATTCCATACGGATAGTTGGCGCGGTTGGAAATCGCGCCCGAGGGAAAGACCTTATACGTTTCGGTGTAGTTGTGGGTGGCAAGACCAATCTGTTTGAGATTGTTCGTGCAAGAGATTCGGCGGGCCGCCTCGCGGGCCGCTTGCACCGCCGGCAACAGCAGTGCGATGAGGATGCCGATGATGGTAATGACGACGAGCAATTCAACCAATGTGAATGCTTCTTTCCTACGCTTTTTTGGACACATAACCCCTCTCCTGTGGTTCCCGAAAAAAACCGGCAAAGATATGATAACGCCGCCCACGATAGACGGCCGGACACCCTTTATTAAAACCATAGAAAGAAAATCTGTCAAGTAATACTTATCCCCAATGCGGCGGTTGCAACGGTCGGACCAACCAACATTATACCGAACCGCACCCCGCTGATGTCGGGTATGGGCCTGTTGCCGGGATAAAAACGACCGGAATCCCTGCCATTCGGCTCAATATAGCCGGTTATGCGTGGCAGAGGAGCCACTTGTGCGGGGACGGATTGTACCCCGCGGCCTCCATACTATAATCGTTTCCGCCAAGCGCGTTCTCCAGTAAGAAGCCGAATTATGCCCATCCTTAAGGAAGAACCGAGCCTTTATCCCGAGACGTTGCTCGATCGTCTTCCCGGCGAGTCGCCGGACCGCCGTTGGTACGCCGTATACACCAAGGCCCGGCAGGAGAAAGCGCTCGCCCGGGAATTGCTCAAACATGACGTTCCTTTTTACTTGCCGCTGATTAAAAAGATCAACGTTTCCCGCGGCGGCCGGCGCAGGGCTTCGCTGGCGCCTTTGTTCGCCGGTTATTTGTTCCTCTTCGGGGCGGAATCGGAACGGATCAAGGCGTTGACGACCAACCGGGTTTCCCGCGTGCTGGCGGCCGAAGACCCGGAACGTTTGCTCTTCGACCTGCGTCAACTCCGCCAACTGATCGCCGCCGACGCGCCGCTGACGATCGAGCGCCGTCTGTCGGCCGGTCGTCCGGTGAGGGTCCGTCGCGGGGCCTTCGCCGGCCTGGAGGGAACGGTGGTCAAGCGCCGCGGCGAGACCCGGCTGCTGATCAGCGTCGATTTCCTCCAACAAGGCGCCTCGGTGGAGATCGATGACTTTTTATTGGAACCACTGGATTTATAGATTATGACCGAACGATACCTGGTTACCGGATGCGCCGGCTTCATTGCCTCGAAAGTGTCCGAGTTGTTGTTGGAGTCCGGCCACGAAGTGGTCGGCGTGGACAATCTCAACGACGCCTACGACCCGCGGCTGAAGGAGTGGCGGCTGCAACAATTGCGGCGGCGCGACAATTTCACGTTCCACGCCACGGACATCACCGACCTGGCCGCGTTGGGGCCGTTGTTTGCGCCCGCCGGCGGCGCCCCCCCGTACGCCGCGGTGGTCAACCTGGCGGCCCGGGCGGGCGTTCGCCCCTCGGTCTCCGATCCCTGGACCTACTTCCGCGCGAACTGCGACGGAACGTTGAACTTGCTGGAGATGTGCCGCCGCGGCGGCGTGAAAAAGTTCCTCCTGGCGTCCACATCCAGCCTTTACGGAAAGCACAATCAGGTTCCCTACGGCGAAAACGCCGACACGAACCGGCCGCTTTCCCCCTACGCGGCGTCGAAGAAGGCGGCCGAGGCAATCGCTTTCTCGTATCACCATTTGCACGGCATCGACGTCTCCATTCCCCGCTATTTCACCGTCTACGGACCGGCGGGCCGGCCGGACATGAGCGTATTTCGCTTCATTCGCCGCATCGCCGAGGACGAATCGATCGTCGTCTTCGGCGATGGATCGCAGAGCCGCGACTTCACCTACATCGACGACATCGCCCGGGGAACGATCGCCGCGCTGCGGCCGCTGGGATACGAAATAATCAATCTCGGCGGCGACCGGCCGGTATTGCTCAGCGCGATCATCGACCACGTAGCCGAGCTGACCGGCAACCGGCCGCGGATCGAACATCGTCCCGTCCATCCGGCCGACGTGCCCACGACTTGGGCCGACGTGTCGAAGGCCGCCCGCCTGCTCGACTGGCGTCCCGAGGTCTCGATCGAGGAGGGATTGCGTCGCTCGGTCGAGTGGTACCTGGAAAACCGCGAGATGGCCCGCTCGTTGGAGTTGCTCGATCGGAAGGAATGATTCTCGACATGAAGGCCGCGTTTATCATACTGGCGCTTTCCGTCCCGTCGGTCGCGGACCCCGCGGCAGACAATTCCATTTTCAAGGAGTTGACCGAAAAGGGGATCGAGATGTCCGACGGCCGCTCGATCAAGCTGCCGCCGCCGATCCTGCCCGACGGCCTCGACGCGGCGGGGCAAACCTCCGCGCTGCAAAAGGCGGCGACCGCCAAATATCCGCTCGCAAGGCTTCTGGAAGATTCCTACTACGCGCCGGCGATAGTGAATGTGCGAACGCGGAAAAGCGCGAAAGACGAGTGGCCGGCCGTCCGCGCCGTCGATCTATGGTTCGTCGTCCACGGCGATTGGGACGTGTTGACTTCGGAAAAATTCCTCGAAACGCTGGCCGGCGACGAGGAACAAGGGCCGAACGGCGTCGTCTCGAAGTCGGGCGCTTTGACCGCCGAGGAAATGGCCGCGCGGAATTTATCCGTCGCCGAACAAGACGGATACGAAGAGCGGTTCGTCTATGCGACGTTCCGCTTGTTCGAGCGGGTCGAGCTGAGCGCCACCCGCCGGGCCGGACTGGCCCGCGGTGAAGAATCGATTTTGGCGGCCGGATGGATCGACCGCCGCTTCGACGAAGACCCGCAATATCCGAACCTGTGGCGCGCTCTGCTGCGCGACGTTCGCGCGGAGATCGAGCCGGGGCCGCCGCACCCCTTCCTCCACGCCGGCGGCTACGCCAAGATAACGCGGCTGAAAAAACCGGCCGGGGCGATCTTCATCGAGTGCCACCTGGTTTACGAGGAAGACCGCGGTTGGTTCGACGGCGTCAACCTGGTCTCCCGCAAGGCCCCCGTGATGGTCCGCGAAAAGGTCCGCTCGCTCCGCCGCAAACTGGCCCTGGCAAGCGAACAAGCGACGGAAGACGCGGATGAAAAATAATATAGTCCCCTTTCACTTTGGGAGAGGGGACTATTTTTACAGCACGTTCCCCATTTCACAACGGAGGATTTCAATGTCTCTTCCCATGAGCCGTCGTCAGATGTTTTTCCGCGCCGGCGCGGCGGCCGCTTGCGCGGCGCTGGGATCGAAACTAAAACTGCTCGCCGCGGAATATGAAGACCCGTATCCCCACGTCGACGCGGCCGCCTGGTATGAAGTCGATCCGCGTTGGCCCCGTCGTTCGGAAAGCGCGCCGTGGGGAGCGATGTCCGGCGCGGCCATCGACCGGCGGCGGCGGCGGATATGGCTCTTCACCCGCTCCGAAGTGCCCGTCCAGGTCTACGACGCCGAGGGGAAGTATATCGACGGCTGGGGACACGAATTGATAAAAGTGCCGCACGGCTTCCGCCTCGACGATCAAGACAACATTTGGATCACCGATTGCGAGACCCACGTGGTCGCGCAATTCACGCCCAAGGGAAAGCTGCTCAAAACCCTGGGCACACCCAACGTCGCCGGCGACGACGGCGGCCATTTCAACCAGCCGACCGACATGACAATCACCCCGGAAGGCGAAGTCTTCGTCGCCGACGGCTACGGCAACTCGCGGATCGTCCACTTCGACCGCGACGGCCGCTTCGTCAACCAATGGGGCAAGCTCGGCTCCGCGCCGGGCGAGTTCAGCATCCCGCACAACATCGTCCGCGACTCGCGCGGCCGGCTCTACGTGGCCGATCGGAACAACGTGCGCATTCAGGTCTTCGATCCCAGGGGAAAATTGCTCGACGTATGGAGCAACCTGCTCGTGCCGTGGGGGCTTTGCATGAGCGAGAACGACGAAATTTGGGCCTGCGGCTCCTCGCCGATGACCTGGGCCGAGAGCAAAACCCCCCTCGGTTGCCCACCAAAAGACCAGTTGATAATGCGTTTTTCCCCCTCGGGCAAACTGCTTTCGCTGTGGACGTTTCCCAAGGGGGAAGACGGCCAAGAAAAGCCCGGCGAGTTGAACTGGCTGCACGACGTCGCCGTCGATTCGCAGGGCAACCTCTATCTTGGCGACATCATGGGCAAGAGACTGCAAAAGTTCATCCGCCACGGGTGAAAACAACATCTCCCCTCTCCCGCTTGCGGAAGCGGGGTCGGGGGCGAGGGCGGTGTGTGTATGTGCGTTGTTGTTTGAGTATTGACGTTAAGCTAGACTTATGTGTAACTAACAATGTCTGAAACACCTCCATCGCCGCCCGATATGACTCCGAGCGTTCCACCGTCGTACACTTCGCGGCAGTGCATCGCGATTTGGGCCGATTTGATGGACGCCTGCGACCTATTCGTGCTGGCCGGGCTGCGCCGCGAGATCGGCCCCGACGGCGACCTCAAGGCGGCCTACCGAAAATGGCACGCCGAGCAAATGAAGGAACACGATCGGACGATGCGACACATGATCGAGGGATTCGAACGTTGCGGAGGCGGCCATGCCGGGTAATCTCGTCTTGCAGACGTTGCGGCACGTTTGGCTCGCAATCAAGCCGCTCGATGTTCCCATGGCCGCGGTCGGCGGAATTGCCCTGGCCGCATGGAAACACGTTCGAGCGACCAAGGACATCGACTTGCTGCTCGGCGTCGGCGCGGATAGTCTCGATGCTATAATTCCTCGGCTTGCTGAGGCCGGTATTCGACAGAAGCGAGCCCGCTTGTCCATCAAGCTCGGCCAAATGGAGCTTGTGCAGCTCTTCTACGAACCGCCCGAGGCCATGATCGACATGCAAATCGACCTGCTGTTGGCCGATTCGCCGTATCACAAAGTCGCCCTCCAACGTTGCGTGTCCGCGACGTTGCCCGAGATGGATGTGGAAATCGCCGTTTTGTCCTGCGAGGATTTGATTCTCCACAAGCTGTTGGCCGGGCGAATGATCGATCTGGCCGACGCCTCGGCCCTGTTGCGAGCGAATCAAAACGCCCTGGACCTTGAATATTTGAACCGATGGGCCGAGGCGTTGAGAGTCAACGATCTGCTGGCCCGCGTATCGGAAGAGGCTATCAATTTGTAGGTCGAGTCTCGCCCCGGCGAGATTCTCTGGCCACTGACCACTAATCCAATACCCCCGGCGAGATTTATCCTAGAGAGTAGGGTGGGTCGAGCGCAGCGAGCCCCACCAGGATTTGCGTATTATCGTATTATATGGTGGGGCTCGCTGCGCTCGACCCACCCTACTGCTTGAGCTAATGTGGCGCTGTCATACTAACACTCTCCAAAAGGGAGAGGAGATCTGAGCGACTACACTTCCGCCGGCTGCGGCTCGGCGTGACCGTCGGTCGAGGGCTTCTTCTCCGCGACGGCGAAATTGGCCAGCGTATCGGGTATCTCCACTCCGCCGATGTCCTTCATCACTTGCATCATCGGCGGCAGCGTGCGGGCCATATTATGGAGCCAATTGGCCGTCTGAGTGGTGCCGTTCTGACCGTTCCCCTCCCACACGACGATCTTGTCGAACTTGATGTTCGAGATTGCCCGGGCCGAGGCGTCGACCAGGTTGTCGAAGTGTTCGAGCATGAGCATCTTGAACGCCTGTTCCGATCCGCCGCAGGCGTCGATGATCCGCTGGAGGCCTTCGCCCTTCTTGGCGAGGATTTCATACTGGCCGCGGGCCTCGGCCTCGAGCTTGGCGAAGATGGCCGACGCTTCGCCCTCGGCCTCGATGCGGCGTTTGTTGGCCTCGGCTTGGGCGGCCACTTCGACCCGCGCCCGCTCGGCCTTGGCGGGTGCTTCCAACTCGGCGCGGCGCTCGGCCTCGATTCGCTGGGCCTCGGCGATGGCGGCCTTGGCCCGGGCGATGTGGTCGGCCTCGAGCACGGCGCCCTCGGCTCGGACCTTGCGGGTCTCGCCCAGTTCGTAGGCCTCGGCCTTTTTGACTTGCAGGGCGGCCTGCGAGGCGGCGATGTCGGCCTTCGAGAGGTTTTCGCCCTCGACCGCCCGGGCGTCGGCCTGGGCAATGCTGACGCGCATGTCGCGCTCGGCGGCCTTCACTTCCGATTCCCGCTGGTAGGCGGCCGTCTGCTCGCCGATCTTCTGCTCCTTGTCCAACTCGGCCACGCGGACCGCCTGCTCGCGCATCGCCTGACGGGTGCCGATCTCGCGGACCTTCTGCGCGTTGGCCACCTGCACAGCCTTTTCCCGCTCCGCCTCGGCGACGCGGATTTCGCCCATCTTTTCGTTGTCGGCCACGTCGCCGCGGGCCTTCTGGATGGCCTGCGAGGCGGCCTTCTGTCCGATCGCCTCGATGTAGCCCGATTCGTCGGTGATGTCCGTGATGTTGACGTTGATCAGCACCAGGCCGATTTTGCGCAGCTCCGGTTCGAGCGAATTTTGGACCGCTTCGAGAAACTTGTCGCGGTCGCGGTTGATGTCCTCGATCTGCATCGAGGCGATAACCTGTCGCAACTGACCGAAGATGATGTCCTCGGCCTGCTTCTTTATTTCGCTGTTGCTAAGTCCGAGCAGACGGATGGCGGCGTTTTGCATCTGTTCGGGCGTGGTGCCGACGGCCACCGTGAACACGCTGGGGACGTTGACGCGGATGTTTTCCATCGACAGCGCGCCGCGGAGCGGAATCTCGATTTGCATCGGTTCGAGGCTCAGCCAGGCGTAGTCCTGGATCAGGGGGACGACGAGCTTCGCCCCGCCGTGGATGCAGGTGGCCGCCTCGTGCGCGCCGCCCGAGCGGCCGTAGATCACCAATATCCGGTTGCTGGGACATCGTTTGTACTGTTTGATCAACAGCATGACGAAGACGAACAGTACGATCACGGCCAGCGCCACGATGGCGGCCAGGATCATGTTTTCGCGACTGGGGGATTGCGCGAACAAAGCCGCGACCGACGGCCGCGCCGAGTTGAGAAATGCGTGCGTCATTGTTGGGCCTCTGGTAATGAATGGTTCGATGATATATCAAGGGCGCGACCGGCGGTCGCGGCTTTATGGGTTGTCCGCTTGTACTTCCAGCGTGTTCGGATTGACGATGCCCACCACAACTACCTTGGCTCCCGTGGGCAGCTCGGGGCCGGCGGTTACGGCCAGATATTCCATGGTCCGGTTTTGCAGATTGAACTGAATTTTCCCGGTGCCTGCTTTTTCGCCCGGCACGCGGAGATAGACGGATCCGTGCCGGCCGACCGCGCGATGGACGCGGACGCTGCCGTCGGCCTGCAGCTTCCTCAGGCCGAGCATCAGCCAGTATACGCTCATCATGGCGGCTACGCCGGCGGCCACGGCCATCAGCAGCGAGTTGGTCTGCGACGCGCCGACCGACTCGGCGTATAGACCCACCAGTCCGAAAAAGGCCAGCGCGGCGACGACCGTGCGGAAGGAAATCACGCCGAACAGCCAGGTCGAACCGACGTGGTCGCCGCCGTCCGGGACATCGAGGTGATCGAGCGGATGGGTCTCGCCTTGGAAATCGCCGTCAATGTCTCCGCCCAGGTCGGCGTCGAAGTCGCCGGCGATATCGCCGCCGAAATCGTCCACGTCGCCGGAGACGTCGAGGTCGAACGCCTCGCCGCCCAGCCCAATCAGGGCCAGAACAAACTGAATGACCAACACGGACCCGCCGACGGCGGCACAAACGATAAATACTGTCGTCATCTTAAAACCCCCATAACAAGGGGATAAAGGGAGACATTTATGATGGCTTATCCGCGACGGAAAGTCAATAAGGTAACCGTTCACAGGGGACTGTCCCGATTTTCGCGGTTCACCGCGAAAATTGGACTGTCCCCCTCGGCGGCGAAGGGGACAGGCACATTTTTCGCCCTTGAAAGGGCGAAAAATGAGCCAGTCCCCGGCCCGTGAACGGTTACTCAATAAGTTGGACAGGTTGTCAACCTGTCCTACTATGCAATTCGCCCGCCGGGGCGGAGTATTGGTTTTCACGTTTTTTGCTATTATCCATGCAACAAAACCGTCCCGAAACCGTTCTATCTCCGCAAAGGGCGCGTCATTTCCCATAAAGCCGCGACCGTTGGTCGCGTTCAATGTTGGGGTGGCAGTTCAACTGCCACCCCTGCCAACAATCGGGGCGCGACCGACGCAAAGCGGCGTTATGGATTGACTACGTTTTGCGGTCGGCCGTCGAGAAACGCGCGGATGTTCTCGACCGCGGTGTTCATCAATCGTCGTCGGGCGGCCGTGGTGGCCCAGGCGATGTGAGGAGTGAGAAAACAATTCTTCGCAGTCAACAACGGATTGTCGGCCGGCGGCGGCTCGACGGACAAGACATCAATGCCGGCCCCGGCCAGACGGTCCGAGTTTAGGGCGTCGGCCAACGCCGCCTCGTCGACCAGCGGTCCCCGGCCGTTGTTGATCAGATAGGCGGTCGGCTTCATCCACGCGAGCCGTTCGGCGTCGACCAAATGTTGCGTCTCGGGCGTCAAGGGACAATGCAGACTGATCGCGTCGCTGGTGCGGAACAGTTCTTCCAGTTCGACGAAGTAGACGCCGTCCGCTGGGTTGTCCGGCCGGTGGACGTCGTAGGCCAACACATTCATGCCGAATGCCCGGGCAACTTCGGCGACCGCGCGGCCGATCCGTCCGAAGCCGACCACGCCGAGCGTCAGCCCGGCCAGCTCGACCAGCGGATAGTCCCAGTAGGCGAAGTCGGGACAATTGCTCCATTTCTTGTTTTCAGTCACGCCTCGGCTATGATCGGCCACCCGCAGGGTAAGATTCAACAGGTGTGCGAATACCATCTGCGCGACCGAGGCGGTGGCGTAGTCGGGCACGTTGGTCACGGATATGCCGCGCCGCCGGGCGGCCTCGACATCGACAATGTTGTATCCGGTGGCCAGCACGCCGATGTATCGCAGCCGGGGCAGCCGCTCGATGATTTCTCGCGGCAGGGGCGTCTTGTTTGCAAGCAGGATTTCGGCCTTGGCGGCGCGGTCGAGGGTGTCGTCCGGCGGGGTTCGGTCGTAAATGGTGCATTGGCCGAGGGTTTTCAACTCGTCCCAGCTCAGGTCGCCGGGGTTGAGCGCGTGGCCGTCGAGGATGACGATGTTCATGGGATAATGTCGCGTCGAGTCGGGATTTTATGGTGAATCGTGGAGCGGCCGTCGGCGCGACGGCCTGGATGCCGCCCATGTATTTAGCCGTCGTGCCGACGGCCGCTAAACGTACATGCTCAAAACGAAATACAAATGGAGCCACCGACGTATTAAACACAAGAAAATTACCCCTTTCGCTCCTCCCGCACAAGTGGTAGCATTATATGTTTAATGTTCAAAGTCGAATCTGGTTGATTTGTCGGGAAATACGCGATGAGCAAAGCGAAAAAGAGCGAGAATCTGTCGAAAGTCAAGTTGGCGTTGGCCGAGAAGTGCGACCGGCTGATCCGCGCGACGAGCAGCGTGCCCAGGCTAAAAAAGCTGAAGAACCAGGCCGCCCGTTTTCGCCGTCAGGCGGCCGACCTTGCCAGGGAGTAGCGGCGGCCGGGTCCAATCCAAGCGGGGCCGTTATGGAATCGCTTAAGGGCCACTTGCTGGTGGCTTCCCCTCAGTTGCTCGATCCGAACTTCGCCAGGTCGCTGGTGCTGCTGGTCGAACACAACGAAGAGGGGGCGTTCGGCATGGTCGTCAACCGGCCCACCGAAAAAACCGTCCAGGATCTGTGGCGCGAGGTGGGCAGCGCTCCGTGCAACAGCCGGCAGCCGGTCTACATGGGCGGGCCGGTGCCCGGACCACTGCTCTCCTTGCACGACAAACCATCGCTGGCCGAGATGGAGCCGGTCCCCGGCGTTTACTTCTCCGCCAGGAAGGAGAACCTCGACCGACTGGTGCTCGACGAGGCGCCGGACTATAAAATATTTCTCGGCAATTCCGGCTGGGGGGCGGGCCAACTGGAAAACGAATTGGAAGAAGGCGCCTGGCGCACAACGCCCGCTACGGCCGAGATCGTTTTTTCCACCGACGAAGACTTGTGGGAAAGCATCTTCCGCCACCTTGGCCGCGACGTCTTGAAGTCGGTGCTGAATCTGAAGAACCTGCCCCCCGACGCGACGGTGAATTAAATGTTCCCTCGCCCGCAAGCGGGAAAGGGGAATATTGTAAGTGCCACTTAATGTTGCCGGCGGCTTTTGCCGATGGCGCGTTCGCGGGCCGGGGCAGTCATATCATAGACCGCGTCCCACATCCGCTCGTCGGCCTCGGACCAGGCGGCGCCCCGCCGGGCCATGGCCGCCTTGGCCACGGCGTAGAGGCGCGGCTTGCCGAACCCGCCGCTGACCGTTCCGTCGACGCACCAGCCGAACGACGGGACGAACTTCGGCATCAGCCGGCCGTCGGAGACCAGGACCGCCATCGCGCCGACGTAGGCCCCGGTGTTCAGCAGCGTGCCGATCGAGGTCTTCACGTGGTCGCCGATCAGCGAGCCGACCTTGGTCGAGCCGGTGCCGACCGGGCGGCGGCCGTCGAGGACCACCGAGACGGGCGAGTAGTCGTTCTTTAGGTCGCTGTTTGTCGTCAGCGCGCCGAGGTTGACCCATTGGCCGACGTAGGCGTGGCCGAGGAACCCTTCGTGGTACTTGTTCGCGCAGCCTTGGATGATCGAACCCTCGACTTCTCCGCCGAGCCGGCACATCGGCCCGATCGAGTTGCCCGCACGGCACTTGCAGCCCAGCAGGACCGATTCCTTGCCGATGTAGCACGGCCCTTCGAGACGTGTGAAGGGATGGATTACCGCCCCTTCGTCGATGTAGACCGGGCCGCGCTCGGCGTCGATGACGGCCATCGGATGGACCACCGCGCCGGGGGCGACGTAGACGTACCCGGCGTCGCCGCGGATCGCCACGGGTTGTTCGAGCCTGCCTTCGACGCCGGAGCGGCCGGCGGCGGCAAAGTCGGCCGCCAGTTGCGCGGGGTTCTCCAGCACCAGTTCCCAGACGTAGTTCCAGGCGGGCGGCGCTTTCGCCGCCTTGGGCAACCGCGCGGCGGCCGAGTCGAGCAACGAGTCAATCGAAGCGGTCGACAGTTTAGACAAATCATCTTTCGCGATCCGCGCCCAGAGAAGCTCGCCGTCGGCGTCGGTGGCTGCGAGGCTCGCGCCGGCGGCCGGCCGGGCAAGTCCCTCGGCCTTCAGCCGGGCATTGACCAGCAGCAGATCGTCGCCCGCCAGCGCGTTCGGATCGTTGACCGGCCACTCGCTCGTTGCCCGATAGACCTCGGCCATGTACGGGGGCACGAACAAGGCCGGCCCTCCCAGGCCCAGCTTGGCAACCAGTTTCTCGCCCAGGGTGGTCATGCCGCAGCGGAGCGCGAAGATCGGCCGGCCCAGGGCAACCGGATGGAAGTTGATCCGTTTATCGGTCAAGCGGTCGAAGATGATGGCTCTCATGGGGGAACGTCCTTGCGGTCACTTGAAAAAATATAGGTTTTTTTCGCGCGTGAGGAGAATGATTCGACAACACCTTGCCGATCACCCGCCGTAAAGCTAGGATAAATGGTTTCGGTTTTTACGGCATATAGGCATTTTCCCATAACATGGCGTTTCGGCAAGAGATCGTCGTCACCGGAGTCGGCGTGGTCGGTCCGATCGGGATCGGAAAGGCCCCGTTTTGGAGTTCGCTGATCGAGGGCGTCAGCGGCATCCGGCGACTCGACCTGCACCGAGACCCGGGCCTGCCGCCCCCGATCGGCGGCGTGGTGGCCGACTTCGATCCCAAGCAATACGTTCGGCCGCGAAAGAGCCTGAAGGTGATGAGCCGGGAGATACAGTTGGCCTTCGCGGCGGCCGATCTGGCGGTGGTCGACGCCGGCTTGCGCGAGAACCCCGTCGCCCCGGAACGGCTGGGGGTCGTCTTCGGAGCGGGAATCATCCCTTGCGAATTGGAAGAGCTGTCATACGCCTACGCCGATTGCATCTCCGACGGCAAGTTCGATTTCGGCCGCTGGGGCAACGCGGCCATGAACGAGTTGTTCCCGCTCTGGATGCTCAAGTATCTGCCCAACATGCCGGCCTGCCACATCGGCATCGGCCAGGACGCCCGGGGGCCGAACAACACGATCACCCTCGGCGACGTGTCGAGCCTCTCCGCGTTGGCCGAGGCGGCGCGGGTGCTGGAGCGGAACCAGGCCGAGGCGATGATTGCCGGGGGGGTTGGCGCCCGGCTGCATCCGGCGGTCTGGATGCGGAGCCACAACGAGAATTTGACGTGTTGGAGCGGCGACCCGGCCGCCGCTTCCCGTCCCTTCGACGCGGGCCGCGACGGCTTGGTAAACGGAGAGGGTTCCGCCGCGATGGTGCTGGAAACCCTCGCCGGCGCCCGGCGGCGGGGCGCGGCGGTGCTGGCCCGGGTCCTCGGCCAGGCCGGCGCCTTCGAGCCGCCCGAGAAAAACTCAAGCGGCTGGCCCGGAGGCAACGCCGTCCGACGGGCGATTTCGTCCGCCCTGAAGGACGCCGCCATTTCACCGGCCGAGGTGGGGTTCGTCGCCGCGCACGGCTTGGGAACAATCGACGACGACCGCCTCGAGGCCCAGGCGATCCGCGACGTATTGGGCGACGTTCCCGTCACCGCGGCGAAGAGTTTTTTTGGACATCTCGGACCCGCGGCCGGCGCGCTCGAGGCGGCGATGAGCGCGTTGGCCCTGGATGAAGCGATGGTCCCGGCGACGCTCAATTTCGAGCGGCCCGATCCGCAATGCCCGGTAAACGTGATACACGGCGGCCCCATGCCATTGAAGCATTCCGCGGCGCTGGTACTCGCCTTCAGTCCTCAAGGCCAGGCGGTAGCGGTGGTGCTGGGTGCGGCGGATTAGAAAAACATGCGGTTCTGAACATAAAGCGCTTCAAATCATGCCGACGTACCAATCTTTCGCCGATCGGGTGCGGCGGCTCGACGCGGCGCTTCGGGGGCTTGCGCCGTCGGCCGCCGCGCTTGGCGCGCCGAAGCTCGATGGACAAGAGTGGTTCGAGCTGCTGCGGAACAAGCTGCTGGCCGAACTGGACCTGCCGCCGCTGCTGATCGCGGCCGTCGTCGGCGGCACGAACATCGGCAAGTCGGCGATCTTCAATTGCCTGGCCGGCGAAACGGCCAGCGCCGCCAACCCGCTGGCCGCCGGAACGAAACACCCTGTCTGTCTCGTGCCCGAGCGGTTGGCCGATCCCGAGTTGCTCGCCCGACTGTTCGAGCCGTTCGAGTTGCACGGGTGGCGTTCGGCCGACGATCCGCTCGGCGAGTCGGAGGAAAACAAGCTTTTTTGGCGCGTGGGCCGCGCGATGCCGCCGCGGCTGCTGCTGCTCGACGTGCCGGACGTCGATTCCGACGCGGAGGTGAATTGGGTCCGGGCCGGGGCGGTCCGCCGGACGGCCGACGTGCTCGTGGCCGTTTTGACCCAGCAAAAGTACAACGACGCCGCTGTGAAACGTTTTTTTCGCGCGGCGGTCGAGGCCGACAAACCGATCGTTGTAGTCTTCAATCAGTGCGACATGGACGCCGACGCCGAGTATTGGCCACGCTGGCTGGCCACCTTCCGCGAGGCGACCGGCGCCCGGCCGGAGCTGGTCTACGCGGTCCCTTTCGATCGCCGCGCCGCCGAGGAGTTGCGGCTGCCGTTCCTCAAAATTTATCCCGGACCGCAACCGGTCGGTTCCAATCTCCGCGACGATCTAGCGGGGCTGTGCTTCGACGAGATAAAAGTGCGCACCTTCCGCGGCGCGCTCCGCCGCGTGCTCGATCCGTCGGCCGGGCTGCCGGCCTATTTAAATTCGATCCACGCGGCGTGCGGCGACTTTAGCGCGGCCGCCGACGCCCTCTCCACGGCCGACATGGCCCGGGTCGGATGGCCCTCGCTGCCGGCCGTGGTGCTGGTAGACGAAATCCGCGACTGGTGGGACGAGTCGCGGCGGAGTTGGTCGCGGAGGATACACGGGTTCTATCGGATGCTCGGCCGCGGCGCCACGTGGCCGCTAAGGACCGCCTGGAACTCGGTGGCCGGAATCCGCGCCGACCCGCCGGCCGACTTTCAGCGGCGCGAGCGGCAGGCCGTCGTGGCGGCCGTGGAAAAATTAATCGACGAATTGGACCGTTTGGCGAGGGCCGGAAACGACGTGCTGCGGCCGAGACTGGGCCGGCTGTTGGGCGGAGGGACGCGGGCGGACGTGCTCCAAAAGGTCCAAGCCGCGCACCAAAACCTGCCCGCGGTGGACGATCATTACCGCCGCTTCTTGCGGTCTGAGCTGGACGCCTGGCGGGCGGCCAATCCACGCGCGGTCCGCTTCCTGCAATCGCTCGACCACGCCGCCGCCTTGGCCCGGCCGGCCTTCACCGTGGCGCTGTTCTTCACGGGATTGCACTTTGCCGGCGATTTGGCGGGCCAGGCCGCCGGCGCCGCCGCCGGACATCTGGCCGCCGAGGCCGCCATCGCCGGCGGAATCGCCGGCGGGGGAGAGGCGCTGGTCGGAACCACCAGCGAAGGAGTGCGGCAGGCCGCCGCAAGGCTCTTCGGACGCTTGCAGGCGCGATACGCCCGGCAACGCGCCAAATGGCTGGCCGATTGGCTCGAAAGCGAGATGCTGGGCGACCTGCTGGCCGAGCTGCGCCGCGGGGCGGGCGTTTGCGAAAGCGACGAGTTTCGCCGGCTCGAGGCGGCCGTCGAGGCGCTTTCATAAAGCCACGGCCGTTGATCGCGCCGATCGTTTGAGGGGACTGTCCCGATTTTCGCGGTTCACCGCGAAAATGGGACTGTCCCCCTCGCGGTGAAAGCGGTGAAGGGGACAGGCGCATTTTTCGCCCTTGAAAGGGCGAAAAAAACGAGCCAGTCCCCGGCCTGTCCAACGGTCGCGGCTTTATGCAAGAAAAATACCGACGCGCTTGCCGCTCAGACGTGCTACGTGCATTGGCACGTTACCGGGGCCGCGGATCGGGTCCGCCGAGAAATCGCCCCACCGTATATTCGCATGACGTCCATTAAGCGGCAAACGCGCCGTGGGAGACATTTACAATTTCCGCGATCGAATGATCCTCCTTTTGCTAGAGCGAGAAAAGCACGAACACCAATTTCCCGACGCGTGGTCCTCCTTGGCAAGAGTAGAGAAACGCAACACGTTACGACGGCGGCCGCGGTCGAGGCGGATACGGAGGCAGCGCCTGGTAATCGACCAGCCCGGCCTGGATGTCTTCTTGTTGCCGCGTCAATCGGAGGCGGCGTTCGAGGGCGCCCAGGCACCGCCCAAGCGCCCCGGGCAACGGACCCGAACGGGCCATCCTCGTCCTTCGCGCGTATGCCCACGCGCCGCGGAAATGTCCAAACAAACGCATCATACTCTGTTATGCGCGATGATTATTGAATGTCAAAAAAGATTCAAGAAAATCGGGCGAAAAAACGAGCCGCCGCCGACCCGTAGGCGGCGCCGGCCGGACAGACGACAACCGTTTGTCAATCGTCAGAGTTTACGGGGGGCGGGCGTCGCCGCTTCGGCGCCGCACTCTTCCTATCGCGCCCCGTCATCGCCCCAGGGAAGGCTTGCCCAAAGCCGTTCGCTAAAACTTTGCCGCGGCGGAGGAACTTGAGCCAAATGGCGGCAGGCCATTCGGGCCAACAGTCCGGCCCGGCGGGGAGAAAAGATGAAGTGGACGACGCCTGCCTCGCGGAAGGGCATCTCGAAGGCGGCCTGATCGCGTTCGGAAACGACCGCAAATCGCGCGGCGGGAAAATCCCGCCTCAAACCGGACAAAAAACGCAACGTCTCGATTGCGTCCCGGTCCAGTTGCAGTACGACGAACGAAGCGGGACTCGCCTCCAACTCGCGGCGGCAGCCGTCCGGCGTGCGGGTCTCCCAAACGCGGACGCCCACGCCGGCTAATTCCCGACGCAGCGCCGCAGCCCAGCGTCCCCGCCGCTCGCAGACGATCAATCGGGCGGGATTTTCTGTATTGGAAAGCATCATAAGTTGCCTGGTTGGGGTGGCAGTTCAACTGCCACCCCAACGTAAGGAAAGCATCAGAAGTTTTTTGCGAAACCGCGAGCGGCAATCCCCCCCGCGACCGCAGTCGCGGGGTGTTTCTCACTCTCCCCTCTCCACTCTTCACACTCCACTACTCCAGTCCCAACTGCACCATTCGTCGATATAATCGCGGGCGGGTAACGCCCAGCAGGCGCGCGGCGCGGGCCTTGTTCCCTTTCGCGCGGGCCAGAGCGCGGCGGATCAACTCCCGCTCCACGCGGCCGAGGAATTCGTCCAACACGATGGTCTCCTCGACCCTTCGCGGCCGGTCGGCGGCCTGGACCGCCAAACGCAACCGCTCGGGCAGATCGGCGGGGGCGATTTCGCGGCCCGACGCCCGGGCGTGGGCCTCGGCTACCGCTTCGGCCAATTCGTCGAGGTTGCCCGGCCAGCGATAGGCGTCGAGCCGATCCAGGGCGGCCTGCGAAAAGCCGCCGATCTGCCGAGGCCCCGTCGCGTTGCGTTCTTCGAGAAACATTTGGGCCAACAGCGGGATGTCCTCGCGGCGCTCGACCAGCGGCGGCAACTCGATCGTAATCGTGCTTAGCAAAGCGGCCAACTCGGGGTGGAACTTGCCCCGCCGGGCCAACTCGCCGAGCGGTTCGGCCGCCGTGGACAACAGCCGCCGGGTGGACATCGGGCCGGCAAGCAGTTCGCTCAAGCGGACTTGGACTTCGGCGGCAAGTTCGTCCACCCGATGCAGCAACAAGCTCTCGGGCGCATACGGCGAGTCCTCCACGGCGGCCCTCGCGGCGATCGAGGCAAGCTCTTCCGGCAGATCGGCCCCCAACAGCGAACAGTCCAACGGAGCCAGGGTTCCTTCGGTGAAAAAGGGGGCAATCCCCGTTTGCCGGGACGGCCCGGAGGGTGCTTCGCTTAAATGGGGACTGCCCCCTTTTTCCCCACCGCCGAAATGGATCGCGGCGGCCAATCGCCGCCTGCCGCTCCCCGGCGGACCAACGAGCAATACGCTCGAGCGGCAAGCGGCGGCCAATTCTACCCGTTGGCGGGCCAATCGCATCGTCGCCCCCTCGCCGATCAGCCGGTCGGCCCGAAGCCGCGCGGCGATTTCCTTGCGGAATCGACGGATGTGTTCGTGCAGGGCGATTGGTCCGTCTTCGGAGAGATCGTCGGCCTCGGTCGACGGCGGCCCGTCCTCGGCGTCGAGGACGGCAACGACGGCAAACGGTTCTCCGCTCTCGCCGCCGAGTGGAAAAAACCTTGCCGGACGTTCCGCGAATTTTTCTCCCCCCCCGCCCTGGAAAACCTTCGCCCTGGAAATTTCACCCGAGAAAACCCGCGGCGGCGGGCACAGGCCCGCGGCGGCGGTGTCGAGCGGTTTGAGTTCCGAGTGATAGGCGCACCGTTGCCCCACAATCCCTTCGGCGGCCGATCCCAGCCATTCTTGGCACGCCTGATTGAGAAATACGATCGTCCAATCCTCGTCCAAGACGTAAACGGGACGAACGACGGAGTTGAGCAATTTTCCGAGTTCGGCGATGTTGGAGCGTCGCGTTGACATGGGGGCCATCGTGGTGGAATTTTTCGCGGTAGACTTTTCCGCATGTATTGGTTCATTTAAATATGATATGACAACTTGTTGTCACTGACGACCGCGATAATACAATCGCCTCCGCAAACAATAAGCGAGAGTATTGGGGCAGGAACTTTTTTCGTCGCCGCCACTCCAAGCTGTGGGGCAGGTTGGGGTGGCGGTGGTCTTTTCTTGCCGGAAGAGAATTGAGGGACCGCGTTCAGCGCCCACGTCCAGGCGGGGCGTCTGCCGCTGACGAAAATCGCCCGCTCTCATCAATGGCCCTGGATAGAACCCCGCGCCGACGACCACGGCCGCGCAGGCCACGGCGGCGAACCATGCTCCGCGTCCCCCATCGGCCGGCGGAGTCGCCAAGGGAATGCGGAAATACATCGCGGCCACGATCCGCAGATAGTAAGCCGCGGCCACGGCGGCGTTCAGCACGGCGACGACCGCCGCGACGGCGAACCACCATCGGGCAGAGGCCGGGGCCTCGACGTTCAACGCCCCGCCGAAGACCAGCAGTTTACCCCAAAAGCCGGCCAGCGGCGGTATGCCCGCCAGCGAAAACATGCAAACCGCCATCGCCGCGGCCGTCGCCGGCCGGGTGCGGCCCAAACCGGCCAGGTCGTCTATCGCGTCCAGGCGGTGGTCCTCGCGGCCGAGGCGTTCCATCGCCGCGAAGGCCCCGATCGTGGCCGCCGCGTAGGTCGTCAGATAGAACCACAGCGCCCCGAGGCCGTCCCACTCGCCCGACGGAACCAATGCGACGGCCAGCGCCAACAGCATGTAGCCCGCCTGGGCAATCGAAGAATAGGCCAGCAGCCGACGGAAGTCGTCCTGCCAAAGCGCCATTACGTTGCCGAAGGTCATCGTCAGCAGCGCGGCGGCCAGCACGATGGCCCACGAATACGGTTCCATTCCGGGCGCGGCCTGAACGAGAATCCGCGCCATGACGACGAACCCGGCCGCCTTGGGCACGACCGACAGCAAGGCCGCGTTGGCGTGGGTCGTTCCCTGGTACACGTCCGGGGCGTAGAAGTGGAAGGGCACGGCGGCCGTCTTGAAACACAAGCCCGCGAAGATCAACGCCAGGGCCAACCGGGCGAAGACCGCGAAACTTGGAGACGCCGTGCTTATCGCCGACAATTCGCTCGATCCGGTTGCTCCATACAAGAAGCTGAAACCGTACAACAGTATCGCCGAAGAGAGCACGCCGAGGAAGAAATACTTCGCGGCCGATTCCTGCGCGGCCGCGTCGTTGCGGCCGAGATAGAGCAGCACGTAGGTGGGAATGGAAATCAACTCCAGCGAGATGAACAGCAATATGATGTCTTCCGCCCCGGCCGCGAGCATCAATCCCGCCACGGTCAACAACAGCGAGCCGACGTATTCCGGCGTGCCGTCGAACCGCAACGGTTTCGCGCCCAGCGACAACAGCAGCCCTCCGGCCGCCAAGGCGAACCAACGAACATATCGGGCCAAGTCGCCGCTTGCGTTCGGATTATGGTTCCAGAGCAAAACCGTCGCCGCAATCAGCGCCCCGGCGGCGATCCATCGCCACGTGCCGCGGGCCGGCAGGAACGCCCCGCCGATGTATATCGCCACGGCGGCGACGATCAGCACGATCTCGGGCAGCAACGGGCGTAGTTCGGCGGTCATAAATTAGTGGTCGGTGGTCAGTGGCCAGTGGTCAGTTGAAATATTGCTTGCGGTTTCGCAGGCCCGAGTCACAGGCGCGATCAATTCGTCGAGCGTCGGCCTCATTCGCTCGATAAAGAAACTCGGTTGCGCGCCGATCCAGAGGATCGTCGCCGCCAGCGGCGCGAGGCAGAAAACTTCGCGGGTCGAGAGGTCGCGTATCGAATTATTTTCCGTTGTGGAAACGTCTGCTTCCCTCCCCCCCCGCCATTCTCCCAAAGAGAGAGGGGAGGATTTGGTTGGGGCGGCGGTTAAGCTGCCCCCCCAACATTGTATTCCGAAAAAGACCCGCTGATACATCCACAGCATGTACCACGCGCCGAGCACCACTCCGGCGAGGCTCGACACGGCGATTATGCGCAGTTGAACGCCATAACCGGCCAGCGGCTCGGCCCAGCCTCGTTGGAAAACGCCCAGCAGCAGGGGGAACTCGCCGGCGAAACCGGCCAGACCCGGCAGGGCGACGCTGGAGAGGGTGAAAACCATCGCGAAAAACGCCAGCCGGGGCATCCGCCGCGCCAGGCCGCCGAAGTCGGCGATTTCGCGGGTGTGGAACCGCTCGTGGAGCATGCCCACCACGGCGAACAGCCCGCCGGTGGCCAGTCCGTGGTTGATTAGCTGCAAAGTGCCTCCTTCGACGCCCAGCCGGTCGGCTGCGAAAATTCCCAACGTGCAGAAGCCGAGGTGCCCGACGCTGGAATATGCCACCAGCCGCTTCAGATCGCTTTGCGCCAGCGCGACCAGCGAGCCGTAAATAATCCCCGCCAGCGATATCCACAGCAGCCAGGGCATTAGCGCCGCGGCGGCCGCCGGCAGCATCGGCAGGCTGAATCGGGCGAAGCCGTACACGCCCACCTTCAGCAGCACCCCGGCCAACAGCACGCTGCCGGCCGCGGGGGCCTCGACGTGGGCCAGCGGCAACCAGGTGTGCAGCGGCCAGAGCGGCGCCTTGACCGCGAACCCGGCGAACAACGCCGCGAAGATCCAAACTTGCAGCGCCGGGTCCATCGGCCGGTCGCGCAGCGACGCGGTCAACTCGGCAATGGAAAACGTCATTCGTCCCGGCGTTGTTCCGTCGGCCGGATGGTAATAGACCCACAGTACAATCGCCAACAACCCAATGAACGTAAGCAGGCTTCCGGCGAGCGTGAAGAGGAAGAACTTCGTCGCCGCCCAGCGCCGCTGCCGGCTCCCCCAAATGCCGATCAGAAAGAACAGCGGGACCAGCGTGAACTCGAAGAATATATAAAACAGTATGATGTCCCGGGCGACGAAGACGCCCAACATGCCCGTCTCCAACACCAACAACAGCCGATAATAGAGCGGCGCTTGCTCACGGATCGCCTCCCAGCCGACCAGCACCGCCGCGACGCCCAGCAGCGCGGTCAAGGCGAACAGCCAGATGCTCAATCCGTCCAGGGCGACGTGGAAGCGGACGTCGATCGGCGCATCGCTCCAGCCGAGCCAGTCCCAGTCGGTGGCCGCGAAGGGGGCCGCGTCGCCGGGGAACCGCGCCGCCAGCGCGACCGCCAGGGCCAGCACCGCCAGCGCGACCGCCAGCGCCGTCCAACGCGCCGAGCTGCGGCCGCCGCCGATCAGCAGCGCCCCGGCCAGCGGCAGCAACAGCGTTGTCAACAGAAGGACGTTCATGTCGCGATGATCGTTTACAACAACATTATTCCCAACAGAACCAACACGCCGAGCACCATCACCAATGCGTATAACTGGACCAAGCCGTTTTGGACCGGACGGACCGCGGCGCCGATCAGCGCGGGCGCGCGGCCGACGGCGTCCACCGCCGAGTCGATCACCCGGCGGTCGAGCCACGCCGCCAGCCGGGCAATGCCCAACAGCGGCCGGACCAACAATGCGTCGTACAACGGGTCGATGAAAAACTTGCCGTAAGACAAGCTATAAAGTCCGAATACGTTCATTGCCCGGGTAAGCCGCTCGACGGCCTTGCCGGGACGCAAGTAGAGCGCGGCCACGACCGCGATGCCGGCGATCGACAGCGCCGAGCCGAAAAGGCCGATCCGCCATTTGTCGGCCGCGGCGATCTCGGGCCGATCAAGCCGCTTTAGGCAATCGAACGACGGCGTATGCGAGAGAAAATCGGCCAACCCGTGCGTCCACTCGAAATAGCCGCCGATCGCAAGCGAGCCGAAGGCCAGCACCACCAGCGGCGCGGTCATCGACGGGGGCGATTCGTGCATGTGATCGCCGGCCTCGGGGGGAATTTTCTCCTCGCCGAAAAAGACGGTGAAAAACGGGCGGAACGCGTAGAAAGCGATCAACACGACTCCCAACAGGGTGGAGAGAAACAGCAACAGATACACCCCTCCCTCGGCGAACGAGCGCCCGTGCAACTCGAACAAAATCGCCTCCTTGCTCCAAAAGCCCGAAAACGGCGCCACGCCCGCTATCGAAAGACAGCCGATCAGGTAGGCCCAAAACGTGACCGGCATTCGGCGTCGCAACCCTCCGAGGCGGCGGATGTCGATGACCCCTCCGGCCGCGTGCATTATGCTTCCCGCCCCGAGAAACAGCAGGGCCTTGAAAAACGCATGGGTTATCAGGTGGAACACGCCGGCGGCGACGCCGTAGAGGGCGCCGGCGGCGACGAACATGTAGCCGAGATGACTGATCGTCGAGTAGGCCAGTATCCGCTTCAGATCGGTCTGCGTTATGGCGACGACCGCGCCGAGCAGCGCGGTCAGCCCGCCGACCGCCGCCACCACGATTTGAGCGTCCGGCGCTTCGGCGAACAGCGGCGTGCAGCGGGCGACCAGGTACACGCCGGCCGTGACCATAGTGGCCGCGTGGATCAACGCGCTGACCGGCGTGGGGCCTTCCATCGCGTCGGGCAGCCAGACGTGCAGCGGAAACTGCGCGCTCTTGCCGCACGCCCCGCAGAACAGCAGCAGGCATATCGCCGTCAGCCGCCAATCGCCGGCGTGCTCGCGCGCTTGGGAAAATACCCCCTCGAAGTCCAGCGTGCCGAACGTCGTCCAGATCAAAAATATCCCCAGCGCGAAGCCGGTGTCGCCGATGCGGTTGACCAGAAAGGCCTTCTTCGCGGCGGTCGCGGCGGCGGGCCGCTCGTGCCAGAAGCCGATCAACAGATAGCTGCACAGCCCGACCAACTCCCAAAATACGTACAGCAAAATAAAATTGTCGGCCGCCACCAGCGCCGTCATTGCAAACACGAACAGCCCCGTGTAGGCGAAGAACCGCCAGTAGCCGGCGTCTCCGCGCATGTAGCCGATCGAGTAAATCGCCACCAGCAGCGAAACGCACGCGACCATCGCGAACATGACGGCCGTCAACGGATCGGCCCGGAGCGAAACGCTTACATTGAAATCGCCCCGGCCGGGCGTTTCGACGCTCCCCTCGGCCGGCGGAGGCATTGACCGCGGCGCGTCGAACCAGCTCCAAAGCGTCGCCGTGGCGACCGGCTTCTCTTCCAGGTCGATCCGCTCCTGCAACTGATAGACCAGCAACACGGCGGCGATGAAACTCGCCGCCAGCGCGGCGACCACCGGCAGGTGGCTCCGACCGCGGAGCACGCGCGGTCCCAGCGCTGCCGCGACCGCGGCCGCCGCCAGCGGCAACGCGGGAACCAGAATCAGCAAGGTTTTTGCGCTTAACATGCTACGATAAAAATCATTTTCCTATATTTCAGGTCTCCATTGCGATTCTTCTTCGGGCCTCCGCGGGCGCACCCCGGCGGGCGCCAGGGGCGGGTCCGGCTCGCCGACCGCTGGCTCGTCGGGCAAGGGCGCGTCGCGGAACGGCGGCTGGTCGGCCTCGCGCAAAAAGTGCCAGGCGGCGACGTCGAGACTGCACCGGCGGCGGTAAAGCGTCAGGATCAGCGCCAAGGCGACGGCCGCCTCGCTCGCCGCCACGGCAATGACGAATAACACAAAAGTCTGCCCGCCGAAATCGTTGTGGAACCGCCCCCAAGCGGCCAGGCTCAACGACGCGCCCTGCAACATGATCTCCACCGAGAGGAACATCACGATCATGTTCCGCCGGCTGAGGAAGCCGATCGCGCCCAGGCCGAACAGCGCGGCCCCGACCAACAGGCAATTGTTCAACAGTGCGGTTTCAGGGTGCATGAATAACGGATGTTTAGCGGCCGCCGGCACGGCGGCCTTGTTTCATTCTCGCGATGGGGCGGCAGTTCAACTGCCGCCCCGACAAGGGTTAACTGCAACTATGATTTTTGGTCGTCGCGCCGACGACCGCCAAACCGATTGACGATTACCGCCGCGCCGACCAGCGCGGCCAACAACAACGTGCCGACCACTTCGACCGCTATCAGCCGGCGGCCGAAGAGTTCCTCGCCCAGCCGGGCCGTTTGGCGGGGGTCGAGCACTCCGGCGGCCAACGCCTGCGGGGATTGAGCGGCGATTGTCGGAGAGACCGCGCTTCCGACGGCCGCCGACAATATCCCCACCAGGGCGATTCCCGCCGCCGCCGACAGGCCCGCCTCCCAACTGACCCGATCGCAAGTCGCGCGCCCCTCCGGTTGGGCGAACATGAGCACGAACAACAGCGTGACCAGTATCGCCCCGGCGTAGACCAACACGGTGGCCGCGGCCAGGAACTGCGCCCCGACCAGCAGCAGCAGCCCGGCCACCGCCAGCAGCGTCATGCCGAACCAGATCGCGCAGTAGATCGGATTGGGCGAAGTCACCGCGCCGACGGCCGAGACGATGGCCGCCGCGGCCAGCGCGTAAAACACGCCGTCGGCCGTCCAATGTCCCAGGCCGTGCGTCCGCGAGAGCCACAAGCCGAGCGCCGCCGCGCCCAGCGCCGCGCCCGCCCAGCGCCCCCTTGCCCCGCCTCTAGGCAGCATCAGCCAAATCGCCACGGCGGCGAGGAAAGCGGAAAGCATTAGTATCTGGGGGTTGGACATTTTAGTGAATAGCGGATAGCGGGTGTCGTTGGGGTGGCGGTTTAACTGCCACCCCAATGTAAAATCATAAATCTTTCATCCCTCGCCCCTCGTCCCCCGCCCCTTGACCCTCATGGTTCTCATCGGTTCCGCGTCCTTGGTTTGGTCGTAGACGCTCAACAGCTTTTGTTTGTCGAAAATCATCTCCTCGCGACTCTTGCCTGTCAGATCGTAAAGGCCGGTTAACTCGATGGCGTCGACCGGGCATGCCTCCTCGCACATTCCGCAGAAGATACAGCGCAACTCGTCGATCGTGAATGACTGGGGATATTTTTCCCTGTCTGGCCAGGGGCTTTCGGCGGCGACGATGTCGATGCAATGGGCCGGACAGGCCGTCGCACAGAGGAAACAGGCGACGCATTTCACCCGCCCTTGCTCGTCGCGGTTGAGCCGATGCACGCCGCGATAGATCGACGGATCGGGCATCTCGTGGCGCTCTTCGGGCGATTGGACCGTTATTTTTCGGCTGAAGAAGTGGCGCAGCGTGGTCGTCAGCCCTTGCAGGAAGAGCATCAGGTACGATCGGCCCAACAACCCCAATCGCGGCTCGCGGACCCAGGTGATGTTCTCTTCGTCAGGTTTCATGTTCTGTAGGTCAGGTACCCCGTACCTGACAAAATATTGCGTTCAATCTTGTTCTGTTGTCAGGTGCGGGGTACCTGACCTACGCAATCGTTGATATGGGGCAATTCAGGTCTAGGTTTGTTGTCCGTCGCCGTCGGGTCGATGATCGAAGTCGCCAGCCAGCAGATCAGCAACGCGCCCCAGCCGACGATTGCCAATCCGGGAATGTTAGACATATTCATCCAATCTGCCAACTCTCCGCCGTATTCCATCCATGCGGCCACCACGACCACGTTTATCATTCCCCAGGGGATCATCACCTTCCAGGCGACGTTCATCAGTTGATCGTACCGGAACCGCGGCCAACTCCAGCGGGCGAACATGAAAAAGAGGATCACGGCCATCACTTTCGTCAGCAGCACGACCGCGCGGAGCAAGGCCGTCGGCCAGGCGACCGCCTCGGCCGAGCCGGTCAGTCCCCACAAATGCCAGCCGCCGAGGAAGAGAATCACGATCAGAAAGGCCGCCAGGACCATGTGCAGAAACTCCGCGACCATGAACAGCATCAGCTTGATTCCCAGGTATTCAGTATGGTAGCCGCCGACCAGTTCCTGCTCGGCCTCGGGCAGGTCGAACGGCAGCCGGGCCGCCTCGGCGAACGCCGCCACGCAAAATACAACGAATCCCAACGGCTGCGTCACCACGTTCCACGCGCCGGATCGGGCCTGGTGGAGCACGATCTCGTCCAGCCGCAGCGACCCGCCGACCAGGATCACGCCAAGTATGCCCAGGCCGAGCGGGATTTCGTAGGAGATCAACTGGGCGCTGCTGCGGATCGCGCCGAAGAAGCTGTACTTGTTGTTGCTCGCCCAGCCGCCGAGGACCACGCCGTAGACGGCCACCGAGCCGACGGCGAAGATATAGACGATTCCCATGTCCAATCCCGGCGCGATGGATAATGCAATCGGTCCACTGACATCAAACCATTCCGACCAGAAGCGGGGCGGCGCGACGGCCCCCAGCGGCACGACGGCGAAGGCCGACACGGCGGCGGCGAAAATCACGATCGGCGCCAGCGCGTACAATATCCGATCGACGTGGCTTGGCGTGAACTCCCCTTTGGTCATGAACTTTACGCCGTCGGCCACCGGCTGGCCCAGGCCGAAGAGGCGGACACCGGTCAGCGGCACGCCCACCCGGTTCGGCCCCAAGCGGTCCTGCACCCAGGCGGCGATCCAACGCTCGACCAGCACCAGGTACGCCGCCGCGGTCATCAACAGCCCGAGCAGCACGGCGATCTTCAACAGCGACGCGAGTATTGATAAAAACATTATTCCACGTTTAGCGGCCGCCGGCACGGCGGCCCGAACGTCGCGCAAGCCGTCGTGCCGACGGCTGCTAAACATTCCTGTTTCAATTAAGCCAACAAATTCGACCTCAAATCGATCCCCGCCTCCGGGACCGGCCCGGCGGCGGCGGAAAAATACATTATTTCCCTGGTCATCTCCTCCAACACCGCACGGGCATTATACAGCCCCTTGCGTCCGAGCAACTCCCAACAGATGCTCCCCTCGGTCTTGACGCCAGCCGGTGGGCGGATCGCGCGGCGGAACGACTGCAAACGGTCGGCGAAGTTGACGTAAGAGCCTTCCCGCTCGGGATAGGCCGCTCCGGGCAGCAGATACGTCGCCCGATCCGAAAGCGGCGAGGGAAATAAGTCCTGCACGATCAACAATTTCAGCCGCTCGAATCGGGCGGCGGTCGAATGGCCGATCCATTCGTTTTTATATCCGCCGGAGACCCAAACCCCTTGCAGCGCGTCCTGGTCCACTTCGGCGAGCAGCTCGTCGAAGCTCGCCACGCGGTGGGCGAAATGGGCAACGACCGCCTCCACGCCCCGGCGGTTGGGACACTTCTCCGCGCGGATCGTGAACCCGCCGGGGAACCGTTCGTCCTCGCCCAACACGGGAACGGGGCCGATCGCCAGCAACGCCTCATGGTCGATGTCCCGAATCAATTTGCAGAGCAGATACGCTTCTTCGACGGTCAAGAACGGCGAAACCACGGCGGCCAACCGACCCGTCCTGCGCAGTGCCCAATCCAATTCTTTCGGCAGATCAAACCAATCGCGGCCATCCAAAATCCCGGTCTCTCGCCCCAAAGGCCGCGTCAGCCGGCGGGGGTCGTGGACGTGCGGGTAATCGTAGCGGCCGTCGTTGCAGATCCACCACTTGTTGATGAAGGGATTTTCGCGCGGCTTGATCCGCCAGACGCGCTGCTGGTTCTCCTCGATCCAGATCGAGCAGCCGGCCGAGCAGCCGGCGCAGACGCCGGCGTGGCGGCGGAGATACCAAACCCGCTGCCGATATAAAAAATCCTTGTCGGCCAGCGCCCCGACCGGGCAGAGATCGACGACGTTGCCCGAGAGTTTGTTGTTCAGCGGATAGCCGACCACCACGTCGATTTCTTCCCGCGCGCCGCGGCCCGTGACCATCAATTCGCTCGTGCCGGAAATTTCCCGGGCAAAGCGGACGCAACGGCCGCACATCACGCAGCGGTCGACGAACAGCGTCACGTCGCCCAGGTCGCGCCGCCGGCTGGTGAACGGTCGGACGTCGGCCCGGCGCTCGGCCTGGCCGTACTGGAAATGGTAATCTTGCAGCAGGCACTCGCCCGCCTTGTCGCAGATGGGGCAATCGATCGGGTGCCGCAACAGCAGGTCTTCCTCGACCATCGCCCTGGCCCGGGCGACCTTCTCGCTGTCGGTCACGATCACCATGTTGTCGGCGACGATCGTGTTGCAAGCGGGGACCAACTTCGGCTGCATGGTGATCGCGCCGCTTTTCTTGCAGCGCGTGCCGATCTCGATTAGACACATGCGGCAACTGCCCACGACCGACAACCCGGGGTGCCAGCAGTAGTGCGGGATTTCGATGCCGACGAGCCTCGCGGCCTCGATGGCGTTGAGCCGTCGCCCGGCGGGGATTTCGAGTTCGCGGTTGTCGATGGTTACTGTCGGCATGTCGATCTTCTATTGTTTATTGATGCCGTAATTGATATTGCCGGGGGCGCCATGGGCAAGCGCAGCTTACTCATGGCGCCCAGCGGTCAAACGCGGTTTTTCATGAATATCTATATCTGTCCTGTGCATGCATCGCCAACAATGAACCAATCGTCGCAAGAAATAATCCACCAATTACAACCAGCACGGTGTTGGAACGAAAGGATTCCACGTTCGCCAATGAGTTTGCAATCGCTATACCTATTCCAAATCCCGCAAGAATGCCGCCGATGCATTCCGGAGTCAAACGAATACATCGAATGTGGCGCCAGCGGAGTGGAATCTTTTCTTCTTGATTCTTTTTATCGACCATATTGTACTCTCCATGAATCGTTGTTCGCGCCGCGTGGACGCGGCGGCTAAACGGTTGTTGGTTCTTTAACGTACCCCTCGAACTCTTCGCGGAACTTGCCCAAGGCGGTCTTGATCGGCCAGGCGGCGCCGTCGGCCAGTCCGCAGATGGTCGTGCCGGGCATGATGCCGATCGTTTCGCCGATTTCTCGCAACAGGTCGAGATCGCGCAGGCGGCCGCGGCCGGCGCGGATCCGCTCCAACATCTCCAACGCCCATTGCGTCCCCTCGCGGCAGGGCGTGCATTGGCCGCAGCTCTCGTGGGCGAAGAAACGGCAACTGTTGTGCAAAAAATCGATCATCGAATACGTTTCGTCCAATACGATGACGCCGCCGGTTCCCAGGCCGAGACAGCCGGCGCGGATGGGCGCGGAAAAATCCAGCGGCGTGTCGAACTCCGCCTCGGTCACCAGTCCGGTGCTCAGTCCGCCGACGATGGCCGCCTTCGCCCGGCGCCCCTTCCATACGCCGCCGCCGTATTCGTCGATAAGGCGCCGGACGGTAATCCCCAACGGGGCCTCGTAACAGCCGGGGCGGTTGACGTGGCCGGAGAGTCCGAACAGTTTCGGCCCAAAACTGCCGGGGTCGCGGGGATCGTTCGGATCGGGCGGAGTGCCCATCGAGCGGAACCAGTCCGCGCCGCGATCGACGATCTGTTTGACGCAGGCGAGCGTCTCGACGTTGTTCACTACCGTTGGCTTGCGAAACAATCCTTCGACGGCGGGGTACGGCGGCTTGATCCGGGGCCAGGCCCGGCGCCCCTCGATGCTCTCGATCAGCCCGGTCTCCTCGCCGCAGACATAGGCCCCCGCGCCGACGTGGATATGAACGTCGAGCGAGAAACCGCCGCCGAGTATGTTCTCGCCGAGCAATCCGGCGGCATAACACTCGCCGACGGCCGCCTGCATCCGCCGCCGGGCCAAGGGATATTCATGGCGGAGATAAATGTAAGCGGTGCTTGCCCCGGTGGCATAGCAACTGATGATCGTCCCTTCAAGCACCTGGTGGGGATCGAGTTCCATCTGCACGCGGTTGACGAACGTGCCCGGCTCCGACTCGTCGGCGTTGACGCAGAAGTAGACCGGCCCGGGGTGGTTTTTGGGCAGGAAGGACCATTTCGCGCCGGTCGGGAACCCGGCCCCGCCGCGCCCGCGCAGCCCGCTCTGCTTGACCAACTCGACCACGTCGGCGGGCGACATATCTTCGAGTGCCCGGCGCAGCCCGCGATAGCCGCCGCCGGACTGGTAGACCGGCAGCGTGTGGCTGTCTTTCTTGTCGATGTTCGCCAGTAATACGGGGTCGTAAGTCATATATATTGTAGGGTGCGTGCTGGCACGCACCGATCATCCGAACGGCTTAATCATTCTGTTGCATCATGGTGTGTGCCAGCACGCACCCTACGGATTAATTCGTCAATCTTTTCGCGTGTCATATTTCCATACAGCGTATCATTTACCAAGACGGCCGGAGCTGCCTCGCAGGCGCCGAGACATTCGGCGAACTCGAGCGTCACTCGTCCGTCGGGGGTCGTTTCGCCGGGGCGGATTTTTAGTTTCTCGCACAAGTATTCCAACAACTCCTCGCCGCCGCGGGCGGCGCAACTGAGCGAGCGGCAGACCCAAACGCGATACTCGCCCTGCGGTTTGTCTTGCTTGAAGAAACCGTAGAAGCTGAGCGTATCTTGCACGTCGGCGGGGGCGAGTTCGAGCAGTTCGGCCAACTCGACCACCGCTTCGGTCGGCACGTATCCGAGCCGGTCGTTTACCGCGTGCAGCACCGGCAGCACGGCCGCCCGGCGCGTCGGGTAACGGCCCGCAATAGTATCGATATTCTCGCGCGTTTCCGCGTCCAAAACGTTCATTACCTATCCAATTCGGCCGCGATGACGTTCAAGCTGCCCAACACCGCCACCACGTCGCCGATGGTGTGTCCGCGGATCAGGTGCGGGAACAGCGCGAAATGAAAAAACGACGGCCCCCGGCAGCGGGCGCGATAGGCTCGTTGGCTGCCGTCGCCGACGATGTAAAATCCCAGCTCGCCGTTCGGCGCCTCGGTGGCAAAGTATACTTCCTCGCGCGGCGTCTCGAAACCGCGGTTGCTCATCACCAACTCGAAGTGGGTAATCAGTCCCTCGATGGTTGTCTCGACCGCTTTCTTGTCGGGCAAGGATACCCTGGACGCAAAGGGGACAGTCCCCATAACGTTCACCGGCCCGGGAGGCAGATTTTCGATTGCCTGGCGGACGATCTTCATGCTTTCGCGAATCTCGGCCAGGCGGACGAGGTATCGGGCATAGCAGTCGCCCCCCTCGGCGCAGCAGACGTCGAAGTCGAAATCGCGATAATTCAGGTACGGCTCGTCCTTGCGCAAGTCGCGGGCCACCCCGCTCGCCCTGGCCACCGGACCGGAACAGCCGCGATCTATCGCCTCGGCCTTGCTCAGCACGCCCACGCCCTTGGTCCGCTCGACGAAAATCCGGTTGCGGTTCAGCAGCCGCTCCATGTCGCGGAGCGCCTTGGGCAGCCGCTTGAGGAAATCGCGGATCATCTCGATGGCCTTCGGCGAGGCGTCGTACATCAAACCGCCCACCCGGGTGTAGCTGTTGGTGAACCGTGCCCCGCAGAGGGCCTCGAAGATGTCGTATATCCGCTCCCGCGGGTTGAAGGCGTAGATGAAATGCGTGAAGGCGCCCGTGTCAAGGCCCATCGCGCCCAGGCAGAGCAGGTGGTCGGAAATCCGCGACAGCTCGGCGACGATCACCCGCAGCGATTGGCAGCGGGGCGGGGTCTCGATGCCCAACAGTTTTTCCACCGCCATGTGCCAGGCGACGTTGTTGGCCATCGGCGAAACGTAGTTCATCCGGTCGGCCACGGTAACGTATTGGTTGTAGTCGAGGTGTTCGCCGAGTTTCTCGAAGCCCGAGTGCAGGTAGCCGATGTCCGGCATGGCGTCGACGACCCGCTCGCCGTCGAGCTTCAGCACCAGCCGCAGCGTGGTGTGCGTGGCGGGGTGTTGCGGCCCGAAGTTCAGCGTCCACTGATACGGCTGCCGTTCGTCGTGGGCAAGGTCCATGTTAGAGGTCGGGGGTCGGGGGTTAGGGGTTGGAGTGGCAGTTTAACTGCCGCCCCAACGTGAACTACGCAAACTTCCACTTGCGGTTTCGCAATTATCCTTCGGCTCGGGTGATAACGGGAAAATTATGCCGCTCGCCCAGTCCTTGCAGCGGATAATCCTTTCGCAAGGGATGGGCCGTGAACTGCTCGGGCAAGAGTATCCGCCGCGGGTCGGGGTGGCCGTCGAAGCGGATGCCGAACATGTCCCACGCCTCCCGCTCCGGCCAGTTGGCCCCCGCCCAAAGCGCGACGACCGACGGAACGGTCGGCTCGGGATCGTTGACGAAGCAGCGTATCGCGATTCGCTCGGCCGTTTCGGTGTTTGCCAGCAAATACACCAATCCGAAGCGGTCCTTGGCGTCGGGATAATCGAGGTAATCGACGCAGGTAATGTCGACCAGCAAATCGAAGCCGTGTTTTTCCTTGAGGGTTTTCAATATATCGAAGAGCGACTCGACCGGCGCCACGATCCGCGTCTGGCCGCGAAACTCGCTCGCTGTCAGACCGGCAAAGGCGGTTTGCAGTTGTTGGACTAATTGCATTTACATTCGTAGACGCGAAACGTCATATCGGTGGAGTCAAAATTATCAGCGCCATCGTTGCCGCGTTCAAGCAGTTGTACCAACGCATCGGGCGAGAACGATCTCCGCGGGGATTTATTCCATAAGGAACGGCGCTTGCCAAAAACGAAATCAAAGCGGTCGCGGCGGCCGCATGCACCAAGCAAACCGCGGCCGTCTTTCTTATATCCCAGCCGGAATGCCACGGTCTCGGATATGCGGCAAAAGCGGACATTCCGACCAAAAACGCCGCTATCGCCGACGCGCGGACGAACGACCGCAGACACCGTTCCAGAAGATCGAGTTTTGGTTTTGCACTATCCATATCGAAGTTGTTGCTGGACTTTTGCAAATTTGTAACCGTTCACGGGCCGGGGACTGGCTCATTTTTTCGCCCTTTCAAGGGCGAAAAATGTGCCTGTACCCTTCACCGCCGAGGGGGACAGTCCCCTGCGAACGGTTACGCAAATTTGTCCTTTCTCCCGAAAAGCGGAAGAGGGGAGTTGTTCGGACGCGGCGGCTATACTTTTCGCCCCTCGGCCCTCAGCGCCGGCGGCAACCGCTGCCGCTCGGGGGCGTCGAACTCGCGGCAAAACAACGTCCCTTCCCGCTGTATCTTTTCCTGCAAGTCGATGATCGCCTGGATCAACTGCTCCGGCCGGGGCGGACAGCCGGGCACGTACATGTCGACCGGTATGAAGCGGTCGATCCCCTGCACCACGCTGTAGGTGTCGAACACTCCGCCGGTCGACGCGCAGGCCCCCATCGAAATACACCACTTCGGCTCGGGCATCTGTTGCCAGATGCGCTGCAAGACGGGCAGCATTTTCATCACCACCCGGCCGGCCACGATCATCAGGTCGCACTGCCGGGGGCTGAAACGAAACACTTCGGCCCCAAACCGCGCCAGGTCGTGGCGGCTGGCCCCGGCGGCCATCAA
This sequence comes from Pirellulales bacterium, assembly GCA_016928165.1. Lineage (GTDB taxonomy): Bacteria > Planctomycetota > Planctomycetia > Pirellulales > Thermoguttaceae > JAHIKV01. The sequence goes on along the minus strand of JAFGLH010000016.1, from coordinate 7,750 downwards.
CTCGATGCCGCAACAGGCCGTGGCGAAGGGCATCGGCCAAAGGCTGTTCTTCCGACACCAACCGATCAGCTCGTCGAGCTTCGTGACGGCGCACCCGTCGGGCAATAGCTGCTTGCTCAGCGCCACTGAAACACCCCCTTCCGCCAATCGTATATGAATCCGACCGCCAACAGGGCGAAGAAAATCATTGCCCCGGCGAAGACCGCGCGGCGGTTTGACTTTGGAACGAGGGGCGCGGGGCGAGGAACGGGGGAATGAGAAATGTTGGATGATGAATGGTGGATGTCAGACGCCACAGCGGACGGCAATTCGGCGCCGGTCGTTTCACGTGCGGCATTTGACCCGGCCGCCGCCGCCCATGGATAGAGAAACAGCAACTCCACGTCGAAGACCAAAAAGGCGATCGCCAGCAGAAAGAAGCGGACGTCGAAGCGGCGTCGAGCGTCGTGGATCGGGTCCATGCCGCTCTCATACGGCATCCGCTTGACCGCCCCGCGACGGACCGGATTGAGCACCTGACCGACGATCAGCAACCCGACCGCCAGCCCGACCGCGCAGGCCACAAGCAAAATAAGCGGTGAAATCGGCAAAATCGAGAGATCCATCCGTCGATGTCCTTTTGCCGCGTTGCCGTGGAATAGCGAATACAGCCGCATTTTATGGGCCGCGGCGGGGTGGGTCAATGAGCCGAGAGAAAGGCGACTTGGCAAACGAAAAAAGCAGCAAGAAAAAAGAACCCTCCGCAGGTGGGGCAGGAACCTGCGAAGGGTGTTCTTGGTGAGGGTTTTGCCCCCACATACGGGATTATGCAATGCGACTAAGGAGAACGCAACCCAACAAATGGGGCGGGAACGTGGTTAATACGGTACGCGGGACCATAGACTCTCTCTATTGCATACAGACCAACAAAAAGTCCCCCTCAACATATTATGGCAACGGGGGCTTTTGATGCGATCGAAAAAAATCCGGCGAAGCCTACGCTCGCGCTTTCGGCACAAGGAAACCGTTCACAAGGGACTGTCCCGATTTTCGCGGTTCACCGCGAAAATGGGACTGTCCACCTCGGCGGCCCCCGATTTGTGGACGGCCCGACAAGCTGTATAATAACGGTTTTGGCACTGAATGGTCCCGCAGGGTATATTGTGAATCAAGCATTATCTCGCTTCGAGTCGGGTCTGCGCCGGGCCTTGTTGGCCGCTCAAACCGCCGAAGACAATCGTGGGGACGACATCGTCGTGCTCGACACCCGCGAGTTGACCTCCATATTCGACTACTTCGTGATCGCCACCGGCACGAGCCGGCGGCAAATCCACGCCATGAGCGAGGAGATCGACCGCGTCCTGGAAGACCAGATGGGCGACCGGCGGCTGGGCATCGAGGGATACGAGGAGAGCCGCTGGATACTGCTGGACTACGGCGACGTGGTGGTCCATCTGTTCGAGCCGGACACCCGCCGCTACTATGCCCTGGAAGAGCTGTGGGGCCGCGCCAAGCGCGTGCCGCGATCGGCGAAATAAATCGACGGCGAAAAACCATGTTGGGGCGGCAGTTAAACCGCCGCCCCAACACCGCCTAAACGCAAATCAAAGCCACCAAGGGCCGTTACTCGTCCGTCGGCTCCTCGACCTCGACGCGGTTCATCGTCCATTTCTGTTTCTTCTGATCGCCGAAGCGGACCACCAGGGCCGTTATCGGCTCGGTCAGGTTGTGCAATCCCGTCTCGTAGACGACCTCTTTGTTGGCGTCCAGGCTCCACGCGGCCTTTTGGGTCTTCTTGTCCACCGATCCGCTCAGCGGATAGACGCCGTCGGTCATCACGTCCTGATACGTGCCGCGGATCGTGCCGTCCTTGCCGACGGCCAACTGCAACATGGCGATGCCGTCGTGGTTTCCGGGCGGGACGAGGCTATACATTCCCAACGGGTACCACTCCGTTTCCTTGCCCTCGGTTTGCCCGTCGGCTGCTTCCTCGGCGGCGGCGAAAGGATTCTCCGCTTCGGCGGCCTCTTCGGCGTAGACGGCGGTCTCTTCCAACCCGTCGTTGTTGTAGACGTAGAGAACCGGGGCCGTTTTTAGCCCTATCCATCCCGACACGCCGGTCCAAGTGACGGGGCGCAGGGGACGGTAATGGTGCGTCGACCACCAGGCCTTCGGATGATTAGCGTACCAGGCGGGCGTGAACGGCTTGACGTTGGGATTGACCTTGTAAACGGGGTTGCGACCGGGATAGCGGACCGCGCCGGGCGCGTTGTGCGGGACCGAATGCGGATGGGTCGCCGCCGCCGGCGCGGCATGCGCCGGTCGATTAACCGCTGGTCTCGGGGTCGGTCCGGGCCGCCCGCGCCCGCTCCGCGGAGGCGCGGCATGGGCATCGATCACAAACAAAATCGCAAGCATCGCGACGGTGCCGCAAGAGAACATTCTACGCATGGCTTTTTCCTCCCCTTGGCCGACAAAAATCGGCGGCCGATCGGCATGAGACGTTATTCCTGAAAACGACGGCGAATCGTCCTGATTTCGCGGAATAATCAAGCCTAGCTTATCGCCCCGCGCGATATGCTCATTTCATGGTGGACCGAAACCGCCTTGCAAACCGCCGACGGCTCTCCCCGTTGACCGGAATATTTCCTACAATCGTCAATAAGCGTTTTTCCAACTGCTGCTCCTCTCCCGCCATGCGGGAAAGCGCTTGTCGACTGCTGTTCCCCTCTCCCGCCATGCGGGAGAGCGCTTGTCGACTGCTGTTCCCCTCTCCCGCCATGCGGGAGAGCGCTTGTCGACTGCTGTTCCCCTCTCCCGCCATGCGGGAGAGGGGCTGGGGGTGAGGGCGAATTGCATTCCAAACGCAAAGTTTTTCTTGGACGACCACTATTGCGCGTTTCTCGCCAAAATGTGGGTGAGTCATACAAACCTTTGTCCTGGTGGGGCTTCGGTCGCGACAACTCGGTGTGACTAATCACCATACGTTGCACGACGGTTGAATGGTCTGCGCTATCCCACCAATGTTATGCGTGACCTCGACCCACCCTACGGTTACTTGAACGACCACCATTTGCTATTTTCCCAGCCGAAGAAGGTGATCGACGCTTTAATCGAGTCGATGAGCCAACGGGAGAGAGAGCGGGCCGAGGGGGACAGTCCCATTTTCGCCGTGAACCGCGAAAATCGGGGCAGTCCCCGGTGAACGGTTGCCTTCTGTTATTCAAAGCCGGAAAACGTTATAATGCGCGTTTTGGTTGTCGGCTTTAATTGATTGAAAGGGGCGTATTCATGCCACGCAAGAGTCTGATCGCGGCGCTATTTCTTTCGCTCGTCGCGTCGGTCGTTCCGGCCGGGGCCGCCGAGGAAGGCCGGGAAGACCTGAACAAGGCCATGGAGGCCAAACTCACCGCCGACTCGATCGACGACCTGAACGAGGTCGTCCGCCTGATCGAAAGCGCGCTGGAGAAGGGGCTGGACGAAGCGAACGCCGCTTTCGCCAAAAAGCTGCTGGCTTCCACTTTCTTCCTCCGCGCCCAGGACAAAATCAACAACATCATGGTCGGCATCGCCTCGATGGAGGAATTTCATCAGCGGCGGCTCTCCGCCCTGGAAGACCTCCGCAAGGCCGTCAAACTCGACCCCAATCAACCGCAGGCATACCTGAAGATCGCGCGGTTGCAACTGCTGCCGGGCGGAGAAGGGGCGAAAGCGGCCCGCGAAGCGCTGGACAAAGCGCTTGCCTTGCACTTCGACAATCCGCCGGAGCGGGCCGAGGCGCTGGTGCTGCGGGCGAATCTGCAAGAGGCGCCGGAAAAAAAGCTGGCCGATCTCGACGAGGCCGTCCGTTTGGCCCCCCATGCGGCCGCCGCGGTCCGCGCCCGAGGATTGGCCCTGGCCGACATGGATAAACTCGAAGCGGCGCTGGCCGATCTCGACAAGGCAATCGCCCTGGACCCGAACGACGTCCCAACCTACGAATCCAAGGCGCTGGTGCTCGCCGAGTTGAAGAAATACGACGATGCCCTGGCCGTGCTCGATAAGGCGCTGGTCGTGAAGCCGGACAACGCCGCCGTTTTGCTCTTGCGCTCGGAGGTCAATCGGAAGGCGGGTAAAATGGAGCAGGCCCTGGCGGACGTGGAAAAAGTTTTGCAGATCAAGCCCGGACTGGTCGCCGCCCTCCGCGCCCGCGCCTTGCTGCTGGCCGAGGAGGAGCGGTTCGCCGAGGCCATTCTCGAATTGGAGAAGTTGAAGGAGAACGATCCGTCCGATTTGCTCACGTTGCTCCAGTTGGGATTGTTCTACAACGCCGACAAGCAATCCGACAAGGCGGTGGAGTGTTTCTCGGCGATTTTGAGCGTCGATGCGAACCTCTGGCAGGCGCTCCGCGGCCGCGGCGACGCGTATCTGAACCTCGGCAAACACGCCGAGGCGGTGGCCGATTACGAAAAAGCACTCAAGCTCGAACCCGACGACCCCGGCATCCTCAACAATCTCGCCTGGGTGCTGGCCACATCGCCCGACGATAAAATCCGCGACGGCAAACGGGCCGTCGAACTGGCCGCCAAGGCCTGCAAGGCGACCGACTACAAGCTGCCCCACATCCTCAGCACGCTGGCCGCCGCTTGCGCCGAGGGCGGGGACTTCGATTCCGCCGTCAAGTGGTCGGCCAAGGCCGTCGAACTCGACGAAAAGCACGAGCACGGCGACGCCTTGAAAAAGGAGTTGGAGAGCTACAAGGCCAAGAAACCCTGGCGGGAACTGCTCTCGGAAGAGACGGCCGAAGAGAACCAGTAAAGGAACCAACCATGCCGCGCCCGACTATCTGTCTTTTGCTGTTTGTCGTCTCTTTGCTGTTCGGCCTTTCGATGTCCGCGAAGGCGAACGAGCTGGACCTGCCGCCGGAGCGGATCTGCGACGGACCGCCCAGCGAGATGATGCGCCGCTATTTGCTCGGAGAAACGGAAAAGGCGGCCGAAAATTGGCGGAACGAATACGAAAAGCCGACCGCCCCCGAGGAAATCGCCGCCTATCAAAAGCGGATGCGGGAAAAAGTTTTGGCGTCCATCGGCGGTCTGCCGTTCCGCACTCCCCTTGAACCGATAATCATCGGCACGGTCTCTCGTCCGGGCTATCGCGTGGAGAAGGTGGTTTTCCAGAGCCAACCGAACCACTACGTCACGGCGTTGTTGTTTCTACCCGACGCGGCGCGGTTCCCGCCGCCGTATCCGGGCGTGCTGGTCCCCTGCGGACACTCGAAAAACGCTAAAGGGTACGACGCTTATCAGACGGCCGGCGCCCTGCTGGCGCTAAACGGCATGGCGGCGCTGGTCTTCGACCCGATCGACCAAGGCGAACGCGGTCAATACCTCGGTCCCGGCGGGTGGCCGGACTTGTGGGGCGTCAAAGGCCACATAATGGTCGGCGTCGGCTGCGTGCTGCTGGGGCAAAATACCGCCCGCTTCGAGATATGGGACGGCATCCGCGCGATCGACTACCTGCAATCCCACTCGGAGGTCGATCCGCGTCGGATCGGCTGCGCCGGATGCAGCGGCGGCGGCACACAAACCGCTTATCTGATGGCCCTGGACGACCGCATCCGCGCGGCGGCGCCGAGCTGCTATCTGACTAGTTTCCCCCGGCTGCTGGCCACTATCGGCCCCCAGGACTCCGAGCAGAACCTCTTCGGCCAGTTGACGTTCCCGATGGACCATGCCGATTGGATAATGATGAGGGCGCCCGTGCCGACGCTGGTGATGGCCTCGACGAAGGACTTTTTCGACATCGGCGGCACTTGGAACACGTTCCGCTACGCCAAGCGGCTTTATACCCGGATGGGCTTGGCCGCCAACCTCGACATCCTCGAAAGCGACGACAAGCACGGCCTCAATCTCAACCACCGCGAGGGCGCGGCGCGTTGGATGGGCCGCTGGCTGTTGGGCAAGGACCGCCGCGTCGTCGAGCCGAAGATCGAACTGCTCGGCGAAAAAGAATATCAGTGTTTGTCCAACGGCCTGGTGATGACGCTGCCCGGCGCACGTTCCGTTTACGACTTGAACGAAGATTATGAAAAGAAGTTGGCCTCCCTTCGCGCGACCGCTTGGGCGAAGGAAGACAAGACGGCAATGATTGATCGGGTTCGGCAACTGGCCGGCATCCGCGAATTGTCCGATTTGCCTCGACCGAAGATTGAAATCGTACAACAGGTTGGGGCGGCAGTTGCACTGCCGCCACCAGACCCACGCGAAATCCGGGATGGCGGTTCAACCGTCATTCCAACAAAAAGCCCTCGCCCTAGCCTTCTCCCAAAGGGAGAGGGGACGAATTCGGGTTCTAGCCTTCCATCAAAGGGAGAGGGGATGAATTCTGGTTCTAACCCTCTCTCAAAGGGAAAGAGAACTTATAGAATCGAAAAACTATTGATTCGGCCAGAACCGGGCGTTTCGCTGCCGGCGCTGCTGTTCCTGCCGGAGAAGCCGAAACCGAACCGCGTTGCGATCTACGTCGATCAACGGGGCAAATCCGCCGGCGCGGCGCCGGGCGGACCGATCGACATGCTTCTACTTGGCGGCGTGCCCGTGCTAGCCGTCGACTTGCGCGGCGCGGGCCAGACCGCGCCGAGCGGCAAGGGTTTCTATTCGGAAGAGTGGAAAAACGCCGCGCTGGCTTATCTCTTGGGTCGCTCGTATGTGGGCATGAGGGCGGAAGACGTGCTGGTCTGCGCCCGCTACGCGGCCGAACGGTTCGCCTCGGATCAGCCGGAGAGCGTCGATCTGATCGCGGTGGGCAACATCGGCATTCCCGCCCTGCACGCCGCGGCGCTCGAGCCGCAACTGTTCCGCTCGGCGCGCATCTCCCGTTCGCTCCGCGCTTGGTCGGACATCATCCACCAGCGAATCAGCAAAGACCAGATGGTCAACGCGGTCCACGGCGCCATGACGCACTACGATTTGCCTGATCTGGCGGCGACGCTGGGCGAGAAACTCACCATCGAGCAGCCGGTCGATGCGATGGGCAATGAGCTTGAGAGCGACTGACGGCGTCACTTCGAGATAAACTGAAAGGCGTAAAGGTCGGCGTCTTTCAACACGAAGCGGAGCCGGACGGTTTTGCCGGCCAACGAACTCCAGTCGGGCCCCTGCTTCCACGTTACGATTCGCCGGATATGATTGCCGATAATCTCGGGGCAATCGTCCAGCGTGAAACCGGGGATCGGCAGGCCGTCGGCGTCTTGAATCTCGACCCGCATGCTGCCGGCTGCTGATGTGGAGTAGTTGATCGCCAGCCAATTGCCCGAGAAGAGCAACAGATTGGTGGTCATCTCTCCGCCGTTAAACGGCGCGGCGACCGAGGCGAAGCCGTCCGGCCGCAGCGTATAGCGACGTATATGAACGGTTGGGTAACCGTAGTTGTGTTGCAAACATATCGACAGCTCCTCCGGGTCAGTCTGAAAAATGCCATGCGCGGCGTAATTTGCCCGTGAGGTCCAGTTTCGCGTTTCCAGTCCGGGACGGATAAAGGCTTCGAGAAACGTTCGCTTCAACTCGTCTCCGCCGCGTGTGGAAATTAAGGTGACGTCGGTGCAATCCTTTACGTACTGTGGCGGCGTTCCCAGCTTGGCGATTTGTCGTCGCCGAGCGCGCGGCGGCCTTCCATGAACCGCGAGGGAAAACCCAAGTAAACGTGCGGCGCGCGGAAGTAAGGCGCGAGTTGATTCGTGTAGAGCTGTTGCATCGGCTTGCCGTCCTTGGAAAGCAGGACCGGATAAGTC
>JAFGLH010000140.1 GCA_016928165.1 Pirellulales bacterium | reverse complement strand
CGGCACGGCTCGATCCGCCCGTGTCGGGAAAGACCGAAGCCTGGGTCGTGCTGGAGGCCGAGCCGGGCGGAAAAATCTACGCCGGCTTGCGACGGGGTATCAATCGCCAATCGCTGGCCGAGGCGATCGAGCGGGGAGAATGTGAAAATTGTTTGCACTCTTTCGAGCCGTCTCCGGGCGATTGCGTCCTGTTGCCCGCCGGGACGGTCCACGCACTCGGCGCCGGCCTGTTGGTGTTCGAACTCCAGCAATCGAGCGACGTGACCTATCGGCTGTACGATTGGAACCGCCTCGGGGCAGACGGCCGCCCGCGCCCGTTACACGTCGAAGAGGGGTTGGATGCGATCGACTTCGCCCTCGGTCCGGTCAATCCTCCGGTCCCCCGACCAACCGACCGCCCGATGGCAAGCCGATTGGTAGAATGCGATAAATTTATACTCGACCGCTGGGTGTTCGACGCCTGCGCGTCGGTCGGCGGCGACGAACGTTTTCACATCATCGCGGTAACGGACGGGGCGGTGGAGATCGAGGGCGATCCGGCCGATTCGCCCTTGGCTCGCGGCGGAACCGCATTGTTGCCCGCCTCGTTGGGCAGTGTGCGGCTCAGCGCCAAATGCCGGACCGTCCTGTTGGACGCCCATCTTCCAGACCCGCCGCCCGTCGGGTACAATACGTGAAACGCGACCCGATGCCGGGCCGGGAGTTTTAATTTATGTCTAATACAACGGTCGATCCAGGCCCGGTCCCAAGCGGTTGGCAACGCTGGCACTTGCTGGGGCTTGAAGAGCTTTCGGCCGATGAGATCGCGCTGATCCTCGACAAGGCCCAGTTGTTCCGCGACGCCCTCGACGCCGGCGCGCGGCAATTTCGGTTGTTGAGCGGCAGGACCTGCGTGAATCTGTTCTTCGAAGACTCCACCCGCACGCGGAACAGCTTTTCGCTGGCCGCCCGGCGGCTGGGGGCCGAGGCGCTCGACTTCTCCGCTTCGACCAGCAGTCTGTCGAAAGGCGAAACGGTAATCGACACGGCGAAAAACATCGAGGCGATGGGCGTAGACGCGGTGGTCATTCGCCATCGCACGCCGGGCACGCCGCTGCTGCTGGCCAACAATCTCCGCTGCTCGGTGGTCAACGCCGGCGACGGCCCGCACGAACATCCCACCCAAGGACTGCTGGACATGCTCACGATCCGTCAGCGCAAGGGACGTATCGAGGGTCTGACGGTCGCCCTGGTCGGCGACATCGCCCACAGCCGCACCGCCCGGTCGAACATCTGGGGATTGAAAAAGCTCGGCGCGAAGATTATCGTCTGCGGCCCCTCGACGCTCGTCTCGCCCCGCTGGGCCGAGTTGGGGGTCGAATACTCCTACAACCTAAACGATATTCTCCCCAGGGTGGACGTGCTGAACTTATTGAGGATTCAGTTCGAGCGGCAGTCTACCCAGCCGTTTCCTTCGGTGCGGGAATACGCCCATCTGTACGCGATGAACCGCGAGCGGCTGGCCCGAGCGAAAGCGGACGTGCTGATAATCGCCCCGGGGCCGATCAATCGCGGCGTGGAGGTCACGGCCGACGTGGCCGACGGTCCGCAGTCGGCGATCCTCGACCAGGTGACCAACGGCGTGGCGGTGCGGATGGCCGTGCTCTGGCTGCTGTTGGGCAAACGGTGAAAACGGCGGCGCGCGCCTCAGTTCTCCGGCAGCCGCAGCGCTCTTGCCATCTCCCGACGGTACTCGTCCTTGTCGAGCAATTCCCCCTCGTTCAGTCTGGAAAGACTACTGTTTTTCAGGTTCTCGAAAAAGGGTCCAAACCTCTCGACGGCCAAGGGCAGCAGCCCTTCTTGGACGGACGAATTTCGCCGCGCCTCCGCTCGGCCGCGTTCCAATATGGCGTAATCGACGCTCATCCGCGAGAGTTGCACACGATGGAGCGTTTCCGGGTCGGAGGCGACCAGTTCCTCGGCCCGTTGCCAAAGTACGTCGGCCCTTTTCAAGAGTTCGTCGGGTAGGTGCGGGCTGTCGCACTTCGCCCAGATGTTGACGTGAATGTTATGCCGGGCGACATGGTCGTGGAGCAGGTCGAGATACTCGCGGATCGGCTCGGCGGCTTTGCCGTAATATCCTGCGAGGAACTCGTCGGTCGCTTTCTCCGGGTCGTAGTCTGGGTTCCAGAGGCATTTGGCGGAAATGTATCCGCCCAAGGCCGACAACTCGCCGCAGGCGGTATTGTATGTGTCTTGCTGCATGATTCCCTTGACGTTGTGGGCGACAAAGTAGCGGATGTTCGGTCCCCGCACGCGCTGATTGGGAAAGGGTAGCAAATAGTGGTGAAAATCGGTGGCGTAGCTCCACATCCACAGCCGCGGGGCAATCTTAGCCCACGCCTCCAAATCGGCGCGGAAACCCCGACTCTGTTCGCTGTCGCAGGTCTCCAGCGGGTGCGAAAAACAACACTCGATCGAGCAGAGACGGATGACCACGTTCGGCCGGGGACGGATGGTATTCGGCGGGCGGCGGGTCCATTGGTAGGCCAATGTTTCTATGATCTTGTCCGGAAACTCCTTTTCCACGGCCTCCGCCACGCGATTTACAAGTTGCAGCACCGGCCCCATTTGCGTCCCTTCCCGGCGGGCCAGCTCCTGGCACCGCGGACATTCGCAGCAATTGTGGCAGTCGTTCTGCGAGACGGAAAAGACGATCGCCTCCGGCTGCTTGCGCATCGCCTCGAGGACCGCCTCGGTGCAGATGCGCACTACCTCCGGATTGGTACAACAGAGTTGTGTTCCTTGTTTGAGCCGTTGCCCCTTCACCAAGGAGAAGTATTCGGGGTGCTCGTCAAAATACTTTTCCGGAGGAACGAGTCTATTGAAAGTATGGACGAAGAACCCGTCGCCGAACTTCACCTTGCCGCCGTGCTTCTCCTCCAACCGGCCCGCGCTGGAGTTCATCCGGTTGCGGGCGCACCAAGCGCCGTCGAAACACTCGAAGACGAACGGCTCGCGGTACTCGAGCGCAGGCACTTGCCGGTCGTCGATCCCGCCAACGACCAGGCGGTTTCGTTTGGGAATGCGGCTTACGCCCGGGGTGAACCAGCGGCAGCCTAAATGATCTTCCAGAAGACCATAGACGCCGTACATGTTCCCCCGCGGCGCGCCGCCGGCGATCATCAACCGGTCGCCCACGGCGCGAATGACGTATCCTTCCGCTCCCAGGGATTTGAGGTCGATGTTCGGCAAGATCGCCCGGAGATGCGCGTTGTCGCCGAGAATTATTTCGCGCCGCCCAAGGTCTTGGCGATCGGAGACGATCGGCAGCTTCGCGCCGCTGATCTCTTCGAGAAAGGTTTGCAGTTCCGTGGCCCCGTGCTTGGTCGAGGGGGAGGCGTCGTCGGCGACGACGATGTTGTACGACGACTTGCCCCCTTCGGCCAGCACCAACTCGTCCGCCGGGGAACGGTCGGCCGACAAGCAGAAACAGAATGGCACAATCAGGAAAAACGTGGTGCGCGGCATGACAAGTTGCTCCTTTCAAGTAGGCGGGAAAAGGCAATAATCCCTTACGGAAATGAAAAACCATGACGGCAATGTTAGGCAGGGCGAAAACCGTCGAAGGTTAGGCGGGAATTTGTAAGCTCAGTATAGGATCATCGCCGCGGTTTGCAAGGGGCGGGTTCGCAAGGGACGGATAAGCGGCCGAGGAAACGCGGCGCCTTTTCCGACTCGGTCGCCGCATCGGCAACCGCCAGGAGAAACGCCAGTGTTCGCTACTCCGGCAGAGGGGGAGTTAATAAAAACACTGCGACGGCCACGCCGCACAATACGTCGATCAACGCGCCGGCAAATCCTCGTCTCCTTCCTGCTCGAATCGCTGCAGATAGCCCTGCTCGGCGGGCTGTTGTCGGCCCTGTCCGCCATGAGAATGAAACCGCTCGACGCCCTCGGATAAGAAACCTATAATATCGAACATGAGCGACCGCAACTCTGGCAAAATCGTGATTTTGGCCCGTGGCTTGGGCACACGCATGCGCCGCGACGACGCCTCCGCGGAGATCGACGGCCGACAGGCCGCCATGGCCGACACCGGCGTCAAGGCGATGATCCCCATCGGGCGGCCGTTCCTCGACTACGTCCTCTCGGCCGCCGCCGACGCCGGATACCGACAAGCATGCCTGGTCGTCGGCCCCGAACAAGAATCGATGCGCTCGTATTACCGCGAGGAGGTCTCTCCAAAGAGGATCGCCGTCTCCTTCGCCAATCAGGCCAAGCCGAAAGGAACGGCCGACGCCGTGGCCGCGGCCGAAGACTTCGCCGCCGGCGATCACTTCGCCGTAATCAACTCGGACAACTATTATCCGCTCGAAGCGCTGCGGGGATTGCGCGAGCAACCGGGCTGCGCCGTGGCGCTGTTCGAGCGCGACGCCATGCTCGCCGGCAACGTGACCGAAGAGCGCATTTCCCGGCTCGCGGTGGCGAGGATCGACGAACGGGAGAACCTCGCCGAGATTATCGAGAAGCCCGACGATAAAACGCTGGCCGTCCTGCCTCGCCCGCTCTGGCTGAGCATGAATTGCTGGCGGTTCGGCCCCTCGATCTTCGAGGCTTGCCGGGCAATCAAGCCCTCGCCGCGCGGCGAGTTCGAGATACCCGACGCCGTCGAACACGCCATGCACGAATTGGCGGAACCCTTCCGAGCATTGAAAGTCCGAATGCCCGTGCTCGACATGACCAGCCGGGCTGACATAGCCTCGATGTCGAAACTTCTCGCGGAGGTCAAAGTGTCGCTATGACCGAGCTGTCGTTTCCCGGTTCACTGCATGAAACCGACGATTTGGCCCGCGCGTTGGCCGCTTCCGGGTTGGGTCGCGCTGCCTGCCGCTCGAAGGCGCGGTTGTTCGCCAAGGCCGCCTCGGCGCTGTCGGTCGCCGGGCGAAATGTCGACCATCAACCATCCTTGGCGTACTTCGTTCCCGGCCGCATCGAGGTCCTCGGCAAACACACCGATTATGCCGGCGGCCGCTCGATGGTCGCCGCCGCCGAACGGGGACTGTGCCTGGTCGCCGCGCCCCGCGACGACAACGAGATTGTGGTCCTGGACGCGAACAACGGCGAGACGGTTGTTTTCCTGGCCGATCCGGATTTGAAACCGCGAGAAGGCTCGTGGGCGAACTATCCGATGACGGTCGCCAGACGCATGGCGCGCGACTTCCCCGGCGCGGTTCGCGGAGCGGACGTCGCCCTGGCCGGCGACCTGCCCCAGGCGGCCGGAATGAGCAGTTCCAGCGTGTTGATGATCGGCGTCTTTCTCTGCCTGGCAGAGGTCAATCGACTCTCGGCCCGCGACGATTATTGGCGGCACATCGGCGAGAATAAAATCGATCTGGCCGGCTATCTCGCCGCTGTCGAAAACGGCGGCAATTTCGGCCGGTTGCAGGGCGACCTTGGCGTGGGCACGTTCGGCGGAAGCGAGGACCATACCGCCATCCTCTGCGCCGAAAACGGAATGATCGCCCAATATGGATATTGTCCCGTCGAGTTCGAAAAATCGTTCCCCCTGCCGCCGGGCCATCTGTTCGCCGTTGGCCTGAGCGGCGTCAAGGCCGAAAAAACCGGCGCGGCATTGGAAAAATACAACGCCGCCTCTCGGCTCGTTTCCACGCTCTTGGAACTCTGGCGACGTGAGACCGGCCGCAACGACGCGCATCTGGCGGCCGCGCTGTGTAGCTCAACCGACGCACCGGAAAAGCTCAAACGGTTGGCGTCCAACCGCTCGCGCGCCAGCGCCACGCACGAACCGCAGCCGCTCCTCGCGCGGCTGGAACATTTCATGCTCGAAAGCGGCGAGATTATTCCCCAGGCCGGCGACGCACTTTCGGCCGGCGATCTGCACGCCTTCGGCCGGCTGGTGGACCGTTCGCAACACGCGGCGGAGGAACTACTCGGCAACCAGGTTCCTGAAACAAGGTGTCTCGCCGCTTCGGCCCGACGGCTGGGCGCAGCGGCGGCGACCTCGTTCGGGGCCGGATTCGGCGGCGGCGTTTGGGCCTTGATAGAAGCAAAAGGCGCCGAAAAATTCCTCGCTTCTTGGTCGGACGAGTATCTCCGCGAATATCCTCATCGTCGCCAAGACGCCCTTTTTTTCACTACTCCCGCCGGCCCGGCGGCGTTTCGCGTGGAGTTGACTTGATCTCCAAAAAAGCTACCTGCAAAGGTGGGTTCAATTCCATGAAAGATACGATATAATATCCGCTTCTCGACAATCATATTGTCCCCGTGGCTCAATTGGATAGAGCGTCGGCCTCCGGAGCCGAAGGTTACAGGTTCGAATCCTGTCGGGGATGCTTTTTAGACATCACCACAATTTCAGACACCGCAAGCTGTAAACGTTTGCGGCGTTTGAGTTTCCGGCTCTAACTCTAGCCCGTTTCGCCGTTTCCGTCGTTCGTTGATGGCAAATCTCATCTCGGCCTTCTCCCATCTTTCAGTGCAAAGAGCGGCAGATTGTACCGTTAAGCGGCAGTCAGCATGACACCATAGCTTGCACCTCGGGCCAAAATTAAGCACCAAGGAGAGCACCATTTTGCCTCCGTTGCGACCGCCAGACGGTTCTCGATAAATCTTAGAGACAGGGGCGAGGTGACCAACTGAGGTGGACCGGGTTGTCTAGACCACGGATTACGAATTCTTAGATGGAGGGGGCCAGCGGCCCGCGAAAGCCATTCCAAAGCTTTCGCGCGGCCGCAGGGCAGCTCCCCCACTATGCGCACGTGAAAAATCCTCCAAATTTATTCCGAGAAAAATGTCGTTGATTTGGACCACTGCGATGACTTCGTTGGACGCCTCACGCCGCCGCGTACACCATCGCCGGCATGAGGTAGTTCAAGGCCGCATGGATGCGCTCATCGTTGTAAAACCGGAAGAACTCGGCCAATCCCGCCTCCAACGCGCGCACCGTGGCGTAGTCGTGAAGGAACACCCACTCCCACTTCAACGTCCGCCACAATCGCTCCACGAACACGTTCAGTAGTTCCAAATTTGGCTATGTGTGACAATGTGCCGTAAGTCGTTCATAGGTACGACGATCGAGTCCGAGAGTTTTGCTGGCT
>JAFGLH010000001.1 GCA_016928165.1 Pirellulales bacterium | reverse complement strand
TCGTGACATCGAGAGTCCTCCTCGCCCCTCCCAGGGGCTTCTGGACTCTCATAACACATGGATCAGTTTTTGGGGAGCAGGCCATCGTCTCTTCCCATGTATTGTTTTCTGACGGAAGCGTGCGTGCGGCGCCGGTGGATGAACTTTAATCCGCGCCGCCCAAGTCTCAGTTCGCCATTGTCCGCAACACGTCGAGAAAGCTTTGCGGCACGGCTTTGTGCTCGGCGAATGTTTCCTCGAAGGGAGTGAGGACCAGCTCGCCGCTGACCGCGCCGGCCATGGCGCCGTCGGCCCCCTCGTCCAACGAGCGGACGGCGAAATCGCCCAGCCGCGTGGCCAGGATGCGGTCGTCGGGGACCGGGGCGCCGCCGCGTTGGAGGTGGCCCAGCAATACGACTCGGGTATCGAACGGGCAGCCGGCCAGGCGGAGCTTTTCGTTGAGAATGACCGCTCCGCCCAGTTCGTCTCCCTCGGCCACGACGACCATGATCGACTTTTTTCCCCGCGCCTTCAGTTTTATGAGGTGTTCGACCGTGGCGGGCACGTCGGTGTGGGTTTCGGGCATGGCGACCACCTCGGCCCCGCCGGCCAGCGCGGTCCACAGGGCGATGCAGCCGCTATGCCGGCCCATCACCTCGACCAGGAAGAGCCGTTCGTGGCTCTCGGCCGTGTCGCGGAGCTTGTCGACCGCCTCGACCGCCGTGTGGACGGCCGTGGCGAAACCGATCGTGTAGTCGGTGCCCAGCAGGTCGTTGTCGATCGTGCCGGGGCAGCCGACGATCCGCCCGTCCCAGTGCCTGGCAAGTTCCACGGCGCCGTGGAAGGTGCCGTCTCCGCCGATGGGGATTAGGGCGTCGATGCGGTGTTTGCGGAGCATGTCGGCGGCCCGCTTCACCCCTTTTTCGCTGCGAAACAGTTCGCTGCGACTGGTGCCCAGCACGGTGCCGCCGAGTTGCAGAATATGGGACACCGAGCGGAGCTTCATCAACGGCTCGCCTTCGGCCTGGCGGAAGAAGTCTTCCTCCAACAGTCCTTGGTATCCGCGGAGGATGCCGACGACCTCGTGCCCCTTCGAGACCGCCGAGCGGATGACCGCGCGGACGCAGGCGTTCATGCCGGGCGCGTCGCCGCCGCTTGTCAGTACGCCGATTCGCATGGTGTTGTCCTAGTTAAATTGCACTTATCGAGCGCGACCGACGGTCGCGGCTTTATGATATTAGCCGTTGTTGGACCACGCGGAATACTTCTTTGGCCACATCCGTCTTGTTTCCGGAAAACACTCCCAACAATTCACCCGAGCGATCCAGTATTTCCACTTGCGTATCGACCGATCGGACCGCGCGCGGGCCGTTGACGACGATCAAATCGCAGCGCTTTTTTCGCAGCTTTTCCATTGCGCGGAAGCGCGGGTCGTTGGTCTCCAATGCGAAGGCCACGATCCACTGCGGGTCTCGCTTGCCGTCGGCCAGGGATGCCACGATGTCCGGGGTTTCGACCAATTCCAAGCGGAGCGGTCCTCCGTTTTTATGAATTTTTTCGGTTTCGATCCGCGTCGGGCGATAATCGCAGGGCGCGGCGGCGGCGATCAGACCGTCGCAGTCGGGAAAAATCCGCATGGAGACCTCGCGCATTTCCTCGGTGGAAACCACCCGACGCACTTCGGCCCGTTCGGGATAATCGACCTCGACCGGCCCGCTGACGATCGTCACTCGATGTGCGGCGTTTAAGGCGGCCGCCGCCAGTGCCGCCCCCATTCGCCCGCTGGAGGCGTTGCTCAGATACCGCACCGGATCGAGGTATTCGCGCGTGGGGCCGGAAGTGATGAGGATTTTCGCCATCGCCCGTTTAGCGGCCGACGACACGCCGGCCCGTTTTTAATCCCGCAAACCGCCGCGGGCACCGCCGCGAAGCAGTGGTCGGCGGCTGCTAAACAGAAGTAAGATCGTTATTCGACAGCCGTTCGGCGATGGCCTGGAAAATCTCTTCCGGCTCGGCCATCCGTCCGGCGCCGGTCGAGCCGCAACTGAGCCGGCCGTCCTCCGGGTCGATAATCACCACGCCGTCGGCGCGGAGTTGCGCGACGTTGCGTTGGACGGCGTGCTTTTCCCACATCTTGTAGTTCATCGCCGGGGCCATCAACACCGGTCCGTCGAACGCCAAATATATCGTGCTCAGCAGGTCGTCGGCCAATCCGCAAGCGGTCTTGGCCAGGATGTTGGCCGTGGCCGGGGCGATGCAGAGCAGTTCCGCCCTGGCGGCCGTCTCGATGTGCGGATGCGATCCGCGGTCGAAGATCCGCGTCAGCACAGGCCGGCCGCTGAGGGCCTCGAACGTCTTGGGGCCGACCAACTTCGTGGCGGAGCGGGTCATGACGACCGTCACGCCCGCGCCGGCCTGTGCCAGCCGGCTTACCAGGGCGGCGGTTTTATAGGCGGCGATCCCGCCGGAGACGCCGATCAGTATTTCGCGTCCGGTCATAGGTTGCGGAAATCCATGTCCAGCGGAGACGGCTCTTGCGCGCCGGCCGCCACCTGGACGTTTAGCTCGGTGTCGAGATATATCTTGTCCTGAATGATTTCTTCAATCACAACTTGCATTCCGTGGCGGTTCTCCGCGTCGACCAGCGGTCTGGCGCCGGCGTTGAGTTGCACCATACGTTTCTGGATCAGGGTGGAGAGCTTGAACCGCCCCCCGACTTTCTTGATAATCTCTTCTTCCCGCAGTGCTTCAATCATCTCGGCTCTTCTCCCATTCTTGAGTGAGAATCTCGCAAATATCGCCTACCGCCCGGTCGAGACGGTCGTTGATTACCTGATGTTTGTAGCGGTCGGCCACGGCCATTTCGCTTTCGGCGCGGGCCAACCGGCGCTGTAGGGCCTCTTCCGATTCGGTCGCGCGCGCGCGGAGCCGGCGTTGCAACTGGTCGCGCGAGCCGGGCCGCAGGAAGATCGTAATCGCGTCGGGGAACTGCCGCATGACGTTCAATGCGCCCCCGACGTCTATCTCCAAAACCATCCATTTTCCCGCGCCGAGTCCGGGTGTCAACTCCGACCAAAGCGTCCCGTACCAGTAGTCGTATCCGAAAACCTGGCAACACTCGACGAACTCCCCCCTCCGGCGGCGGAGTTGAAACTCTTCATCGGTGATAAAGTGATAATCTTTCCCATCGACTTCGTCGGGTCGGGGCGGCCTGGTCGTGGCGGAAACCGAACGTTTAAGCGGCGCGCGGCACTGCCGGTATACGCGCCGCATGACCGACGTTTTGCCGACCCCGGAAGGCCCCGAAACCACGACCACTTTACCCTTCAAGTCCGGCACGGTTCACTCGATGTTTTGGATCATTTCCCGGATTCGTTCCACCGCCGTCTTGATTTCTATGACCTCCCGCGTTATTTCCACGTCGTTGGCCTTCGAGCCGATCGTGTTCGCCTCGCGGAACATCTCTTGGGTAAGGAAGTCGAGTTTCCGGCCGGAACAATCGTGCTCTTTCATGGTGGAGCTGAATTGTTGCAGATGGCTCCGCAGGCGGACGATTTCCTCGGAGATGTCTCCCCGGTCGGCGAAGAGGCTGACTTCCTTGATCAGGTCGGCCGGCTCGATGGAGACTTGGTACTCGGCCAGCGCGCGCTGGAGACGTTCGTGGAGGCGGTTTTTATAGTCCTCGACGACCGATGGCGCGCGACGTTCAATCCGCTGAAGACACTCGGCGGCCGCGCGGCAATTGGCCTCCAGGTCGGCGGCCATCGCCTTGCCTTCGTCGAGCTTCATCCGATCGAGTTTCTCCATCGCGTCCCGCAGCACCGGCTCGATCAGGGACCAATCGGCCGCGGCGTCGGCGGCCGCATCGAGGTTTTCATTGACCACTCCCGGCAGCGGCAATAGTGCCTCCAGCGGCAGACCGCTCTCGCCGCCGCCCCTCCATTTTTTCATCAACGGACGGATTTGTTCGAGGTATTGCTCCAACACGTCGAGGTTGATGCGGTAATCCTCCGGCGCGCGGCGGCGGTCCACGCGGACGTTCACCTGGATCGTGCCGCGGTGGACGGCCTTTCTGACCGCCGACTCGACCAACGGCTCCAAGGCGGAGCATCCTTCGCTGGTGCGGACGGACAGTTTGAGGTAGCGGTTGTTGATCGCGCGGATTTCTATCGCCGCCGACAGTCCGTCCCGCCGGCAACGCGACTCTCCGAAACCGGTCATGCTTCGCAACAAGGCAGCGATGCTCCAAAAAGAAAATGATATGGCTTGGCGATTAGTGATTTTGTTTTTGTTTAGCGGGGCGGCTTGCCGCCCGTGATATATTGGCGGTTTGGGGGCGGCAGTTTAACTTCCATCCCTGCATGGCGGCTATTGCGTTTTCGTCGCCGGCGGGCTTTCGGAGTCGGTCGGGGCCTCGCCGGCGGGTTGTTTTCCCTCGTCCGCCGGGGCCGTCGCGGCCGGACGCTGCTCCGCTCCGCCGCCCAAATCGTCCAGCGGCCCGGAAATTCTATAGCCCGATAATTTCACGGCGACGATGCACAGGACGATCCAGAAGGCGGCGACGCCGATGGTGATTTTTGTGAACAGGTCTCCGGCCTTCGTGCCGAAAGCGCTTTGTCCGCCGAGGCCGCCGAAGGCCCCCGCCAAACCGCCTCCCTTGCCGCGCTGGATGAGCACGAGCACGATCAAAAATATCGCCGTCAGCAGCAGCACGATCATCAACAACGAGCTTACGAACGGTGGCATGGGTCTGTTTCCATAGGGAAGCCGTATAGCGGGGCCGCTAAACGGACAGCCTCAATCTGATAATGTTGGCAAAACAGTAGTCTATAGCTTTTCAACGCCTAACTTGACGGCCTTCTCGGCGATGCCTAAAAAATGCTCGGCCTTCAGACTGGCCCCGCCGACCAGGGCGCCGTCTATGTCCGGCCTATCGAGCAACTCGGCGGCATTTTCGGGCTTGACGCTCCCCCCGTACTGAATACGAAGGGAGTTTGCAATCGAGCCATTATAGCGGTCTTCGACGATCTTGCGAAGGGCTGAATGGACCTCCTCCGCCTGTTGGGGGGTTGCAACCTTGCCCGTCCCGATCGCCCAAACCGGCTCGTAGGCGATCACAATGCCGGCGATCTGATCCGGCGAGAGTCCCGCCAGCGAGCCGTCAACCTGTTTTTTAATGATTGTCATTGTCTTGCCCGCCTCGCGCTCGGCGAGCAATTCGCCCAGGCAGACGATGGGCGTCAGCCCGGCGGCCAGCGCGGCGTGCGCCTTTTTATTTATCAGTTCGTCCGTCTCGCCGAAAATGTGCCGCCGTTCGCTGTGGCCGAGGATGACGTACTTGCATCCGAGGTCGCGGAGCATCGCGGCGCCGAGTTCCCCGGTAAACGCCCCGTCGGGTTGGTGATACATGTTTTGCGCCCCCAGCGCCACCTTCGAGCCGGCGATGGCCCGGCCGACCGTCTCCAGGTAGCAGCTTGGCGGGCAGACGGCCAGGTCCACTCCATCGAGCGCGTCGGCCCCTTTCGCCACCCCCTCGGCCAGTGCCGCGGCCGTGGCCCGAGTGGTGTTCATCTTCCAGTTTCCGGCAATAAACGGGCGTCGCATGAAATCGTCTCCTCAAATAATGTATATAATGCCGCGACCATCGGCCGCGGCCTGATTATTATTCCATCGGCGTTGGGGCGGGATACGATCCGAGAGTTGCCAGCCGGAGCGTCTTTTTCTCCAATGATGCCAATTTTCGGCATAAACGCTTGTCGGACTGGTGGCCTTCGATCTCCAGAAAAAATAACCCGTGTTCATCCTCGACGGAATCCTGCAAGGATTCAATCCACGCGAGGTTCAATTTTTCCCGTTTCATTTCGGCCAATACGTCGGCCAAGGCGTCGGGGCATCGGTCCAAGCGAATCAACAGCGCAACGCGGTCGTCTTTCGTCCGGGGCGGCGGCCGACCGCCGACAACGGCGAAACGGACCAACGCCGGCGGCGCATTTTCGACGTTCTCCGCCAGCACGTCCAGATTGTGGCAATAGCCGGCTTCCCGACTGGCGACGACCGCCGCGCCCGGCTTTTCGGCGGCCAACTGGCAGGCGGTGGCGGCGCCGGTGACCTCGATCGGCCGAGCGACGGGCAAATGGCCGGCCAGCCAACCGCGACATTCCGCCAAGGCCGCCGAAACCCCGTACACCTCCCGAACATCCGACCGGGAACATCTACCTTGCAAAGAGTAGCGAATCGGAAGCACTACTTTGCCGCAGACCGCCAACTCGCCGCGCAGCAGCGACTCGAAAATCGCCGCCAGGCGTCCATCGGGAACTCCGTCCAGCGGAACCAGCCCGTAGTCGGCCTGTCGGCAAGCCACCTCTTCGATGGCGGCCGCCGCGCCCTCGACCGGCACGCACTCGGCGCCGCGGCCGAAGTGCCGGATGGCCGCCAGATGTGCGAACCCATACGCTGGGCCGGGAACGGCGACGACGGGCGTGCGGACCAGCGATCGACATCCGCCGGCAACCTCGCGCAACACCGCTCTGACGGCGTTGGCCGGCATCGGACCGCGGCTCTTCCGGGCAAGTTGACTGAGACGCCGGTCGTCGCCATCCAGCGCAGTCGTCGCCGAGGAAAGCTTTCCCTCGCGCCGGACCGCGTCCAACAGCAAATCCGCCCGCTGCTGCAACAATTTGACCAGCTCTGCGTCGAGGCGTTTGATTTTCGTCGCCGTGCTAATGGAGCGCGGCTTCTTGGCGGGCGATTTACGACTGGTCCGCGCAGTTCGTGTTTTTTGCGGGGATCGTTTTGCCATGCGATGCCTTCATGGAAGTGGTAGTTTAACCGCTACCACAACTCGTTGTTCTACGTTGTAGCTCTTCTACCCGAGCGCGAGCGAGCCGTCAACCCTACGGCGGGGTACGCCGCTACGCCGCGACGCCCCCGCGCGTCATGCCAAAATGGCAGCCGGCACTGGTCGCCCTGCCTGCCGACGATGTGTCGCGGGCGAATTGCATTGACGCATGTTGTTTTGCGGCAATACTTTATGACTTGCGAAAATCTCGCCCCCATCTGGCGGCACATACTTTGCTACCCTAACGTATCTTTGCGGAGAGTGCCATATATTAGTGCACAAATGACAGACAGATAGTTCGACAAAGGAGCATCGAATGTCTACCGGCGAGAAAATCATCGGCATCGACCTCGGCACCACCAACTCGGTGGTGGCCGTGATGGAAGGCAAAGACGTCAAGGTCATCCCAAACGCCGAGGGCAACCGGCTGACGCCCAGCGTGGTCGCCTTCACCGACAAGGGCGAGACGGTCGTCGGCGAGCCGGCCAGACGCCAGGCCGTCACCAACCCGTTGCGGACGATCTACTCGATCAAGCGGTTCATGGGCCGACGCCACAACGAGGTGGCTTCGGAAGAGAAAATCGTCCCTTACAAGGTAGTCGGCGGGCCGGAGGACTACGTCAAGGTTGAGGTTGACGGCCGCGACTACACCCCGCCGGAGATTTCCGCTTATACGCTGCGAAAACTGAAGGAAGCGGCCGAGGCGTATCTCGGCCATAAAGTCAACAAGGCCGTGATCACCGTGCCGGCCTACTTCAACGACTCCCAGCGCCAGGCCACCAAGGACGCCGGCCAGATCGCCGGGCTGGAGGTGGCTCGGATCATCAACGAACCTACCGCCGCATCGCTGGCATACGGCCTGGACAAGAAGAAAAGCGAAAAGATCGTCGTTTTCGACCTCGGCGGCGGCACGTTTGACGTATCCGTGCTTGAGGTGGCCGACGGCGTGTTCCGCGTCATTAGCACCAACGGCGACACCCATCTCGGCGGCGACGACTTCGACCAGTGTCTGATCAACCACGTCGCCGACGAGTTCAAGGGGCAATACGGCATCGACCTCCGCAAGGACACAATGGCCCTGCAACGTCTCCAGGAGGCCTGCGAAAAGGCCAAAAAGGAGCTAAGCTCCGCCCAATCCACCGACCTGAACCTGCCCTTCATCACGGCCGACGCGCAGGGACCGAAACACTTGCAGATGTCGATTACCCGGGCGAAGTTCGAGCAGTTGATCGACAACTTGATAGACCGCTGCCGCGGGCCGGTCGAGCAGGCGATGAAAGACGCCAACCTCGCGCCCAAGGACATCGACGAGGTGGTGCTGGTCGGCGGCTCGACCCGGCTGCCCAAGGTCCAACAGGTGGTCAAGGATATGTTCGGCGGCAAGGAGCCGCACAAGGGCGTCAATCCCGACGAGGTGGTGGCCGTCGGCGCGGCAATCCAGGGCGCGGTCCTCTCCGGCGACGTAAAGGACGTGTTGCTGCTGGACGTGACGCCGCTTTCCTTGGGCATCGAAACGCTCGGCGGCATTATGACCAAGTTGGTCGAGCGGAACACCACCATCCCCACCGAGCGAAAGCAGATCTTCAGCACCGCCGACGACAACCAGACGGCCGTCACCGTGAAGGTGTATCAGGGCGAGCGGCAGATGGCCGCCGACAACCGCCTGCTGGGGATGTTCAACCTGGAGGGCATCCCGCCCGCGCCCCGCGGCATGCCGCAAATCGAGGTCAAATTCGACATCGACGCCAACGGCATCCTCAACGTCTCCGCCAAGGACCTCGGCACCGGCAAGGAGCAGACAGTGCGCATCGAGCAGTCGAGCGGATTGTCCGACGACGAGATCGACAAAATGCGCAAGGACGCCGACTCGCACGCCGAGGATGACAAGCGCAAACGCGAGCTGGCCGAGCAGCGAAACCAGGCCGATTCGATGTGCTGGCAGCTTGAAAAACTCCTCAAGGAGCACGAAGACAAGCTGGCCGAGGCCGACAAGAAGGCGGTCAACGCGGCCATCGAAAAGACCCGCGAGGCGGCCAAGGGCGAGGATGTCGAGCGAATCAAGTCGGCGGTCCGCGAGTTGGAGCAGGCCTCTCACGCCCTGAGCAAGACGCTCTACGAGAAGGTCGGCCCGCAGGCCCAAGAAGCCGCCCCCGGCGGCAACGGCGGTCCGCAACCTCAAGCTCAGTCGTCCGCCGCCGCGCCCGGCTCGCCCGACGACGACGCCATTGACGCCGAGTTCGAGGTGAAAGAGTAAAACTCGGTCCCCTCTCTCCCGCCGTAATATGGATTGGGTGATCTCCTCTCCCGCCGGGAGAGATCAACACTCGGTCCCCTCTCCCTTTGGGAGAGGGTTAGGGTGAGGGCACATTCGTCATTCGATATATTGGGGTGGCAGTTCAACTGCCGCCCCATCATTATGCGAGCATCAAGTGGCGCCGGCCTACTCAACTTTTTTGCTTAACGGATTTATTGTGGTTTCCACCCTCACGGGGTAACCACCCTCACCCCCAACCCCTCTCCCGCTTGCGGGAGAGGGGAGCCGGAGTCGATCGGACCTCCCACGGCAGGGCAGGATAGAATAACGCCATTCGCTGACGATGGGCAAGTAGCAGGACTAGTGGTCAGTGGCCAGAAAAAAATCGGCTTGCTCTCCACTCTCCACTTTTCACTATCCGCTACTCTCTACCTACTTCCGCCGCTCCACCATCCGGTCGAGGCTGAGCAGGTTGTACATCATGTATCGGAGTGGATGGAAATTGTCCTTGCGTTTGGCGCTCACTCCCGCCCGCTTGAGGTCATTGCCGCGCCGATCGACGGCTTGACGCCAAATGGGGTGTTCGGGGACGGAAAACGCCTTGATTGCGAACGCCCTCAGCCGCTCGTACCAGCGCGCGGCCCACTCGGCGCCGAGGTGCTCCATCGCCATCATGCAGGCGATCATTCCTTCGCAATGCGCCCACATCGTTTTGATGTCGAAATCGGGGCCGCGGGGGAATTTTTTCGTGGCGAAGACGCGGAAATCGCCGTCGCCCCAGCCGTCGAATATGTAGTCCCAAGTCATCTCCAACATTCGGCGGACCCGTTCGGCCGAGGTCTCCAGCAACGCGCGGTCCTTGCGACGCAGCGCCTCGGCCATCACCATCCACAGCGTCTCCACGGCGTGGCCGGTGAGCATGTGGGCGGCGGCGTCGGGGTGGCGGCCGTAGTCCCGCGTCAAACACTCGTTCATGATCCCATATTCCGGGTTCCAGAACTTGTCCAGAATCAGCCCGACGTGACGCCGCTGGACCGCCTCCAACTGGTCGTCCGGGCGGTGGGCAAGCAGATCGGTCAGGATCGAGCAGATCACCATCGAGTGGCCGAGCGTCCGCAGCCCGCGCGGATCGGCGTCCACCGCGATATACTGCACGATCATCGAATCGACGTATTGCGGCTCGTCGTGGGCCGCCAGCGCCGCGAGGATCGACTGCTTGGTCAGATCGAAGTCCGCCTCGTCGCCGGCGGCGCGATAATACTCCGCCAGGCCCTGGGCGGCGTATAGCCAGCCGTAGACCGTCTCGCCAAGCCCCTTTCGCGGCGCGCCGTCGCGGGCGACCTCCTCGACCCACTTGCCCCCGCCGGCGTGCATGTGCCGGACCATGAAGTCGCGTGTCCGCCGGGCGATCTCCAGCCAGCGCCGGTCGCGGCCGAACTCGTTGTACAGGTACGAATAGCCCCAGACGCCCCGGCCCTGGTACCAAATGTATTTCTCGTCGCTGGCCGGCGAGCCGTCGTCGTTCAGCTCGCACATCAACCCGCCGTAACGATTGTCGATCGCCCCCTTTTCCCAAAAGGGAAGATAGCGGTTGAACAGCCGGTCGCGGTAGTCGTCGCGGAGAGCGGCCGGCGTCATTCCGGCGATTCGCCCCGGCGGCGGCGCGGCGGGCACGGCCGCCGCCGCTCGAGATCGAGAAACCATAAGGCCCGACGGCACGCCGACCGCCGCCGCCGCCCCGGCGCCCAGAAAATCGCGTCTGCGCATGGAAGATTACCTCGCATTGAATGGTGTTGGATTGCTGCTATTTGTTCCCCTCTTGCTTAGGGAGAGGACCGGGAGTGAGGGCGGGGCGGGATAGGATTGTTTTGTAATGTTCCGAAAGAGGCCGGTCAAATAATGCTTTAAGCGGCCGTTCAATAATTACTCCCCTCTCCCGCAAGCGGGAGAGGGGTCGGGGGTGAGGGCGGTTGGCGCATGAAAAACCGGAGTTGTTTTTGAACGGCGACTAAGCCGTAGGGTGGGACAAGCTTTGGCGTAGTCCCGCCATTGAAATTGACCGCTAATTTGTGGGACGGCGCCAAAGGGCCGTTTATGGCCCTCGTCCGCCGCGGGCGGTGTTGGAACGTGCTATGAAAATCGACCCTCGCCCTTTGGGAGAGGGGAGGTTTTAGAGGTTGGGGTGGCAGCAGCCATAGGTCATGCGCCCCGTGCCTGACAACCTTATCTCGTCGTGACAACTCGACGTCAGGTACGGGGTACCTGACCTACACAACTCTTATCTCGTCGTGACAGTTCGATGTCAGGCACGGGGTGCCTGACCTACACAACTAGTATTTGCTCTCGTTCAAGATGCCGATCGGACCGGCAGCGGAGCCGGAATAGGCTGTGTTTGCAAATGTCCAAGCGGCCGCGCTGTCAGGCGTCATCAGATGAATAAAAGTATTCAAGTCCATGTCTTCGCTGATGGCGTATTGATGCCCGTCGCAGAAACAGGCGTTGATGATTCCACCGTGCCGGGCAGTCGTCACCATGTCGATCGTCGCCGGATTATTGACGTTCAGAGCGCCCCATTCAAAAGCGAGGGACAATTCGCCTCGCGAATCATGATCAACCGAATCCGAAGAATTGATTACTCCGCCCTTCCAAGACAAGGGATATGTAGCAGGATCAATGTTAGTAGTGTCAAACCACCTGCTGAACGGTCGATAATAATAAGCTGAAGTACCGTCGGCTGCGATCAACTGCAAATGAGGCGGACTGGGAACCGCACCCGAAGCCGGAGCGGCTGCCCCGCCGGGCGTCAAGATCGATTCGGACAGCAACAGAGTAGTCGAGGTGCCGTCGTGCGCGCTTAGGTAATCGGCGCTGACCATGCTGTTGCCCGACACGCTCGCGTCGAAACAGACGCCAAGTGCGGGATTCGTGTTCTGTCCATTGACGCCGCGATTGACGACGAACGCCAAGTTTGGTCCTGCGCTTTCGGGCGGATCGCTGGGGCAAAGCAATATGCTTAATGAAGTTTCTGAAAATTGATCGAGCGTACTGCTGCTGGTTCCGGCAAGAAGAGCTTTATATTGATCGAAAATATCCCGTCTATCAAGGAAGGGAAGGAGCGAAACGACCCAGCTAACTGGCGCGGAATGGATAGTCGTTGCTGTGCCGCCCGCACCGGAAGCAGTCAATTCAAATCCGACGGCGAAGCCGTTTAGGTAGCCCGGAAAGTGTTTTTGTTGCGACTCGAAATTCATCATGGCCAACGCGGCGTTGCGCATGTTGTTCGAGCAGGTTGCGCGTCTGCCGGCTTCTCGGGCCGCCTGGACGGCGGGCAACAGCAACGCCATCAACATCCCGATGATGGTTATCACCACCAACAACTCGACCAATGTGAAGGCGTACCGTCTCTTGGTATGTCTGTAACGATTCATGAGTCCTCTCCCCATTCTGTAATCTTACTCTCGGCAAGCCTTGCCCATACACTATTGTCTCATAAACGCGCCGAAAAATCCAGGGTCTTTAAGAAGAAATGGCGACGACCATCGAGAATACCGTAGGCGTGGGGGGTGTGGTGTTCGGGAAATAGCCGGGTGTTAATAGTTTTCCCGAAGGGAATTAGTTACTGTTGCGGAAAACCACTGTAGGGTGCGTGCTTGCACGCACCAGCTTGGTTTTGCCGCGAAATAAGGTGCGTGCAAGCGCGCACCAGCTTGGTTTTGCCGCGAAATAAGGTGCGTGCAAGCACGCACCCTACGGATTTGGAGCTTTCCGCAACAGCAACGAATTAATAAGTTATCCTACCAAAGCCCTTCGGGCTACACGCTGTCCCCTTCACCGCCGAGGGGGACAGTCCCATTTTCGCGGTGAACCGCGAAAATCGGGACAGTCCCCTGTGAACGGTTACGTACAACTGCCTCCCCAACGATCAGGCATTTCAACTCTGTCGCGCCGCCCCCCTGCGGCCGAGGGGAAATAACCGTAAATACCGCTGGAAATTTTCGCCGATTCCTGCGAAAATGAAACCGTAGGGCAAGCCGACGGCCCAAAAGGGTCCGGCAAAAGAGGAGTTGCGAGATTATGTGCGCCTATCACATTCCAAGAGGCGGGGAGCCGCGTCCCGCCCGCGCCCCACGGGCCTTCACGTTGGTCGAGTTGTTGGTCGTGGTGGTGATCATCGCCATGTTGATGGCGTTGTTGTTGCCGGCGGTGATGGGTTCGAAGGCCCGCGCCCGGATCATTCAATGCTCGAACAACCAGGGGCAATTAGCCAAGGCGGTGCTGTCGTACGAGACGGCCAAGAAGCATTTGCCCGGCTACGCGAACCGCGTAGGCCCGAACGGAAACATCGTCGGTTGGGCGCCGGTGTTGTTGCCCTTTCTCGGCCGCAACGATCTTTGGGAGGGCAACTATTCCACGACCCCGCAGATCCCCGGCTGGCGGAGCGGCGTTGCCGTCACAGGCGAGCAAGGAAATTCGCCATACATCGACTTTCTCGTCTGTCCGGCCGACGTAACGGCGACCGGCTTGCCGCAGTTGAGCTACGTGGTCAACTGCGGACTATACACCGACATGTCGTCTTATGCTTATCCTAATTATCTCTTCATACGCAGCGAGCCGGGCGTATTCCGCAATTACGGCGGCGGATCGACCGGGGCGATTTCGATGTCCGACGTGGATTCGCACTCGCAGACGGTGCTGCTTTCGGAGCGGCTCGACCCGGCGAGACGGTGGTGCATGTACAGGGACCCGACCAATCCGAACACGCCGATGCCGACGTATGAACCAACCGCGTTGCCCACGCAGGTGAACGTCGGATTCCTTTGGCCGGATTCCACGTCAACCATTTCGCCCGAGTTGAGCGCCACGCTGATCGGCAAGGATTTGGCGAGATCGGGCGGGGGCACTCCCCTGGCCGCCCCGTTGCCGGCGATTCATCCGGGCGTGGTGGTGGTCGCGTTTTGCGACGGCCACGTGGAAGAGATATCCGAGGAGGCGCCATGCAGCCTCTATCGCGGCAGCGTGGATTAGTCGGTATTTTTGTAATCGTTCACAGGGGACTGTCCCGATTTTCGCGGTTCACCGCGAAAATGGGACTGTCCCCCTCGGCGGTGAAGGGGACAGGC
>JAFGLH010000139.1 GCA_016928165.1 Pirellulales bacterium | reverse complement strand
GGCGTCGGCGACGTCGTCGGCCGCGTCGCCGATCCCGAGAATCTTTCTACCATATTTGCCCGCTTTGCCAAGGTCGCCGAAGTAGGGAATCACGCCTATGATGGTGAGGCCGGCGTCCTCCCACCTGCCGCGAAACGCGTAAATGATCGTATTAGAAACGTCGCAAAAAGGCGTCGGCTCGAACGTCCCTCCCACGTCGAGAATGCCTTGAAGCCAATCCAAAGCAGAACCAAACCACCCCGGCCCGGGAGCGTAGCCTTGAGGGTAACATACGTGAGCGATGCCGTGATGCGTCCACTTGGGATTGCCCTCGGGACAATAAAGGTCGTAAGGGTAAAAGATTTTGCCGCAATACGGACAACGCCAAGTATCAATTATCACTATTCCGCCCGGCGGCACGGGAACCGGGTTGCCGCCGGGGATCGGCACCCAATTGCCGTTAGGGTCGTTGAAGTCGTACGCGCCGAACGCGCACTCGCTGAATCCGCCGCCGAGCAGAGCCGTCGGCTCCGCGACAACCATCCCGCTCGGGTCCGTGCGGGTCATCGGGTTGCCGCCGACGTAACGATAAAGGTTCGAGTCGCCGGCCGAAAAGCCCAACGGATCGCGGCCGGTGAACGTGCCGAGGGTCGGATGATACCACCGGGCGCGGCGAAAACAAATTGTCAAAGATCAAACACTCTCAACGCCAAAACGGGCACTGGCAAAGCCAGTAGACCACGTAGCCGCTGCCCATACTATACCAAATGAAGGGGGACGGTTTAAGCCGCTTATATACTGTCAACATTCAGAAATCGTGCCGGGTGTTTACAATCCGGCCTCTGTCCACTATCCACACTATCCACTATCCACCCCCCACTATTCGCGGCGAAGGGACGATGTTCTTGGGCACTTTTTTGCCGGAAAGGATTTTCACGGCCGCGTCGATCGCTTCCGCGCCGCCGGCGGGGACCAAAACCGAGGCGTCGAGAACGCCTTCCGCGACGTATTTGGCGCCCTCGTCGGGCAGGCCCCCGACGCCGACAAAGAGCGTGTCTTTCGCGCGGCCGGCGGTGTTCGCGGTTTCATGCGCCGCTCGGGCCGCCGCGTCGTCGAAGGCGAATACGGCGTCGATCCGCTCCACGTCGGCCAGCGCGTCGGCCATTAGCTTGGCGCCGTCGACGCGGGGTGGATCGACGAAACCCTCGAACACGAAACGATAGCCGGGGTCGCGAAGCCGGTCGCGGAAGGCGTCGTGCAACCGATCGGCGGGCAGGGAATCGACCGGCCCCTTGATCTCGGCGATATTTCCTTTGCCGCCGAGTTTTTCGGCCAGCCACCGGCCGGCCGCGGCGCCGATCAACTCCCAGTCGGGGGCGATGTGGCAGGAATACCTGTCGCCGACGACGGCCCGATCGAGCACGATCACCGGCACGCCGGCGTCGTGGAGCGCGGCCACGGGGTCGGTCATTGCCTGGGCGTCGATCGGGGAAACGATTATCAAATCGACGCCTTGGTTGCGGAGTTTTTCAAGATTTCGTTTTTGCGACGCGGCGTCGCCGGCCTCGAGGACGGTCAAGCGAAGTCCGGGGTGTGTTTGTCTAAGCGCCTCGGCCTCGATGTCCGCTTTCAATTGCGCCTGGCGAGGGTCATTTTTTACGTTTCCCAGGCAGACGCCGACCACCGGCGGATTTTCGCCTTTCGGCGGCGTGGGCGGGCCGTCCGCCGGACGGCAACCCGTCCAACTCCCGAACAGCGCAAGAAAAACAGAGGCAAAAAGGCAATGGGAGACATTTCGCATATTCAGGCCCTATACGGAACATCGGGAGGCGCAACAAAGCCCTCAGGAAAATGTATCACGGCCTCTACCATTAAAAAAATTTTTCGCGGACCAACCCGCGATTCGCCCATAATCCGGTCGAATTCGGAACAACTTGACGGCGCTGTCGAGAGACCACCATAAAGAGGGTGATCTTCCACGGTGGGGGGTGCATACAACACCACCTAGCTACTTTTTGCTTGACATAGGTTACCTAGTTGTTATTTTGGGATTATATGCACCAATCGCTCTAATAGCGCGCAAGGGGACGCCGTCTATTGCTCGCGCCGCGGAAAGTGTAGGGGAATTTACTTGTCCGCCGCCTGGGCGAATGCAACGCAATCTTTTTTTTTATAAGTCGGAAGGAGAGGGAGATCATGGGCATTTGGGGTCTAATGAATCGCCGTTTCGAGGCCGGTTCGGTCCGCTCTAATTACCGCGGTCGGCAGGACTCGCTTCGATCTCGATCGCGCCGCGCTTTGAGGATCGAGCAGTTTGAAGAGCGAACGCTGTTGAGCATCGGCGTTTGGGAACCGCTCGGACCGGCCCCGGTAAATTACGCCAACAGCCAGGTTGAAAACGTCGCGCCTTGGGACACCGACGACGCGTATTTGAACCAGGTGGTCGGTTCGATCTCGGCGGTGGCGGCGCATCCGACCAACGCCGACGTTCTCTACGTGGGAACGACCAACGGCGGCATCTGGCGGACCGACAACGCCACGGACGAGTTGCCCACGTGGACCCAACTGACCGACGACGCCGAATCGCTCTCGATCGGCGCGCTGGCCTTCGATCCGACCGACCCGACCGGACAGACGTTGATTGCGGGCGTGGGGCGCTTCAGCGAGTACAATCGGGCGGGCGGGGTGCTTGGCGGATTGATGAAAACCACCAACGGCGGCGAGACCTGGACCGCCCTTGACGGCGACGGACTGCTGGACGGAAAAAATTGCATCTCCATCGCCATCCGGGGCGAGACCATACTGGTGGCCGTCGACAACGCCGAAAGCGGATCGTACGACGACGTGGGCATCTTCCGCAGCGAAGACGGCGGCGAGACCTTCACGCAAATCTCCGACGGGGACGGCTACGAAACCGGCCTGCCCGGCGGCATCGCGTACGACCTGGCGGCGGACCCGTACGACGCGGACGTATTTTATACCGCGGTGGTCGGCGGCAACCTCTTCGGCGGACGCAACGGCATTTATAAATCCACCAACGCGGGCCTGACCTGGATCAAGATCAGTTCGATCCAGATCGACAATTTACTCGACACCAGCGGCGACAACACCACGCACCGGGTGCAGCTTAGCGTCGGTTCGGCGGGGCAACTGTACGTGGGCATCGTCAACCAGATGACCGATTCGGAAACCCTCGACGAACTGGCGGCGATCTTCCGCACCGGCGACGGCGGAACCACCTGGACCAAAATGGACACTCCCCAGGTGACGGTCGAGGGCGAGTTGCAATCGATCCGGTTCGATCGCGTTTTGACGGAAGCGGGCGATGGATTGGGCGTTCTTCCCAGCGGCCAGGGCGCGGTCCATTTCTCCATCGTCGCCGACCCGTTGCACCCGAACGTCGTCTACATCGGCTGCGGCGTTCAACCGTCGGTCGGCGAGGACTCGCCCATCGGCGCGGAAACGCCCAGCGGATTGCTCTTCCGCGGCGACGCCTCGGCGGCGGCCGGGCAACAATGGGTCCACCTCACGCATTCAGCGGACGGCTCCACCGGCGGGACGGCCTCCGGCTCGGCGCCCCATTCGGACTCGCGCGACATGGCTTTCGACGCCGCCGGCCGGCTGATCGAAGTGGACGACGGCGGCATCTACGTCCGCACCAGCCCGCGAGACAACACCGGCGATTGGTCCTCGCTGAACGGCAACTTGCAAATTGCGGAAATTTACGACGTCGCCTACGACAGCACGTCGAACGTGGCCATTGCCGGCGCTCAGGACTTGGGCGTCGTGGAACAGAGCGAGAGCGGCGGTCTGACGTGGAGCGAGGTGGCCGGCGGCGACGGCGGCAGCGTGGCCGTCGACGAGGCCAGCCTGGCCGACCTGAATCAATCGTATCGTTATTCCGCCGGCGCGTTTTTAAGCGACTTCACGCTCCGCACCATCGGCGCCGACAACGGCGTGCTCGCCACGGCGCATCCGGCCTTGCACGTGTTGGGGACCTCCTCGCAGACTTTCTATACGATCGACGAAGGCCAGTATTACACGCCGATAGCCGTCAACCTGGCCGATCCCTCGCGGATCATAATCGGCGGATCGACCTCCGTGTTCGAGTCGTTGGACCGCGGCGAGACGATCCGCAACCTCAGGACCGCCGCCAACGCAAAGGCCATCGTCTACGGCGGCTATCTGGACGGAGAGGCCAACGAGGAAGTGTTGTGGGTGGTTGCCGAGGACGGCGTTTATCTGCGCACCGACGCCGGCGAAGACTTGGAGCTGATCGTCACCGGAACGGTGCTGGACATCGCCGTCGATCCGACCGACTGGCGGAATGCGTACATCGTCACCGACAACGGCATTTGGCAAATATCGGTGGCCGCCGGGACGATCACCAACATCACCGGCGACTACGCCGGCGCGGCGGGGCTTCGCACGGTCGAGTATTTCGACAGCGGAGACAACGGCGCCGTGATCGTGGGCGGACGGCAAGGGGTCTACTATTCGGAAATCGGCAGCCTTGGCGCTTGGAATACATTGGGCGAGGAGTTGCCCAACGCGACCGTTTACGACATGGAGTACGACGCCCAAGACAACGTGTTGGTGGTCGGCACGCTGGGGCGCGGTGTCTGGGCTTTGGAAGACCCGCGGACGGAAATCTTCGGCGCGTTGGAACTGGTTTCGGTCAGCACCAACACAACCACCTACCAGGCCAGCGAAAGCCCCACGATCGACGTCTCGCCGACGGAACTGGTCCTCCGCTTCAACGATCCCACGATCGACCCGGAGACCCTCGGCGGGATACTAATCATCCGGGCCGGGGAAAACGGCACGTTCTATCACCCCGAAACCAATCCCTACGACACCGACGACGTGGTGGTCGAGCCGGGTTCGATCGGACTCGGAGACAATCCGAACGAGGTCGTGATTCGCTTCGCCGAGACCTTGCCGGACGATATTTACCACGTGACGATCGTCGGCCAGGGAGAAGACGGCATACATCTATATTACGGGCCGGACGGCAGGCTGGTCGAGCCGTTCACCACCACGGCGGGCATGACCATCGGCTTTGACGAGATCACGCCCGACGAGGGCGGATCGTATTGGGACGGACAAAACTTCCACTGGACCTTCGACTTGAACTTGGGTCCGCAAGTAACCGGCGTCGTTCCCCAGCCGATCACCCGCGACCCATACGACAACTCGCTGATTCAGGCCCGCGACCAGATCGAGGTCTATTTCAGCGAGGCGATGAACCCCGAGTCGGCGCAAAACACCGATTATTATTGTCTGATTGCCACGCAAGAGACGGCGACCGTCGAGGACGACGAGATATTCCATCCGACGGAGGCCGTCTACGACGCGGAGGCGATGAAAGTCACGCTGACTTTCGCGGCCGATTTGGCCGAATTGGTGACTGATCCGGGCAAGAGCGCCACCGGCTCGTTCCGGCTGCGGATCGGCGACGAGTATCAGCCGATAGTCACCAGCGAAAGAAGCGACGTGACGGACGACTGGTTCACCGACTTCGGCTCGACGTTCGAGGATTCATTCACGTTGGGGAATTTTGCCGCGTCGTCGGGCGAGAGTTGGCTGATCTCCGGCGTGATCTCTGCGTTGTATTACGACGTTCAGTGGCCGGGCGGGCAAAACACGCCGGGCAATCGCAGCCTGCCCGAGGGCGCGCTCGACGTGGCGTCGGAGAGCCACACTTCGCCGGGCGAGGATGGAGACGTCGGCCAATACGGCGAGATTCCCACCTATTACTACAATTTCCAATCGGTCTATGGAACGATCCAGGAGACCCCGGCGTTGAACCTGATAAGCGGCGCCCAGAAAGAGCGGGTCCGCGAGATCTTCTCGCTCGTCTCGCAATACTGCGGCGTGCAGTTCGTGGAGACCGCCGACCAGGGAATGACGATCGCCACCGGCGACCTCCGCGTGTTCGACCCGGACATCGAGTTCAGCGATGAAATGCCTTTGGGCATGGCGACCGGCGACCCCTTGAACGCGCTGGTCGTCGTCAACAGCTACTTCGATTGGGGCGACAGCGAATACGGCAGCGATTACATGCGGGTCGCCATGCACGAGATACTGCACCCCTTGGGATTGACCCACTCCTACGAATTGTCCGGTTTCAACATCATGGGCGGCAGCGAGACCGCGGATTCGATGGAGACCGACGAGGAAGTGACCTTCCCCGGCAACGACGACATCGCCTCTCTCCAATATCTCTACCGCAACGACAGCATAGACGCGGACTATTATCAGTTTGAGTTGGAAGCGGAAGGCGAGCTGAGCGTGGAGACCGTCGCCCAACGGCTGCAAGACTCCAGCCTGCTCGACACGTACCTGGTCCTCTACGACGAAAATTACCAGATCATCGCCAGCAACGACGATTACTTCGACGACGATTCTTACATCAGCCTCCATCTCGAGCCGGGCACGTATTACATCGGCGTCAGCTCCACCGGCAACTCGCAATACGGCCCCGACGTCGACGGCGGAACAACCGAGGGCCAATACCAGTTGCGGATGAATTTCCAACCTGTGGTCGACGAGCAGTTGACCGACGCGCGGGGCACGCCCCTGGACGGCGACGCGGACGGCAGGATCGGCGGACATTACGACTTCTGGTTCGTCGTCCAGACGGAAGACAATACCATATTCGTGGACAAGTCCGCCGACGCCGGCGGCGACGGCAGCCTGGACAGCCCATATAAAAACGTCGACGACGCCCTGGCCCACGCCTCCTCGGGCGACGTTGTCCGCGTGGTGGGCAACAACTTCGCCAACGACAACGGCGGCAACGCCATTCAGGCCGTCGCCGGAAACCTGCTGGTCGACGGCCAGACCTTCACTATTTCCGACGCCAATCGGACGTTCACCTTCGAGTTGGACAGCAACAACACGTTTACCAAGGGGAACGTGCAGGTGTCGTTCAAGGCCGCCGACAGCGCCACGACCGTCGCCTCGAGTCTCGCCGCGGCGATCAATTCCATTAGCTGGATTCCCGAAGGGTTGAGCGAGCTGTCGCCCGACCGCCACGCCGAGGGCTTGTACGCTCGGGCCTCCCGCGACGGAACCGTCGTCAGCGTGGACGGGCCGGCCGTGGCGATCGACCTCGGCTCGACCAAGCTGAAATCGAGCCTGCAAGACAACCTGGCTTACGAGATCGGCACGAGTCCCTTGGGGGGCGCGGAGTTGTCTGACGGCAGAAAATTGGAGGTGCCCCAGGGCGTCTCGTTGGTCATCGACGCCGGCGCCGTGTTCAAGCTCCGCAACGCCAACATATCGGTGGGCAGTTCGAGCGTGGCGATCGACCGCAGCCTCGGCTCGCTCCAGGTGCTCGGCACGCCCGAGAGCGACGTATACTTCACGTCCTACCTCGACGAGCGGACGGGCGCCGACACCTACGCCAACCCCACTGCCCCGGCGGCCGGCAACTGGGGCGGTCTGGTCTTCCAAAACAACTACGACTACGACGAGCAGGCCGAAGACCCGAGCCGCATCGTCCTCGAGCAGGAAGGCATCTTCCTCAACTTCGTCAACCACGCCGACATCCGCTACGGCGGCGGGACGGTAACCGTCAGCGACGTCGTGGGCGTATACAGTCCGATCCACATGTTCGAGGCCCGGCCCACCGTCTCCTACAGCACAATCCGCTACAGCGCCGACTACGCCATGTCGGTCGATCCGAACGGTCTTTTGGAGACGATCTTCCACGAGGATTTTGGGGAAACGCCGTTCGCCCTCGACTACGACCGGGTCGGACCCGATTTGCACGGCAACAGGCTGGTCTCCAACAGCCGCAACGCCCTGCTTCTCCGCGTCGCGACCGCCGCGGGAGAGGCGCTCGAGCAGCTCGACGTTTCCGCCCGTTTCGACGACGTGGACGTGGTCCTGGCGATCCCCGAGAATCTTATCATCACCGGCGACGCCGGCGGGGCGTTCTCGGACGACGGGCTGGCGACCATCCAGGCGCGGCTGGCCGGGCGACTGGCGATCGACCCCGGCGCGATCGTCAAGCTTGCCGGCGCGCGGATCGAGGTCGGCGTCGGCGCGCAGTTCATCGCCGAAGGCGCGGAAGGCTGCGAAATCATCTTCACCTCGTTGGACGACGACACCTACGGCGCCGGCGGCACGTTCGACACCTCGAACAACGGAGGCGACCAGCTTCCCGAGTCGGGCGACTGGGCCGGATTCTATTTCCATCCCACCTCTACCGGCAGCATCGACCGGGCGGAAATCAAATACGCCGGCGGAAGCTCGGCCATCGAGGGCGGTTTCGGATACTTCGCCCCGGTTGAAATCCGCCAGGCGACGGTGCGAATAACCAATACCCTCTTTGAAAACAACACCGCGCAGGAGGCCGGAAACCGCAACGGCCGCGGCGAGATCGACGAGCCGGCCTTGATTTACGTCCTTTTCTCGCAGCCGGTAATCGCCGGAAACACCTTCCTCAACAACGACGCCCCGCTGGTCTCCATCGACGTCAACTCGCTCAGCTATCTGAACGTGGCCGATTGGGGCCGGTCCACCGGCGAGTCCGACGCCTTCGCCCAATACGGCGACAACCAAGGCCCGCTGGTCCGCGAAAACCGCATGGAAGGCAACGCGATCAACGGCATGATCGTCCGCGGCGGCACGCTGACCACCGAGGGCGTCTGGGACGACACCGACATCGTCCACGTCGTCTACGACGAGATCGTGGTGCCGAACCTTTCCACCTACGGCGGACTGCGCCTGCAAAGCAGCACTGAAGCAAGCCTGGTCATCAAGCTCGACGGCGCCGACGCGGGATTCACCGCCACCGGCCAACCGCTGGAGATCGACGACCGCGTCGGCGGCACGCTCCAGGTGATCGGCACGGTGGGCCACCCGGTCGTCTTCACCGATCTGGCCGACGACACGGTCGGCGCGGGCCTGACCCCCGACGGCCGGGCCGTGCTCGACACCGACAACACGCCCGACTCGACCGGCGCGGCCGGCGCTTGGGCCGGCATCGCGTTCGAGCAGTACAGCAACGACCGCAACGTGGCGATTCTCAATGAATCCGAGCCGGCGGCCGAGGCGGCCGACTCCAACGGCGGCCCGGATTCGGCCCAGTATCTCGGCCAGTTGGCCGCCGAAGACGAGGGTGGCGACGAAACCCTCCGTTTGGGATTCGAGGTCCACGGCGCGATCGCGCTGGACCGCCCCGACGACGCCGACGTGTACAGCTTCAATGGATACGCCGGCAGCGAAGTCTGGATACAAATCGACCGCACCTCATTCGCCTTGGACGCCGTCGTCGAGTTGATCGACGCCAACGGAAACGTGTTGGCCCGCAGCGACAACTGGCGCGACGAGGTCGGCGATCCCAACCTGCTCATAGGCAGCGCGCTTAGCTTGGAAGGCGACGATTGGGGTTACGAGGATGTTTACAGCATAAATCCCAAAGACGCCGGGATGCGGATCGTGTTGCCCGGCCCGGAAGGAGAGCAACGGACGTATTACATCCGCGTATCCAGCGCGGCGCCGTCCGGCGGCCTGCAAACCAGCGGCGAGTATCAGTTGCAGGTCCGGCTGCGGGACGTCTACGAGCACCCCGGCTCGACGATCCGCTACGCCGAAATCCGCTACGCTGTCAACGGCGTCGAGGTGATCGGCCTGCCGGGCCACTCACCCTTGACCGCCGACGTGGTGGAGATCGAGGAGCCGGTGCGCGACGAGGGCGCCGAAGATCCCGGCAGCGAAAGACTCAACGACACTTTGGAAGAAGCGCAATTCATCGGCAACTTGCTTCAGTCCGACCAGAACGAGATCACCGTGGGCGGTTTCTTGTCCGCCTTCGACGACGTGGACTGGTACAAGCTGGACCTCGGCTACGGCGAGACGATCCAGCGGATTCCCGGCGTCAGCACCGAAGGTTCGGTTTATCCGGTCACCATCGACATCGACTACGCCGACGGCCTGGTGCGGCCCGACACCACCTTGTGGATTTTCGACAAGGACGGGACGCTGGTCTACTGGGGCGGCGACTCGAACGTCGCGGACGATCAAGCCGATCCGACCAAGGGCACGAATCTCGACGACCTCGGCCGCGGATCGGTGGGAACCGGCGATCCATTCATCGGCCCGATATATTTGAACGAGGGCCAAACCTACTACGTGGCCGTGACCGGGGCGGGCGCGACCGCCGTGGCAACGCAAGACGCTGCGATAAAATGGGAATCGCTCGACTCCATCGAGAATGTTTTCGAGGCCTATTCCAACACCTTCGCCGCCCCTGGCAACACTTACGGTTCGATCACCTTGAAGCCGTTCAGCCTGGTCGGGTATTCCGCCGACGACATACCGGTCCTCTATTTCGATTATGCCCTCGAGTCCGGGGCATTCGAATCCGCCCGGGTCTTCGCTTCCACCGACGGAGTGAACTGGGAAGTGTTGGGCGCGACGCTGGACAACCCGTATGGCAACCTGGCCGACACCGGAGGAGAATGGGTGCAAGTGCGCATCGCGCAGCCTGACGATCCCCTGCAAAGCGACGGCGGCTTGCCCGTCTACTATTATTCCTTGGCAGACTTCCTAGGCGAGGAGGAAGTATATCTGCGGTTCGATTTCTCCATCGTCGGCGAGTTAAGCGGGACTGGCGCTTTTTTAGAGGCGTGGGCTGGCGAACATATCGATGACGGCGACAATTTCATCGTCGACGGCGAGCAGTTCACCTTCGACATTGGCGTGGCCCTCTACATGCCCGATATGGCCGGCGACGTCATCCCCGACGGTGAAACGTTCACCATCGTGACCGACGATGACTCGGACCCGTTGACTCCGATGGTGGCGTTGAAAACCTTCGAGTTCGACTACGACGGCAAAGTCGCCACGGGCAACGAAGCGATCCCCATCGAGGCCGGACAGAGCGCCACCGAGGTTGCCGATATGGTGGCGGGAGTGGTCAACTCGCTCGGCCTGACAAACTCCTTCAACGAAACGATCTACGCCGGAAATATATCCGCCAACGGCCGCTTAATGTTGCACGGGGCCGAGGGCGTCGAGCAGTCGGCCGACCCGACGGTCGCCACCGTCGGAGACGGATACGGCACGTACACCGGCACGCCGGTCAACATCGACTGGTCGATGTCAGCCGAGGACGTGGCCGCGGAGATCGTCGCCGCGCTTGAAGGCGTCTTTGCCACCGGAACGTTCGAGGCCGACGGCGTCGTCGTGCACATGACCGATCACGCGGTCGACGCATCCGACCCGCTCCCCTTCACGAACTACACTTACGGCACGACGCTCCCCGGCGCGTTCGTTAAAGCCCAAAGCGGCGAACATATCGAGGACGGCGACCAGTTGTTCGTCGACGGCCAGGAGTTCAGTTTCGACGCGGGCACGGCCTTGTATATGCCCAACGCGGCCGGCGACGCCATCGTCGACGGCGAAACGTTCACCGTCATGGCCGACGACGGAACCGGAACCCTCGTCGCGCTGAATACTTTCGAGTTCGACGACAACGGCATGGTCGCGTTCGGCCACAAGGCTATTTCCTTCGAGGACGGCCAGAGCGCCGCCCAGGTCGCCGAGAACGTGGCTGCGGCTGTCAACTTGCTCCATTTGACCAACTCCTTCGGACAGGATATAGTGGCCGACGCCCAAGGCGGCCGCGTGATGCTCAACAAGGCGGAGGGCGTCGAACAATCGGCCGATCCGACGGTCACGGTCGTCGGAGACGGCTACGGCGCGTACGACGGGACGGCGATCGAGATCACTTCGATGATGTCCGCCAATCAGGTGGCCGATGCGATCGTGGCGACGCTCCAGACGGCCTTCGGCGACGTCGATGGATTCCAACTGCAAGACAGCGTCGTGCACATGATCGGCCGCCAGGTCGATTCCTCCGACGCGCTGGCCTTCTGGAACTACGAGCCGAACGACGCGGAATTGGGGGGGTTGAATCCGAACGTCGCCGGAGGGGCCAGTGCCGGCGGCGGCCTGTTGCTCAACGCCGTCAAGGTCGGCTTCGTCGAGCGCGGCGAACAGGCCGTCGACGCCCCGGCGGGTGAGACGGGATTCGAGTTCAACGAATTGGACGACGTTGTTAAAACCGGATACTATCAACTCCAAATCCGCAGCGCGAGCGAGTTCGCCATTTGGGACTCGAAGGACTTGGTGCCGTACCGCAAGTTCGACACCAACGACCGCCTCTGCGAGAGCGTCTCGCTGGTCGCGCTATCGGCCGAGTACATCGGCCAAGGATCGGAACTCCTTATCAGCGACGGAGCACACGAGGTCCGTTTCCAGTTCGTCGACGCCGGGGTATCGGGCGTCGATCCGGGAAGCGAGCCGATCTACTTCTCGGACGGCATGACCGCCGCGGAGGTGGCCGAGGCGATTGTCGAGGCGATCAACGCGGCCGCCGCGGCCGGATTGTTCGACGTGACGGCCGCGACGGATGAACTGAGCGACCGGATCGACCTGTTCGGGGCCACCCATGTCGAGGCCGACGAGGACGGCGGCGCGGAAGCCGTCAAGCATTCGGAACTGGGCGACAGCAACCAGGTCTACGA
This sequence comes from Pirellulales bacterium, assembly GCA_016928165.1. GTDB lineage: Bacteria > Planctomycetota > Planctomycetia > Pirellulales > Thermoguttaceae > JAHIKV01. Next base: position 6,758 of record JAFGLH010000139.1, on the reverse strand, counting down.
CCAGGGCCAACTCATCATCGAAAACAGCGTCATCGTTTACAGCAGCGAGGCCGGCATATTGGTCTCCGCCGCCGAGCGCGACGGGGACTTCGTCTGGCCCAAGCCGGGGCCCACCGCGCCGCTGGCGACGGTCAACACCCAGCACCAAGTGCCCGGCGTGGTCATCCGCAACAACATCGTGGCCTTTTTCGGCGGGGCCGGCATCCGTCTGAACGGCGACGTAGCCGAAGATGGAAAATCGATCGGTTCGACGCCGATCGCGCGGATCGTCAACAACACGATCTACGGCGGCGAGATTGCAATCGACGGAGACGACGGCTACGCCGGCGACATGGACGCCACGCCCAGCGGCGACGTCTACTATATCTTCGATACATGGGGTGGGACATACATCGACGCGGAAAAGGTCCCGCCGGACGATCCCGACGACACGCCGCCGGGCACCGGCGACGACTTCATGTGCTGGGCCGCCGCCGCCAGCAACATCCTCGAATGGACTTCATGGGGGTTTGTCGCGGGCGAGGATTTCGCCGACGCCGACGACATATTCGACTACTTCGAGGACCACTGGACGGACAACGGCGGTTCGTCGTTGTACGCCTGGCAGTGGTGGTTCACGGGCGAATACGCGGGCCCGCCCGGCGGTTCGATCGTTGACGTCCCCGGCGGCGGGTTCTTCCTCGACGAAGACTTCGCCGATTACCACCGCTACAGCACCGACTCGCTGGTCATCATGGAGACGATCGACCAATACCTCAACGACGGCTACGGCACGGTCCTCTCGCTGAAAGAGTCCGGCGGCGACGGCTCCCACGCCGTAACCGTTTGGGGTTACGACTTCGTGCCGCAGGATCCAGAAAACCCCGACGATCCGTGGGGCTACACCGGCATCTTCATTACCGATTCGGACGACGACAAACTCTCGTCTAATGCCCCCGACAGGCTCCGATACTATCAAGTCGCTTTCTCCGAGGAAGAGCAGCTTTGGTACATTCTCGATTACACGCCCGACAGCCAGTGGTACCTGAACGAGGTCTTCGGGTTGAAGAAGCGCGTCGCCCGCGAGGGCAAGATGGGCATCGCCGTCTACGGCGGCGCCAGCGCGACGATTTTGAACAACGTCGTGGCCGACGTGGAAGTCGGCATTTACGCCGATTGGCTCTCGACTTCCGTGGTGGTGGGCACAACCGCCTACGCCTACAACGATGAAAACACGGACGGCGTTTCCGACACCTTCCCCATCTACATCTCCGACGACGAGCCGCTGTTCGTCGACGCCGAGGCGGGAAATTTCTATCCCGCCGCGGGTTCGAGGATCATCGACAGCTCGCTCGACGCGCTGCAAGAGCGGACGAACTTGACCACCGTCAAGAGTCCGCTGGGGCTACCCCTCTCGCCGATCCTGGCGCCGACGACCGACGTTCTCGGCCAGTTGCGGACCGACGACCCGAGCGTCTCGCCGCCGAGCGGCATGGGCGACAACACCTTCAAAGACCGTGGCGCCATCGATCGGGTCGACTTCAACGGCCCGGTCGCCGTACTGGTCGCCACCCCCGACAACGACGCCGAGGGAATCGACCGCAACCCGACGCCGTTCGACTCCACCGTCGCGGTGGCCGGCGACCATTATTATCCGGAATTCATCATCCACTTGGAGGACGACGGGGCGGGAATCGCCGATTACGCGGTCGTCTCCGAAACCGTGCGGATCGTCCAAGACGACGAGGAATTGATCGAAGGCGAGGATTACTTCTTCACTTATGACCAGTTCAACGACAACATCATCCTCCGCTCGGCCGGCGCCGCGTGGGCGTCGGGCAGCACCTACACGATCTATCTCAGCGACGCCGTCCAGGACCTGGCCGGCACCTCGGTCCAACTGAACCATCCCGACAACACGACCAGCTTCGTGATCGAACTGCTCGGCTACGACTTCGGCGACGCGCCGACGGCCGACACGCCCTTGCCCGACGGCGCAAGGCATATCGTCGACGCCGACGTCCATCTCGGCGAGTGGATCGACGCCGAAGCCACGCCGCAGGTGAACGTACCCGCCACCGCGGACTTCCACGACGACGGCGTGGAGTTTATCGACGGGGCATACGTCGTCAGCCAGGACGGCGAGACCAAGACCATCGTCGTCACCGCCTCGACCGACGGCGTGCTGGACGCCTGGATCGACTGGGACCAAGACGGCGTTTGGGAAGCCGGCGAAAAGCTCTCCTTCCGCGACTCCACCGGGACCACGGTCACAACCATCGCGGGAGGAGAGGACGTGGAAAACGAGTTGACCTTCGACGTTCCCGCCGGCTGGGCCGACTCGGGCGACTTCTACACCTACGTCCGCTTCCGCTTCAGCACGACCGGACTGCTTTCCGACGGCGTTACGCCGATGCAGCCCACCGGCGAGGCGCTCGACGGCGAGGTCGAGGACTATCAGATCAGGGTCCTCTCCACGCGGCTCGATTGGGGCGACGCGCCCGATCCATCATATCCCACTTCCGAGGACAGCAATGGCGCCGCCCACGGCATATCGGACGACGCGCTTTGCTTGGGCGAGTCGGTGAGCTTCGATCCCGTGGCGCTACCCAATCTGGCGGCCACCGGGGACGACGACAACGGATTCGATTTCTCCGAAGTCTCACTGATCCCCGGACGGTCGGCCGACCTGGCCTTCACGGTCACGAACGAGACCGGGCTGGACGCTTATCTGAACGCCTGGATCGACTTCAACGGCGACGGCGACTGGAACGACGCGGGTGAGCAAATAGCCGCCGATTATCTGGTCTCCGACGGCGGCAACACCTTGACGATCGGCGTTCCCATCGACGCCAAGGTCGGCTACACGTATGCTCGCTTCCGTTTGAGCACTGTGACGGGCCTGTCCTACGCCGGGCGGGCCGCCGACGGCGAAGTGGAAGACTATCGCATATCCATTCTGCCGGTGCCCGGCGAAATCCACGGCACGAAGTGGAACGACCTCGACGAGAACGGGATCAAGGGCGCCGCGGAGGAAGGGCTGGAAGGTTGGACGATCTACATCGACGCCAACGACAACGGCGCGTTGGACGACGGAGAGCTTTCGACCGTCACCGCCGCCGACGGCTCGTACGCGTTCGCTGACCTCGCCCCCGGCGAATACATCGTCCGCGAGGTGCAGCGGGACGGCTGGCAGCAGTACGGCGCCGAGCATCACGACGTGACCGTGCCCTCCGCCCTGATCGTTTACAACGTGGACTTCTTCAACAAGGACGTCGCCGCGCCGACGGTGCTCTCCATCGAGTTGGCCGACCCCAACCCGACGAACGCCGACACGGCCGCCTTCATCGTCACCTTCAGCGAGGCGGTTAAGGGCGTGAACGAGGGCGATTTCCTCATCGTGCCCGACGGAGTGGTCGGCGCCTCGATCTCCGGCATCGCCGGCGTCGACGGCGATTACGTCTACACCGTCACCATCACAACCGGCTTGGGCGACGGCGCGCTGCGATTGGACCTGTTCAACGACGGTTCGATACTAGACCTGGCCGGCCATGCGTTGGAAGATCCCGCCGCCTCAGAAACGTTCGAGGGCGAGGAATACACGACCGACCGGACGCCGCCGTCGGTCGCCTCCATAGAGTTGGGCGGCGATTCGCCCACCAACGCGGAAACGGTTACGTACATCGTCACCTTCGACGAGGAGGCAACGGGCGTCGATAAAACCGATTTCCAACTGCTCGCCGACGGGCTGACCGACGCGGAGATTTTGGACGTGACCGGCGGCGGGGACGTTTACACCGTCACCGTCGACACCGGCGACGGCGAGGGCACGCTGCAAGTGGACCTCGTCGACGACGATTCGATCCTCGATTTGGCCGGCAACAAACTGGGCGGCGTGGGGCCGATCAACGGCGACTTCTCCGGGCCTACCTACGAGATCGACCACACCGTCCCCGAGGTCCTCTCGATCGTCCGCGCGGGAGCAAGCCCCACCAGCGACACGACGGTCTACTTCACCGTGACCTTCAGCGAGGCGGTGACAGGCGTGAACGTCGCCGACTTCGATCCCGAAATCACGAACTTGACCGGAACGACCATTCTCTCCGTCACCGGCGCGGACAACGTCTACACGGTGACCGTCAAGACGGGCGCCGGAAGCCTGGGCGCCCTGCGGCTGGACCTCATAGACAACGATTCCATCGAGGACCTGGCCGGCAACAAATTGGGCGGCGAAGGTTTGGAGAACGGCGACTTCGAGGGCGAAACATACGACATCGACCGGACCGGACCGACCGGTTTGTTCCTTTCCAACGACCGCGTCGCCGAGTACGCGCCCGTCAACACGGTCGTCGGCGCGCTCGGCAGCACCGGCCCGCACCTCGGCGACTACGCCTACGAACTCGTGGCCGGCGATGGAGACGGCGACAACGACCTGTTCCGCATAGCGGGCGGGTTCCTGCGGACAAAATACAGCTTCGAATACGATCACGCCGACCCGGACCAGAACGTCTACCACATTCGAATCCGCACGACCGACTCTCAAGGCGAATGGCTGGAGCAAATGTTTGAGATCGAGGTGGTCGCAGAAGAGGACACCGCCTCGGTCGGCGATTTGGTCTGGTTGGACGACGGCGACGGGCTGTGGGAGGCCGGCGAACAGGGCGTCCCCGGGGCCGCGGTGGAAATCATCTGCTCGCCCGCCGGCGTCGTCGGCGGCGCGGACGATTACTCCTACGGGCAAGCGGTCGCCGACGAGGACGGATACTATCGCTTCGATCTCATCCTGCCCGACCTGGATTACTACCTGGTCTTCCATGCCCCGGTCGGGTATGCCTTCACCGACGCCGACGTCGGCGGCGGCGCGAACGAGACGATCGACAGCGACGCCGACGCCGACGGCTACAGCGAATTGTTCACCCTGGCCGCCGGCGAGTTCAACGGCGATCTCGACGCCGGGCTGGTCGGCCAGTCCGAGGAATACGACTTCGCCATACGCGCCGGAGCGGCCGGCGACGACATCGGCCAATCGGTCGTCGCCGATTCGGAAGGCAACGCCTACGTGGCCGGGACGTTCAGCGGAACGGTCGACTTCGATCCCGGCGTCGGCGTACACAACCTGACCAGCGCCGGCGGGAGCGACGCCTTCGTGGCCAAGTATTCGTCGCACGGCGCGCTGATCTGGGTCCGCGCCGTCGGCGGCGCCGGCGACGACGCCGCCACGGGCATCAGCCTCGGACCGGACAACTTCGTCTGCATCAGCGGCAGCTTCTCGCAAACCGCCGACTTCCTCTCCGGGCCGGACAAGTACGAACTCGCCTCGGCCGGCGAAAAAGACGCCTTCGTGATGAAACTCGATTCCGTCGGCGGACTGGTTTGGGCCCGCGCGATGGGCGGCGTAAACGAGGAGGTCGCTAACGACGTGACCGTCGGCGGCGACGGCAGCGTATACTCCACCGGATACTTCATTTCCGCAACGGCCGACTTCGACCCCGGCGACGACGCGTCAGAAGTGTACGAACTCGCACGCCTCGGACAGAAAGACGTGTTTATATCGAAACTCGACGCCGACGGCAACTTCGTCTGGGCGAAGCGCGTGGGCGGCATCGGCTGGTCGCAGGGAATGAGCGCGGGCATGGGAATCGCCGTGGACGCCTACGATTCCGTATACACCACCGGCAGCTTCCAGGGCGTCGCCGACTTCGACCCCGGAGCAAACCAAGCGACTCTTACCTGCGCAGGCGACACCGACTTGTTCCTCTCCAAGTTGAACGCCGACGGCACCTTCGCCTGGGCCAGACGGATCGGCGGGGAAGGCGAGGACTACGGCGCCGACGTCGCCACCTCCGCGGAAGGCTCGGTCCACGTTACCGGCGGATTCCAAGGGATCGTGGATTTCAATCCGGGCACGGGCACGTACAACATCGACAGCGCGGGAAGCCGTCGGCTGTTCGCGCTGAAGTTGACCTCCGCGGGCAATTTCGTCTGGGCCGGCGGCTTCGGCGGCTCCGGCTGGGACCTGGCCGGAGAAATCGCCCTCGACGGCGCGGGCAACGTCTACGTCTCCGGCGGGTTCTACGGACTCGCCGACTTCAACCCCGGCGCGGACACATACGCCCTCGACTCCGCCGGAACCAATGATAAGGACGCCTTCGTCCTCAAGCTGGACGCCAACGGAGGCTTCCTCTGGGCATTACGCGCCGGCGGGTCCGGCGACGATTCCGCCAACGGCGTGGCCGTCTCCTCCGCCGGCTACGTCTACGCGACCGGCTACTTCCACGGCGCCGCCGACTTCGACCCGAGCGCGGAAACATACCAGTTGAACAGCGCCGGCGGACGCGACGCCTTCCTCGCCAAGTTCGCCGACCAAGAAATAGAACTGCCCTTGACGGTCGCCATCAACCAGGCGGCCGGTCAAGCCGATCCGGCGTCCGCCTCTCCGATCAACTTCACCGTGGTGTTCAGCGCGGCGGTAAGCGATTTCACCGGCTCGGACGTGACCCTCTCCGGCACGGCCGGGGCCTCCACCGCCACGGTCACCGGCAGCGGCACGACCTACAACGTGGCCGTCGGCGGGATGACCTCCGACGGGACCGTGATCGCAACAATCGCCGCCGGCGTGGCGCACAATGGGGTGGGTACGGCGAACGAGGCGGCGATCTACAGCGACAATTCGGTAACCTACACCGCTCAGAGCGGGGACGCGACCGCTCCGACTATCCGCTGGGTGGCCGTCTCCGCCAAGCAAACCTTCATCTCCTGGAACGTCCTGGACGACGGCG
>JAFGLH010000138.1 GCA_016928165.1 Pirellulales bacterium | reverse complement strand
GTGCTCTCTCAGGCGTCGAAACGAGCCGGGGTCGAGCCTCCAACGCTTGCCGATCACCGTCAGCGGCACGCCGGCCGCGTGGAGATCGGCCTCCAGCGGTCCGCCGCGAGTCAAGGCGCAGACGTGAACCTCGAATTCGTCGCGCGGCAGTCCGCCGGCCAGAAGGCACAACTGCTTTTCCGCGCCGGCGCGGTCGAGGGTCGGTATGACGTGAAGGATGCGTTTTTTCATGCTGCCCGGGCTACTCCCCGATTTCGTGAGGTTCGAGCAATGCCACATAGGGCAAGTTGCGATATTGGTCGCGATAGTCCAGGCCGTAGCCGACGACGAACTCGTTGGGAATCTTGAAGGCGGCGAAGTCGGGCTTCATCGCCACTTCTCGGCGGCCCTCCTTCCATAATAATACGGCGCTGCGGACGCTCATCGGACCAAGATCGTCGATCTGAGGAATCAGTTCCCAGAGGGTTCGCCCGGTGTCGAATATATCGTCGACCAATAGGACGTCGCGCCCCTGGATCGATTCCGAGAGCATATCGACGTTTATAACCAACGGACCGGGCCGCGTGCTTCCTTCTCGATAGCTTCTGGCCTTGACCAAATCCACCCGCATGGGCATGTCCAACAGGCGGATCAGATCGGCCAACAGGACGATGCTGCCGATCATTACGCCGATGATCGTCAATGGTCGGCCTTCATAATGTTTTTTTATTTCGGCGGCCAGGCGTCGGATGCCCTCGCCAAGCTGTTCTTCGGTGAGCAGGGTTTTCATGGGTTCGGGACTCCATGTGTAGTGGTCGCCGCAACAACCGCGAAAAAACCATTCTATCGTACTTGCGACGAATCGCCCAGGCGGCGTTCATGGAGCGTTGCCGCGGGCGAGGCGTCCAAAACCGTCCAGCCGCCGGAAGACCGCAAATAGCGGTCGAAATTGCCGCCGGACTCCACCAGCGCGTAGCGAAATCCGTATTGCCGCCGCCAGCTTTCAATACGCGCCGGGTCTTCACGCCTGGCCCGATCGTACACCTTGAGGAAATCTGCGCCGTAGAGCGCGCAGCGGTCGTCCACGAAAACCCGCATCCGCGGCTGGTGAAACATCAAAAAACCGCCGAAGTTCATGTCGTTGAAAATGGGGACTTCGTATTCGTGGGAGCGGCTGACTTCATTGAGCTGCGGCAAAAGTTCAACAGGGCAGCGCTCGCGGTCGAGACGTGCCAGCCCCCATCCTTCGCCACAAATCCTCGCCGCCAGCACGGCCGCGACTATCAACGTCGGGAGGACCGCCGCCTTAAGGCCGACGGCCGGCCGAGCGTCGCCGAGCAGCCCGCGGCGGCGGAGCCAAACGCCCACCCGCGATTGCGGCGGCACATCGGCCAAAGCCAATGCGGCGACGACGGCGAACAGCGAGGCGTTGCGGCAACGCCCCAACGCCAAGAAGAACCATGCCACTGGAACCAACCAGGTGACGCGCGGCCGACGCGGATATGTTCCCATCAGCGCCGCCGTGTAGAAAACGGCCATTGCGGCGACGCCCCAACCAAGCGGTCCCGTCAGGTCGAGCGGGGCGTGCTCCTCGATCAGTTCCGGCAACGGCATCCGCAGCGTCGTCAGCCAATGACGCAACAAGTCGGTCCCATATGGATTGATCAACACGGTCGCGGCCAGGACTAATAATAGGAGGATCAACTTGAAAGCGTCGCGAAACCGGCGAGCAGTCGCGTCGCATATCACCATGCCGATCGACCACAACGCGACCGTTCCCAATCCGCCCAAATAGCCGCCGTGAACGTTCGCCCAAAAAATGAACAGAGGCACGAGCCACCACAGGGTGCGCGAGCTTTTTGCGCCCGACTCGACGTCGATCAGCAATGCGAACGCGACTGCCAGCAGTCCGATGCTGAGCACCAGCGGCCGGACGAAAAATTGCGGCGCGCCGAGCATTATCGCCACGGCCATCAGCAAGCAAACCGCGATAAGATGCAGGCCGCCGCGGACCAATCGCGCGGTTATCCAGGTGTATATGCCCGCCAACACGGCGGTGGTCAACAACAGCAGACCATCCCATCCGGTCAGTTTATATATGCCGGCCATTCCGCACTCGGCCAGCCATTGATCGGCGACCCAGGGGCGACCGAATCTGGTGAAACTAAAGGGATCCTCGCGGACGATTCGTCCTTCCGCAAGCATTTTCTCGCCGGCGGCGACGTGCCAGAAAGTACCCGGATCGCGGAACATCGCCGTTCGCCCGGCCATCAGCAAAAACAGCCAGATTATGATGAAAATGACAAATGAGAAGAGAGGGGACAGGGGGGAGAAAAGAGGGAGTTTCGCTCCGCGTATTTCCGACGGTCCTTGCTTCAGTTCCACCATCTCTTCTCTTTCAACTCTGCCCATCGGCGGTTCATTTAACGGGTCGATAATTATCGGGAGGGCGGCCGATTTGCATCGAACGGGCGTCGATCAGCTCCCACTGCCTGGTTTTGGGCCAGTATTTAATCTTTCGCGCGGCGACCCTGGACTGGGGATTCCCCGCCTTGAGTTGCTGGAAAAGTTTAGCGTCGCTGCGCCCATCGCCTTCCAACACCAACAGATCCTTGGCCTCGGCGTATGTAATCCGGTGGGCCTCGGCCTTGAAAATCATCCCCTCGATGACGGCGCTTCCCAACGCCGTCAATTCGACCGCTCGAAGGTTTCCGGTCGGCGTGGGCATTTCGACCACCGAGAGCCGGTCGCAGCGGAGCGTCTTTCCTTCGGGGCCTAGCGCGTCCGGATCGTCGGTCATGATCATGGCGTTCCAGTCGGCGACCGGTGCATAGGCCGCTCGCACCTGACCGAGGAAGGTTGCCTGGCGCTGCACCAGGTTGTCTTGCACCAGGTTGCCTTTAATCGAGTCTTGGAACCGCACGGTCAGACAATTTAGTTGATCCGCTTTCGAGGCGTTCGGTCCGTTTTTTTTCCCCGGCAGTTGCACGTTGCCGCGATGGACGCTGTTCAACCACCCCGGCCCGCCGGCCGTAAAGGCGCCGCTTTGCACGTTGATGCGAATGTCGAAAACCTCCATGCGGTCGAAGGATTTTTGCCGACGTTGCTCGTCGAACGATCGGTTTTTTATCGAGGCCGATCCGGGACTGCTGATCTCCTCGACTTGCGGCTGTTCGGGCAGGCGCGAGTCGGCGAAGTTTATCGGCCTCCGCATCTTCACTTCCAGTTTTTCTGTCTCCCATTGTTGAAAGGGACCGGCAGCCACCACCGACTCCTCGAAGCGGGCCACGCCGCCGTCGAATTCCATCTTTCCACGCCAATCGACCGTCAACAGGCCGTTGTCAAGATGCAAATGTTTCAACACCTTTTCGGGCAACGGCATGTCCATCCGCCCGGGGCCGTCGATCCAGAGCCGGTTCGCGCCGCGGTCGAGATTGATGTTCGAGCCGCTCAGGCCGAGTCCTTTGGCCTCGAACCGCGCGGGACTCCCGCTCACCTTCACCGTGGCGTTCGCTCCGGCCGCGTTTTCCATGCTCAATTTGTCGCCGCGAACCAGAAGCGGTGCGTCGCCGGGCGTGGAATCGCGGACCTCGCGAAAGCATACTCCGTCCTCCACCGTGAGGCGTGAAACGCCGGGACGCGGACCGCCGATCTGCAAGTTGGCTTGCAACAGCCGGCCGGCGACTTCGAATCGCTTGCCGGGGGGCTGTTGGATTGGATTGATTTCCTCCGCGACTCGTTGGAACGGCGGTTCAACAGTCATTTGTTGGGGCGGCACTCGATGAGTTTGTTGGGGTGGCAGTTCAACTGTCGCCCCAGCGGTTCCGGCTAAGCGTTTACCTGCTCCCGTTTTCCGATCGCCATGCTCTTGTCCTTCATCGTCAAACCACACCTCCAACTGGTCCAACTTGCCCGATAGCCGCGGAGAATCGAGTTGCACGTTTTCGCGGGCGAGCATCCGATCGGGGGTCAAGCGGGTTTGCTTCTCCCCGGCGGCGGCGGGCGCTTCGTCGAGCCAAAAGAATATCTCCCCCGCATCAAGCCGTCCAAGGTCTTGGTGCTTCAACGCCGCTGGGCCGTCGAGGCAGATTACTCGTTGTCGTTGATGGGTATAGAATCTCATGCTCTTGTTCCATTCGGCCTCCAGCAAGCGATTGGACGACCGGTCGAGTTGCCCGCACAGTTGCCCCGGTCCCGCGGCCGCGACGGCTTCGGTAAGCAGGTTGTATTCGATCTGCGGGGCGCGGGCGGTGAGTTTCCGACCGGGCACCGCGACCACGACCGGCTTTCCGCGGCACTCGAGCCGCTCGGCGACCAGATCGAGTGAACCAGGCTCGGCGTCTTTTTTAGCGACTCGCTCGATAAAGTGCATGGAGAGCAGATCGCAATCGATGCGGTCGGGCGGGCCGAAGGGATTGAGCTTTATTACCTCCACTTGCTCGTGGAAGGAGGCCACGCGGCGCTGCACGTCGAAGCGGAACGGTCCCCGGCATTTGATTTCCACCGGGACGCTTTCGGGCGGAGATTTTCCCTCCGATGCGTTCGGCAGGGCTTGTCCCAGGTCGAGGTGCAGGCGATCGATTTGACACAGCTCGAAGGTCTCAATGCCGGTGATTTTCATCGCCGCATCGTCCGATCCCGATTGGGGCCGGTCAACCAGCAACTGTATGACCATCTCTCGACCGCGGCCGAAGTTGGCCCCCCAACGAAACTCCACCGGCTGGGTCGTGAAAACCGTCCGCTCGGTAAGTTGGAGGTCGCGCGTTTCGATCAACAGATCGTCCTCCGGGCCGGGACTTTTCCAACCGCTGCGGATGGCGATCGGCCCGTCGAGTCGCCCTCGGACCAGGCGGCCGATTTTTGCCCGATTTACGTCCAGAGGCGGGTCGAAATATAATTGCGCCCCTCCGGCGGCCTCGAGTATCACCGCTTGACGGTTGCGTTGCGTCTCGTCTTCGGCGGGAGCGTCGGAGTTGAAGACGATTACGCACGGCTTGAGGGCAATGCCGCCGTCGCGTTGATTGACGTAGGTTTGGAAGAGCAGCTTGGCGCGGTTGCTTTCCAGAACGACCGGTTTTTCAAGCCCCAACGCCTCCATCCTGCCCGGCGGGAATAGTAGTCGGATGCGGTTGAGCTGCTCGTCGGCGATTTTACTTGCCCGATCGCGCTGTTGTCGGCTAATGCCCTCCGCCCGTTGTTGATCGATCGTCGGTTCGATCCAAGGGACCGCTGTCAGCGCGTACGCCCAGTAGGCGATAATTACAATCGCGAAACTTCCGGCGACGCGGCTGGTTCGGGACATTATTGTCTTTCCTCATCGGTAGGACCGAATCAAATCCTCCCATCGCGACTGTGCTTTAAGGACCATTTCGACTACTTCGCGGACCGCGCCGGCGCCGCCGTCGCGCGAGGCGACGTAGTCCGCCTCCTGGCGCAGTTCCTCGCAGGCGTCGGCCACCGCCGCGCCGAGTCCCGCCGCGCGGACCGGGGCCAGGTCGGGTAGATCGTCGCCGACGTAACAGACCTCGGATGGATCGAGTCGCAATTGATCGAGGATGTCCCGCATCGCCGATAGTTTGTCGTCGATACCCTGACGGAGAATATCGATCCCCAACTCGGCCGCGCGCGTCTTAACGATTTGCGAGCTGCGATGGGTAATCAGCCCGAAACGGTAGCCCGCCTTTTGCCATAGCCGGATGCCCATGCCGTCGCGGGCGTGGAACCGTTTTATTTCGATCCCTCGGTTGTCCAGCACGATGCCCCCGTCGGTCAGGACGCCGTCGACGTCGGAGAGAATCAATTTTATCGCTCGGCAGCGTTGGTCGAGAGGCATGTGGAAAAGGTTCATGTTCAGAGGTTCAAGTGGAAACGTCCCGCGACTGCGGTCGCGGGGGGCATTTTATTACGCACGCTGTCGTTCTTCGTTTTCGCCCACTACTCGCAAGGGGACCGATTTGTCACTGGAAAACCGGGCGAACTCCGTCGGCGCCGAATCCTTCGGCAACATCGAAACCACGTCGGTGATGTCGAGCATCCCCAGCGGTCTGCCGCGGGAATTGACCACCGGCAACTCGCTGATCTTTCTGGCGGACATCAAACCGACCGCGTCCACCATGGGAGAGCCGGACTCGACCCGCAACGGGTTCCGCGTCATCACTCGCTTGATGGCAAGGTCCATTTCGCGGTCGCGGTGGCATTCGAAGAGGCGGGCCAAATCGCTGTCGGTGAAAATCCCGGACAACATTCCGTCGTTGTCGACAAGCATGATTGCCCCGCTCCGTCTACCCGGCACGGTCGCGCCGATCAATACCTCGCGGACCGTTTGCTCGTCTTCGGCCACGCGGCATTGCGTCAAAGGGCGCATGTGTTGATCGACTTTGCTCAGTTGGAAGCCGAGGTTCCCGGCCGGGTGAAAGCGGGCGAAATCCTCGCGGCTGAATCCGCGCAGCCGACTGACCGCCAGCGCCAGCGCGTCGCCGACGGCCAACATCGCCGTGGTGCTTGTGCTGGGAGCGAGCCGCAACGCGCAGGCCTCTTCCATCGGCCCCAACTCGATCGTAGCGGCGGCGGCCCGGCCGAGCGTGCTGCTGGCGCTGCCGGTGATGGCCACGACCGGCGCGCCGATCTCTTTCAAGGCGGGCAGGAGACGAACGACCTCGTCGGTCTCGCCGCTGAGCGAGAGAATCAGCGCGACGTCGCCGGCCCGGACGCGGCCCAGGTCGCCGTGCATCGCCTCGGCCGGGTGGAGGCAATGGCTGGGCGTGCCGGTCGAGGCGAGCGTCGCCATGATCTTCCGGCCGACCAGCCCCGCCTTGCCGATGCCCGATACGATTACGTTGCCCCGACATTCCAAAAACAGTTGCACTGCCCGACAGAACTCGCCGTCGAGCCGGTCGGCCACTCTGATCAGGGCTTGGCTCTCGGCCAATATCACTCCTCGGGCGAAGCGAAGTTGCTCGAAGGGGCTATGCGCGTCTGCGGTCGCGGCGGCTTCCGTGCTCATCAGTCCGTCATTCCTTGACTAAAGTCCCCAAACCAATCCAAAATAACCCGTGGAATTGTACACATTCCGTCCGATTGAGGCAATGTAAACATTGAAGCGAGAAGCCACCCTATTTCGCGGGGTGACGCCTTTACGCCGTCTTCTTGGCCTATAAGATATGTTTTTGTTGCGTTGTCCCGTCTTTTGCCTGATTTCCGCTCCTGAAAGGACATGAAATGATAGTCACCACCAAGCAACTTTTCGCCCACGCCTACGGAAAATACGCCGTGGGCGCCTACAACATCAACAATCTCGAACAGACGGTCGGGTTGTTTCGGGGAAACCTGGGCAAGAGGGGGTCGAACGACGATCCGGTCGATCCGGCCGCCAGCGCCCCGTTCATTCTGCAAATATCCCGCGGCGCGCGGGGTTATACCGACAAACGGTTCCTCGAAGCAATGATCCGCGCGGCCGACGAGATTTTTCCCGAGTCGGTGCTGGCCGTCCACCTCGACCACGGCACCGAGGATGCCTGCTATGACTGCATCGACAGCGACTTCTACAGTTCGGTGATGATCGACGCCTCGAAAGACGAGTTCGAAAAGAACGTCGAGATTACCCGTCGCGTCGTCGACCGAGCGCACACAAAGGGGATCGTCGTCGAGGCCGAACTGGGGCAGCTCGGCGGCGTCGAGGAGGACGTGGCCGGCAGCGTTTGTCTGACCGATCCGGGCCAGGCGGCCGAGTTCGTCGACCGCAGCGGCTGCGACTCGCTGGCCGTGGCCATCGGCACCTCGCACGGGGCATACAAGTTTACCGGCAAACAGGGGTTGCATTTCGACGTGCTGAAAAAAATCCAAGCGGTGTTGCCCGAGAAATATCCCCTGGTGATGCACGGCAGCAGCAGCGTGCCTCGGGAGTGGGTCGAGCGGATCAACAAAGCCGGCGGAAAAATGGCCGACGCCAGCGGCGTGCCCGAGGAACAATACCTGCCGGCCGCCAAGCTGGGCGTGTGCAAAATCAATATCGACACCGACGGGCGGCTGGTTTGGTGCGCCATCCACCGCGAGTCGTTCCGCGACGACCCAGCCAATTTCGACCTCCGACCGCCGGGAAAGCTGTTCATGGCCGCGTATGCCGAGTACGTCATCCACAAGAACCGGATGTTCGGATCGGCGGGCCAGTTGGGGTCGGTCCGCAGCACCCTCGGCTCGTAAAGCCGCGACCATTGGCCGCGACAATGCACTCGGTTATTTTTAAGACGGGCGCGGCTTTATAACGGCTCGAGCGGATTGAACAGACCGACCCGCTGCGTTTGGGCCAACCGGACGATCAGCAGTTTTTGGTCCAGCCGCCCGTCTCCTTCGGTGAAGAAGTGGTGTCCGAGGCTGCCCGGGCGGTTTGACAGGCTGCCGAGCACCAACATCCCGCCGGGGGCGAGCCTGGCGGAAAGGGTCATTTCTTCATAAACCTCTTTGGGCCGGCCGGCGTCGAGCCGAATCATCCCCTGTTTTCCAATCCAACGCTGGCGCGCTTGCCCGTAATGCAATTCGGGTACAAGTTCGAGCCTCGCCTCTCCGTCGGGGAGAGGAAACCATTTAACCTCGAAGATGCCCTGTGCCTGGTCGTAGGTCTTACCCGAGAGCCGGCCCGATTCGCACAACAACACCGGCAACCGCTCGTAGACGCCCGAGGCGACAATCTCGCCGCGATGATCGGGACGAATTTGCAAGCGGCGGTGGACCACGCGCGGCTCCTCGCGGAAATCATCGACTTTCATTCCCGTGCTTTCGTCGTCGCGGGGCGGTCGAGCGTCCAGTTCGAGCAGCTTCGACAAGGCGACGGGAATTTGTCCCTCGACCACGCCGACGCGGAACCCGTTCCGCGCCAACCGCCGCCGCAGATCGGGCGCGAACTGTTGCTCGTCGATGTCTTCCCAAAGTTTCTCATTGACCGTCGGATCGCCGAACGGGCAGCGAATGAAAAACATCTCCAACACCACGCTGTCGGAAAACATCTGCGGCGCCGTCAGCGGCGACTTGCCGTGCTGAACGGCCAAGGGTTTACAGCCGGCCAGCGGCAAAAACGCAAGCAGCAAAATGGTCCGTCGCGTGAAAAACAACATGTCTTATGAGAATAGTCGCTCTGATCGAGCCGGGCCTAGACCCGGCCGACTTTACACGTTCCGACGATTAGGACGCGGACGATACCTGCCGATTCGTCGTAAGTCAAGGGAACATAGGCACATTACGGACAACACCAAACCCCCCTAGCCCTTTTGGCCACTACCATCTACACACTACCTACTATTTTCCAGTTGGTCATCAACTTTCAAAATTTCCAATCTTAGCATCCATCTGCCGGGGTGTTGCAGGGCTGATTTATTGCCGCCGTTATTCATGGGATCGGGTCGGAATTGACTGCAAATATATTCCATAGTATTCTATTGATAGTCAATGAAATACAGGTGCCTTATGCCAAAAACAGTTACTCTCCGCCTCAGCGACGACGTTTATCAACTTTTCCGCCAATCGGCCGAGAACGACAACCGCCCGTTGTCGAACTTCATCGAGACCGCCACCCGGCGATACATCGAGGAAAGCGAGTTGACGGACGAGGTCGAAACGGCCGAAACCCTCGGCAATGCTTCGTTGAACGAGAGCATCCGGCGCGGTCACGCCGATGCCCTTTCAAAACGGGGGCAATACGTTGACTGAATATCGCGTCTTCGATACCGACCAGTTCCGTCGGGCGTTGGAAAAACTCGATCCGCGGCGACGTGCTTTTATGGTTCATAAGTTGAGTAAATACGTTTATCCGCAACTGCGGATCCAGCCGCGATTCGTCTCCAACATCAAAAAGCTCCGGGGATACGAGCCGGAAACCTGGCGTTATCGGATCGTGCGATTTCGTCTGTTTTTCGGCATCGACGAATCGACTCGGACCGTAAATGTCTTGACGTTGGACGACGGGAAAGACGCTTATCGTTGAGTAGTAGTAGGTCAGGCTGTGCCTGACGATTGCATGGTCAGACGAGCTTGTCAGGCACAGCCTGACCTGCCAATTCCCGTCTCCACCCATCCGCATCCTACCGCTCGCCAACCGAGGGGGCAATTCCAAGAATTAGGCCAGCGGTCTCGCAATCGGCCGAAGGAGTCGCTTCCCACAAGCGAAGTTGGCAATATCCGCTTCCGGGCGACGAAATAATGTCGGGTGGGGCAAGCGCAGCGCAGTCCCGCCATTGAAAATGTGCGGCAAGTTGGTGGGGCTCGCTGCGCTCGACCCACCCTACAAATCTCGTCGGCGCTGCCGCGGTGTTCAATCAGCCATCCGTTTCGCAGCCAGTCGCGCAAGCTCACGCTCGTCTCCGATCAGAAAGAGCTTGTCGGTTCTGATTACATTAGAAAGAAAATGGTGGCCGGCGTCCAGCTTGCGCCGGAACTCGTCCGGCGGAAAGACGACCGGATTGATCTCCCGGCCCAACTCCCGCTGGATCGGGGCGATTGCCTCGACGACCTCCGCGAATGTTACGCCGCCGACGACCATGAGGTCTATATCGCCGGCTCGATTTTCCCGGCCGACGGCGACCGAACCGAACAGAAACGCCGCTTGAATCCGATCGGCCAATGGAATTAGTTTCTGTTGCGGAAAACCACTGTAGGGTGCGTGCTTGCACGCACCAGCTTAGTTTTGCCGCGAAATAAGGTGCGTGCAAGCACGCACCCTACGGATTTGGAGCTTTCCGCAACAGTAACGAATTAGGGCGTGGCCGATGAGATCGGCCGCGCCGGCCGTTTTCAGCATCAGACTTCGCAACTCCGCGTAGATCGGACACGTCCGATTGGCTTGATAATAGACTTGGTTGCCCCGTTTGCTCCGCAACAGGATGCCCGCCTCCGTAAGCCGGCGGACCTCGTTTTGCACCGCCCCGAGTCCCATGCCGATTTCTCGGGCGAGTTGTCGGAGGTACATCGACCCATCCGGCCGGCCGAACAGCGTGGACAACACCCTTAGTCGGGCTTTGCCGAATAATGCCCGCGACAGATTGGACTGGCATCTCTCTGTACTCATATCTGGTACAAACATGCCATATATTAGTACAATCGTTAAGTATGTAGGGGCGGATGAGCGTAGCGTAATCACACCGTTACCTAGACTTTCATTCCCGCCAGCCAGCCGGTGCTGAAGGCGGCCTGGAAGTTGTAGCCGCCCACCGGGCCGTTGAGATCGAGCAGTTCGCCCGCTATGTAAAGATTCGGCACAATGCGGCTCCGCATCGTCCGCGAGTCGATCTCGTCCAACGCCACCCCGCCGGCCGTGACCTCGGCCTTGCGAAAGCCCATCGTCCCGGCGACGGGTATATCGAGCCGTTTGACGTTGCGCAGCAGCCGGGCGCGGTCGGATTTCGAGAACTCGGCGGCGGGCCGGTCCGGCGGCGTTCCGCTTAGCTCCAGCAGCGTCTCGCCGACGCGGCGCGGCAGCCAGGGATCGAGCAAAACGGCCGCGCGCTTCTTGCCCGACGACGCACACGCCCGCGCCAGATGCGAGTCCAGTTCCGGTTCCGCAATATCAGGCAACAAATCGCAGCGCAGCAGAAGTTGCGTGGGATGGGTCGAACCGCTGACGGCGTGGCTGACGTCCATGACGGCCGGCCCCGAGACGCCGAAGTGGGCGAACAGCAACGCGCCGCGACGAGAGGCGAGGCAGGTTTCCTTGCTCCGGTTGGTATCGTTGATGGGATCAACGACCTGAACTGAAACGTCGGCGAGCGTAATCCCTTGCAGGGCCGACACCCACGGCGCGTGGCTGGTGACCGGGACCAGAGCGGTATGCGGGGCGACGATGCGATGTCCCAGCGCGGCGGCCCAGCGATACCCGTCGCCGGTCGTGCCGCAGGACGGATACGATTGCCCGCCGGTGGCCAAGATCAACTTGGCGGCCGCGATCGAGCGTTGCGGCGCGACGATTTGGAAACCGGCGTCGGTTCGGGCGACGTCCGCGACCGGCTCGCCCAGGGCGAACAGACAACCGCCGCGTTTGGCGCGGCGCGTCAAGGCGTCGCGGACGTCGGCCGCGCGGTCGCTGACAGGAAAGACCTTTCCGCCCGGCTCGATTTTGGTGGGCACGCCCTCGGCCTCGAACAGTTCGACCACCTGTCGCGGCCCGAAGGCGGCCAGGGCGGAGTGGAGAAAACGGCCGTTTGGCCCGAAGGCTTCGACGATTCCCCGGGCGTCGGCGTCGTGGGTGAGGTTGCAGCGCGAGCCGCCGGAAAGGAGGATTTTTACCCCCAACTGGCGATTCTTGTCGAAGAGGATTGTGCGATATCCTCGTTCGGCCGCTTGGGCTGCGGCCATTAACCCCGCCGGCCCGCCGCCGACGATCGCCACGGTGGCGCTATTTTGAGGAGTCATTTTGCTTAGCGATTGTTTAAGCTGAACTTTTGCAAATTCGAAAACGAAAGTCCCCTCTCCCTCCGGGAGAGGGCTAGGGTGAGGGCTTGCGGCCTTAAAACGCCTTGACTTG
>JAFGLH010000137.1 GCA_016928165.1 Pirellulales bacterium | reverse complement strand
TTAGCGGAAAATGGGGACTGGCTCCGTGGCGCAAATCGGTATGGCGCAAGCAGAAGCGTTGCCGCCACGGCGCCTTTCCCCTTTTTCCGCCAACGAAAACGGCGGGACAAACGAACCTGTTGTGCGTTACTTCCCGGCTACGTTTTCCGCGCCGGGCATGGGGCGTAAATAGGGCCGGATGCGTTCCAGCGTCTTCGGGCCAATACCTTTCACGCGCCGCAGGTCGGCGTGGTCGGCGAACGGCCCCTCCGCGCGGCGCGAGGCGACGATCCGCCGGGCCAGCGTCTCGCCGATGCCCGGCAGCATCGTCAGCTCCGGCCAGTCGGCCTTGTTAATATCCACCTCGAACTGGACCGTCAACGGCTCGGCCCGGTCGATTTCGATCAACCGTCCTTGGAATCCCCCCTGGGCAATCCACCAGCCGATCGACGCCGCCAGTGCCAGAACGACCAACGCCGCCACGGCAAACTGATCGGCGCCGCGCAAAAACCAGTGAGGAGGACGCGAGGGAGTAGACATTGGAGTTATTGTAACATGCTACACCATAAATGGGTAACGTGAATTACGAGGTTTTTCCCGCCGCTGCCAGTGCCCGTTCGATCCGCCGCAGACATCGTTCGCGTCCGAGGATCGCAAGGGTGTCGAACAGTCCGAAACCGATCGACTTGCCCGTCAGCGCCACGCGCAACGGATGAATGAGTTGTCCGATTTTAATCCTCTCGGTCTCGACGAACTCGCGGAGCATCGCCTCCAGCGCGTCGGGAGTGAACGGCTCGAAGGTCGCCAGCCGGTCGCGTAACTTCGTCAGCAACTCCAATGCTTCTTCCTTGCCGAGGTTCTTTTCCACCGCCTTCTCGTCGTATTCGAGCCGATCGTCCGCTTGGAAGAAATCATCGGAATCCAGAATGTCGCCGGCCACCTTTATCCGATCGCCGGCCGCCGCCGTGACGTTTTCAATATATTTTTTCCGCTCGTTGCTTGGGGGCGACTGGACCAATCCAGCCTTTTCCAGGAATGGCACGACCAACTCGACTTTCCGCTCCGGCGAGAGCGCGTGAAAGTGCCGCTCCTGGAAAGCCATCAGTTTGCGCGGGTCAAAACTGGCCGGCGCCTTGTTCACGCGAGCGAGCGAAAACGCGGCAATCAACTCCGGGCGGGAAAAATGCTCGGTCTTATCGTCCAGCGCCCAGCCCAACAGGGCGAGATAGTTGACAATCGCCTCGGGCAGGAAACCGACCGAGCGGTAGAAATCGACGATCACCGGATTGAAGGCGTCCGCTTCGAGAGGGTGGCCGATCCGCGCCGCGATCTTCCGGCCGCGTTCGAGCAGCTCGGCGAAGTCGCGGTCCTTCAAATACTTGTTCAGTTTTCGCTTGCTGAGCTTTGTATGGCTGCCCGGCTCGGCGACGAAAGGCAGATGGGCATAGGCCGGCCGCTCGTAGCCGAGCGTCTCGATGATGAACGCCTGGCGGGGCGTGTTCGATAGGTGCTCTTCGGCGCGGATCACGTGCGTGATCTGGAAATCGCGATCGTCGACCACGTTTGCCAGGTGATACAAAAAGCTGCCGTCGGCGCGTTGGACGACGTGGTCCTGCTCGTTGGCCCAGTCGAACTCGACCCGGCCGCGGATCGCGTCGTCGATAATCAGCTTTCCCTCGCCGGGCATTTTCAAGCGAACGACTGCCCGTCGGCCTTCGGCCTCGAATCGTCGGCGGTCGGCGACGGTCTCGGCCATGAATCGGCGGCTGTAGCGGAAGGTGCGTTTTTGCCGCTCGGCCTCGGCCCGCTCCGCCTGTATTTCCTCGGCGGCGGCGTAGTCGTAATAGGCGCCGCCGGAGGCCACCAGCCGTTCGACCGCGTCGCGGTAGCGGTCCACACGCTGCGACTGGTAATATGGCCCCAACGGCCCGCCCACCTCCGGCCCCTCGTCCCAGTCGATGCCCAGCCAGCGCAGCCCGTCGAGGATCGGGCGGAGCGCCTCCTCGACGTTTCTCTGCCGATCGGTGTCGTCGATCCGCAGGATGAACTGCCCGCCGTGTTTACGGGCAAAAAGCCAGTTGTACAGGGCGGTGCGGACGCCGCCGATGTGCAGGTATCCGGTCGGGCTGGGAGCGAAGCGGGTGCGGATCGTCATTAGTGGTAGGTGGTCGGAGGCCAGTGGTCGGTGAATAGGATTAGAATATCAAATCTTGATTGCCGCACAATGCCGCGAGATGACGACCCCGCCGGCCGCACTCGGAGGACGTTGCCTTCACGGATCGCCAGCCACCGGCCGCCGAACACTACCCGCACTTCCGTTCCCGCTCCAACCGCTGTTGTAGCAGCCGTTTCCTCAGGGCCTTCTTTTCCGCCTTGGTCAACTTGCGAGTGACCGACGCTGGGGCGGCGATGGCGGCGGTCGAGGAAGCGGGCGCGATTTTCGGCGCTTGCCGATAAGCGGGCTGAGGCGTGGCGTGCGGCGGGTCGATCTTCCGCCACCGCCCGGGACCGGTCGATTGAAAATTGTTCTCATCCGAACTGCAATCTTCGGATGCGTCGTTCCGCCGGCGCGGCAGCAGACCCTCGGCATCGAGTATCACGTAACGTGCATAAAACGCGAACGCCGCCGACAACAACACACTACCCGCCATCTCGCAGCCGGCCAGGTACATGACTTGGCTGGTCCCGCCGACAAAAAATCCCCAACCAAACCGCTGGGCAACGACCAGACCGAAGGCAACCGAGGCGGCGGACAGCGCGGCCACGGCGGGAACGCAGCGCCGCAGGTCGATCAGCACCCGGGAACCGATTGCCCCAAAAATAATCCCGTAAGCGATGATCCACCAGAGATCGCCGCCGCCGAGCAACGACGTGCCGGTCAGAAAGATCATCAACTCGCGGAACGCCTCGCGCAGCCCCGTCGCCTGCTCGGCGGCCAGCAGGAAACATCCGCCGGCGGCCCAAATCCAGACGCGGTATCGACCCTGATAATCGTCGGTGCGGTGGCGTCGCACCGAGTAGACCAGCAGCGCGGCGACCGACGCGGATAGCAGCAATAGCGAAGAGAACCAACAAGCCAGGCTCCCCCGCGATCCCAGGTCCAAGGCGGCAATGGCCGTGCCGCCGTCCCCCATCCGTGCAACCATCCAGCCGTAGAGGAACTCCAATCCCACGGCTGCCGCCGCGCCGCCCGAGAAAAGAAACATCAAAGCAACAAATCGCCGCGGCACCAGATCGAGCAGCCGCAACTGTTGATCGAGGAACTCGGCATCTCCGTAGTGTAGGGACTTCCGCTCCGGGGCGTCGTCGGGCCAAACGCGACACGTCGTCCGTGCCGTCTGGTCGTACAGATCGTCGGTCATCAGCCGGCGACGGCGTTCGTCGCGCTGCGCGTATCGTCGGAACGAACTGGAGATGGAAAGGGACACGGTCGCGGTGGCAAGTTATATGGTCGGAGGATGGCATGCAGACTATTTCATTGCTTCGGCACGGCTCGGTCGGCAACTCCACTAAGGTGGCAGCACTCAGCCTAAACATCCCATACATCCGATGTTAACAGGCCTTTCCACGTTTTTGGGTGAAACACACGAAACTGCGAAAACCGGGCGGAAATGCGCGGTTTCCCCCCGTCCAATCAGAAGAGTTATAGCGGATATGCGCCCTCTTCCTCCTCGTGACCAATGCGCGAGTATTATCCGGCCAAGGTTGGCGGTTTGCATGTACGAGGAACCGTCGCGGGAATAATTGCCCCAACTCCATGCGTGACCTAGGGTTTCATTGACGGATGCCACCCTAGAGAATCACGCACCTATGAACATTCCCAGCGAACCACTGTCTGAATCCACAATCGCTTCCAACAACATCGTCGTTCCGCCGCCGGCTTCTTCCATTTCGGCCGAGCGTTGGATGGCCGAACTGAACTCTCTGCTGCGCGAATTGGAGGCGGTCAGCGCGGCCGGCGAGACGCTGCCGCCGGTGTTTAGCGACGCCGCCGACGCCCAACTCGTACAGATTCGCCTCGGCGTGGCGGCGGGCTTGTTCGCCGCCTTGCAGTGCAAGAACGCGGCGGTGGCCGGTCATGCGATCCGCGTGGCGTTGAGCAGTTCCGCCTGGGCGATAAAAATGGAGTTGCCCGCGGAGGACCGCGAAGCGATCGAATTGGCGGCATTGTTGCACGACGTGGGCTTGATCGGCGTGCCCGACCACGTGCTCTTGAAACCCGCGGCGTTGGACCGCGACGAATCGGCTGTGATAGCCAGAGCGCGGAGAATGAGCCTGGAAATTCTCCGTCGCGGTTGCGCGTCGAAAAAGATGCTCGATATTGTCGAACACATTCCCGCCTGGTACGACGGCAGCCGGCAGAATTATCCGTTGCGCGGCCGACGGATACCGTTGGGGTCGAGGATGATCGCCATCGTCGAAGCCTTCGACGCGATGACGACCGATCACGTCTATCGTCCCGCCCGCTCGCGGGATGGGGCGATGGCGGAATTGTTTGAGTGTTCCGCGTCGCAGTTCGATCCGGAGTTGGTCCATCGGTTCGCGGAGTTTTGTTTGGAAGACCAGATCGCCGCGCGTTGGGAGGCGGCCCATCGCTGGTTGAAAACACTCGATCCGGCGGCGGTGAACTCGTATTGGGAGATGAATTTCGCCCCCTCGCCGGGCGACGATCCTAAAGTCGAAGCGTTGTTTCACGGCCGGCTCTTGGACAACATGTACGATGCGGTGGTGTACGTCGACGCGGCGGGCCGCGTCCTGCTCTGGAACCGCGGGGCGGAGCGGCTCACCGGCGTCTGCGGGTCCGGCGTCAGAGGTCAAATATGGCGGCCCGACTTGCTCGAGCTCTGCGACGAAAAAGGACGCTCGATTCAAGAGGCGGAGTGTCCCGTGCAAACCGCCATCCGTTGCGGCGTTCAATCGCTGCGGCGGCTGAAGATCGTCGGTCGGGGGCAGCGGATGGTGGCCATCGACGCGCACGCGATTCCGGTGATCGACCGTTCGGGCGTGACTCAGGGGGCCGTGCTCTTGTTTCACGACGCCTCTTCGGAAATCTCGCTGGAGCGGCGCTGCCAAAGCCTGCATGAACAATCCACAAAAGATCCGCTCACCCAGGTGGCCAATCGGGCGGAGTTCGACCGCGTGCTGGCCATGTTCGTCGCCGCGCATCAACAACAAGAGGTTTCTTGCAGCTTGGTTATGTGCGATCTGGACCACTTCAAGCAGGTCAACGACACCTACGGCCACCAGGCGGGCGACGAAGCCATTCTGAGCCTTGTTTCCTTGCTGAAGAGTTCCTGCCGACCCGGCGATCTGGTTGCTCGATACGGCGGCGAGGAGTTCGTCGTCCTCTGCGCCGACTGCGACAGCGCCTCGGCTGCCCGACGAGCCGAACAAGCCCGCAAGTCGCTTGGACAAATCGCCCAGGTGAAAATGGACGGCCATGCGGTAACCGTCAGTTTCGGCGTGACGGAGATACAGCCGGGCGACACACCGGAAACCATGCTCCGCCGCGCCGACCGCGCGCTGTTCATGGCCAAGGCAAAGGGACGCAACACCGTCGTGCAACTCGGAGGCGGCATCGGCGATAAGCGGGCCGGTGGAGATTCAACCTCGGCGCGATCGAAATCGTCCAGACCGAATAAATTGCTCGAACAAGACCTGGTCACGCCCGTGCCGGTGCGGATCGCCGTGGAAAAGTTGCGCGGCTTCGTGGCCGATCATCGAGCGCGGATCACCTCGATCGACGGCAACCGAGTATTGCTGGAGATCGATCAGCCGCTGGTCGGCCGCACCCGGCGAATGGCGGACCGATCGACCGCCGTGCGCGTCGAGTTATGGTTCGAGGAGGAGCGCTTTCAGCACGACGGCGATCCGCGGGAGCGGAAATCCGGCCCAGAACCGACGCGGACCAAAATCCACATTCAGGTCAACCCTCTCACCGACCGAGACCGGCGGCGGCAGGACGCGCTGGCCCAAGCACATGAAGTGCTGAACAGTTTTCGTGCCTACTTGATGGCAATGGGCGAGGAGGAACTGTTTCCGCCGACGGGCACATGGAAGCGGATAAAGCGAATAATCGCCCCCTGGCTGATGCGGAAATAGTCTCACGAAGGCGGATAAAGCAAGCATCCCTCCTTTCCGCGCTCCCTGTGGGAACCGGTGGCCGTAATTGCCGCAGAGGGCTGAATTTTTCGTTTTCCCTTCATTCCGCTATAGACAACGAGGCGAAAAAGTGGCACTCTATTGGCGTGGAGGAGGAACGATGTCCGCGGACCGTTTTTCGCACGTCTTGATCGTCGAAGACAACGCTGCGGAATTGAAGTTGCTCTGCGACACGCTCCAGGACGAGGGGTTCCAGGTGATCGGCTGCGGGTCGGCTCGGGAGGCCCTGAAACACGTCCGCGAGCGGGATTTCGGCGTCGCCGTGGTGGATTACCGCCTGCCCGATCTGAGCGGCACGCAGTTGCTCGAGCAAATTCATACTTGCGACGACCACGTCCGGGTAATAATTTACACCGGAGCCGCTTCCTACGATTCAATCAAGGAGGCGCTCCATCTCGGCGCGTTCGCCTATCTGGAAAAGCTGAGCGACCGCGGCGAGTTGTTGCGCCACGTTCATCGGGCGTGTCACGAGAGGGTCGGCCGCTACGCCTTGGACCTCGAACGGGCGGTGGCCGACCGCACCGAGGAACTCGCCCGAAGCAATCGCGAACTGGAAACCTTCGCCTCGGTGGTCGCCCACGATCTCCGCTCCCCGTTGCTGACGATTTCAGGCTATTGCCAACTGCTCGAAGAGGAGTTTCACGATAGCCTGGATCTCACCGCCCACGAATACTTGGCCCAGATCGTCGGCGGCGCCGAGCGCATGAACCGACTGATCGAGGATCTCTTGGAATACTCGCGCGCCGGCCGCTTGCGGGGACCGCTCCAATCGGTAGACATGCGATCGGTAATGATTCAGGTGACGGCCAACCTGGAATCAATGATTCAATCTCAAGACGCGCGAATCGAGATCGGGCGGATGCCCACCGTAACCGGCGACCAGACCCAGTTGGTTCAACTCTTTCAGAACCTACTGGGCAACGCCATCAAGTTCAGACGCGAGGAGCCGCCCTTGATACGCATCACGGCTACCCGCGCGAATGAAGCTTGGCAATTCGCGGTGCAAGACAACGGCATCGGCATCCCGAAAGAGTATTTCGACCGCGTTTTCCAGACGTTTCAGCGGCTGCAAGGGCGGGAGTATCCCGGAACGGGCATCGGCCTGGCAATCTGCAAGAAGATCGTCGAACGGCACGGCGGACGAATTTGGCTCGATTCGGTCGACGGCCAGGGGACCACCTTCTTTTTCACCCTGCCCGATGCGGCGATTACTCGGCAATCGCTAGAAGACCTGACTTCGCGGATGCACGCGGACTCGTCCAAATTCGTCGGAAAATAACGGGGGCCGTGCGCCGGAAAGGGATTATCACATGCAGCGTGCAAGTCGTTTCGTCTTGGCGATCGCGCTGGCGGCAGTTCCCGCAACGGCCGGGGCCGACGTCGTGATCGTTGCCCGCGAAGCTCCCCTGCGAACCGACGGCGGACCGATCGAAGGAGGCGTTTGGAACCTCTGGTCGAACGGCCGCGTCGGGCAATTTCTCCGTTTCGCCCGATCGAGAAATTATCGAATTGTCGTCCGCGCCGCGGGCAGCCCGGCCGAAGGCGTCTGGCCCGAAATGGCGCTGCTGGTCGACGGTTTCCCGGCGGCGACCGCCGCCGTTTCGCGCGATGAAATGACCGACTACGAATTTCAAGTCCGCATTGACGCCGGCGACCGCGAAATCGCCGCGGCCTTTGTCAACGACCGAAAAACCGACGGCGAGGACCGCAACCTTTATCTCGTCCGCATCACCGTCGCTTCTCCGCCCGGCGCGGACGAGCCGACCGTCGTCCCGCTCGAGCAGTGGGTGGAAACAGGCCGAAAACGCGAGCGGGACGTGCTGGAAAAATGCCCCGAGCAAATTGAAAAACACCGCAAGTCGACGGCACGGGTCCGAGTGGTGGACGCCGCCGGCAAGCCCGTCGCCGGCGCGAAGGTGCGGGCCGCACAGACCGGCGGCGACTTCCTTTTCGGGTGCAATATTTACATGTTCGACCGTTTCGCCGATCCTACGCTCGACGCCGAATACAAGAGGCGGTTCGAGGAAATGTTCAACTATGCCACCACCGCCTTCTATTGGCGGAGCTACGAACGCCGCCGCGGCGAGCCGGATTACGCCCGCACCGACAAGCTCGTCGATTGGTGTCGGCCGCGGGAGATCAGCGTCAAAGGACACCCGCTCCTCTGGGGCGACGAGGCCGGGGCTCCCGCCTGGTCCGACGGACTTCCCCCGGCCGAACAGCAACGCCAGCGAGTAACGGAGATCGTGGAACGCTACCGCGGCAAGATCGACTTCTGGGAGGTGGTCAACGAGCCGACCTTCCATCGGCTGCCGAAGATCGACCTTCCGTATCGTTGGGCACGCCGGGCCGACCCGTCCGCCTGTCTGATCGTCAACGACTGCCACGTATTGGCCGACGGCCGTCCGCTGTTCTTCCGGCTGCTCCGCGACGCCGAACGGCGCGGCGTCCCCTTTGACGCCGTGGGCATCCAGGCCCACGAGCCGGCCGGAATGTGGTTCCCGCTGGATCGAGTCTGGAAAATACTCGACCATTACGCCTCGTTGGGCAAGGAATTGCACATAACCGAGTTCACGCCTACCTCGGGCGAAGGGCCGATAGTCGGCGGCTATCGCCAAGGCGCATGGGACGAGGCGGCGCAGGCCGAATACGCCGAGAAGTTCTACCGCGTATGCTTTTCCCACCCGGCCGTTCGCGCTATCACATGGTGGGACCTGTGCGATCGCGGCTCTTGGCGCGCCGGCGGGGGAATGTTGCGTTCCGACCTAACGCCCAAGCCGGTCTATCAAAAACTTAAACGATTGATCTCAAAAGAGTGGAAAACCGATCTCTCGGGCGCGACCGACGCCGACGGACGGTTCAAGTTTCGCGGTTTTCACGGCAGCTATCGGATCGTCGTCCAAGACGAGAAAAAACACGCGGAGATTCGCGCCCATTTGACCCGATCCGGAGCGAACGATTGGATCATCGAACTGAGGTGATCGCAATAATTTAGCGGCCGTCGGCGCGACGGCCCTCCGCCGACAGTTGCCAAAGCATCGGCAATCGAGGACAATGGCAAAACCGATGTTCTCGAACGTTCTTCCCCCGCTGCCCGTCTTCCAACGCCGCAGGGCGCGGCGACTGGCGGTCTGGAACGGGGCTGTCTGGGCGATCGGCAACGGACTGGCCGGCGCCACGTTGATAATCTATCTCGCACGGGAGCTGCACTACGAGCGTCTGGGGCTGGGCATCGGCCTGATCCTGGCTGCCCCGCACGTCGCCGGCCTGCTGCGACTCGCCGCCCCGGCGATGATCCAACAGTTCGGCAACCGCAAACGTTTCTGCATTGCGTGCTTTTTGCTCAGCGCGCTGACGCTCTCGGTATTGCCGTGGACCTGTGCGCCCGGCCGGCTGCCCGCGCCAGGCTGGTCGTTGACCGCGCTGATCGCGCTCTGGTGCGTTTACCATTTGCTGCAATACCTGGGCACGGTGGCGCTCTGGTCGTGGCTGGCCGACGTTGCTCGGGGGCGGATTCGCGGCCGGTTTCTCGGCGTGCGGGAACGCTGGATGGTGGCCGGGACCGCCGCGGCGGCAATCGACGTAGGGCTGTTCGTCTGGGGCATCGAGAAGACTTGTCCCGCGCTGCCGGCGTGGATTCCATACGGCATTGCAACCGCGCTGGGCGCCGGTTTCATGTTCGTCGCCCTCGTGCCATTGTGTTTGATGCCCTCGATTGCTCCTAAACGTGATACCAAATGTCCGAAAATCACTTTGAGCGACATCCGCCGTGGTTTGAAAGAGTTTGTGGCGCCGTTTGGCGACGCGCGGTTCCTGCCGCTGCTGCTGTTCGGCTGCTGGTTCTCGCTGTTCAACGGGGTCACGCAAGCTGCCCAACGATATTTCCCCATGCATGTGTTGGGGCTGCCGCTGGCGGCGATGCTTTCCCTAGAAACCGGCTCGCGGCTGGGGCGCTGGGGCGTCAGCCCTCGGCTCGGCGCGCTGGCCGACCGCTTCGGCAACCGCCCGGTGATGATCGTCTCCCAGTTGTTGGTCGCGGCCGGCATGTTGTTCTTCGTTGCGGCCACGCTTGGCGGCTGGTGGTGGCTCGTCGGGGCCTGGGCGTTGTGGATCGCCTACGCCGGCCTGAACGTCTGCATGCCGAACCTGATGTTGAAGCTCGCCCCGCGGGAGACCAATGCCTCGTACATCGCCGCCTTTGACGGGCTGCGCGGATTGTTTTACGCGGTCAGCGTGGTCGTCGGCGGCCGGCTGGTCGATCTCTATCGGGCTTCGAGTGTTTCCATCGGCCCCGCCGAGGTGCAATTCTTCGCTTTGTTGTTCCTCTTCGGCTGGGCGACCCGTAGCCTCGGCGCCGCGATCCTGCTGCTGGTCAAGGAGCAGGTCGGGGAAGATGTCGGGCCGGGTCGTGACCCGACATTTGATTAACGCCGGGTCTTCAATCAGGCCTATGCTAAATAAACTTCGTCAGCCCGGGCAAGGGAATGGGATATTTACCGTCGGCGTCGGGGACCGTGGGCGGAGCAACGTCGAAGGCGTAGCGCGGCAGCGTAAAATCCTGTTGCGAGCCGAGCGCCTTCTCCCAGGTCAAAGGCTTGCCGAGGTAATCGGTCATCCGGCCGAGGATTGCCCACATCGTGCTCTTTGCCAGATAATCGCCGTCGTTGATCGGCTTGCCCGAGCGGATCGAAGCAAACAATTCCTTGTGTTCCTGGTCGTACATTCCCGAGCCGGGTCTGGGACCTTCGTAGTGCCAGGGATTCTCGCCTTCGATGCGGGGATTGCCGTACAAATAGGCCGTCCCCTTCGTGCCGAAGAAGGTGTCCGAAACGTCCACGTCGCAGCCGGAAATTTGGCGGCAATAGGCATGGACCGGGGTGCCGTCGGCATATTCGTAGACCACCGCGTGATGGTCGTAGACGTCGCCTTGGGTCGGATCGCGTCGCAATCGTCCGCCCATCCCCCAAGCCTTCGCCGGCGGCTCGTCGCGCATCGCCCAGGCCGCCTTGTCCAAACTATGCACGTGCTGCTCGACGTTGAAGTCGCCGCAGAGCCAGACAAAATACTGCCAGTTCCGCAGTTGGTGCTCGAACTCGGTCTGTTCGGGCAGGCGTGGGCGATGTCCCAGCGGGCCGGCCAGATAGTTTTCCTGGATGCACCTGATCCGTCCGATCGCTCCGTCGTGAATCCGCTTCATCGTCTCGCGGGTCGCCGGGTCGTACCGCCAGCAGAGTCCGGCCGCGAGGCTGAGGCCCTTTTGCTTCGCGGCTTGCACGCTTTCCAGCACGCTGCGTGCGCCGGGCGAGTCTACGGCCACCGGCTTTTCGGAAAAGACGTGCTTGCCGGCGTCGATGGCCGCTTTCAGATGGGCGGGGCGAAAGTGGGGCGGCTCGACCAGCAGCACCACGTCCACGCCGCTGTCGATCAACTGTCGCCCGGCCTCGAAGCCGACGAAACGATGGTCGGCGTCGACGGCGACCCGATCCGTGGTCTGGAAGGCCTTTTCCGCCTGCTTGGCGAGGAAGTTCAAACTGAATTGCAGGCGGTCGTCGAAGGCGTCGGCCATGGCCACCAGCTTGCAGTTTTTATCGGCCTTTAGCGCGTTCAGCGCCGCGCCGCGTCCCCGGCCACCGCAGCCGATCAGGCCGATCCGCAAAGCGTCGCCTCCGCCGACGTGCGCCGCGCGTGCGATCGGCAACCCGCCAGCCAGAGTGCCGGTCGCGGCCAAGACGGAAGTGGTTTTCAGAAAACTGCGGCGGCTGTCGCCGTTGCCGTTGCATGAATCCGAACGTGTAGCCATAACGGGAGATCCTTGTGGGGTGGGAATAACAACGAAGAACATCAAAAGGGAACGTGCTTCCATTTTACCGGCTGAAACGGCCTAGTACAAGCAACTACCCGCCGCTAAGTCGCCGTTCAAAAACAACTTCGGTTTTTCATGCGCCAACCGCCCTCACCCCCGACCCCTCTCCCGCTTGCGGGAGAGGGGAGTA